>JANPHT010000210.1:0-59834 GCA_031424595.1 Planctomycetota bacterium
ACTGGCCGTTACCCAACTCGTAAATGAGATGGTTTTCCGTTTCCTCGGAAGTGACCAAGAACGTCTGATAGAACGCCCGGTTGGCGGACTGGACTCGCAGAGTGGCGTCAAGAATCAGCAGGGGCTCACGCACCGTATCGACGATGTTCTGAGCGTAGTTCTGGATATCCTCGACCAGCGGTGTTTTCTTCATCCGAGGCACACTGCTGTCGGGCTCTCGGTGCCGAGTTCACAGAGGTCCTCTTCAGATCGCTGCGCTCGCGAGGCCGCAATGCGGAAATCAGCCACGACGACGGTAATGTTGTCTCGACCACCTGCTGCGTTTGCACGAGCGACAAGCTGCCGGCAAGCCTCATCCGGTTCTTCCTCGGCGTGAAGAATCTGATTGATTTCGTCGTCCGTGAGCATTCCCGTCAGTCCGTCCGAACAGAGCAAGACTCGGTCACCGGCTCCCAGTTCTAACTTATGGACTTCGACTTTGAGATTGGCTGAAGTACCACCGACGACGTTCGTAATCACATGACGCAGGTGGTGTTTGGCAGCATCTGCGATGGCTACAGTTCCGTTGCGGATCATTTCTTCCACCAAAGTGTGGTCCCGGGTTAATCGGTAGAGTGTTCCCTGACGGCACAGGTAGCAGCGAGTGTCTCCGACATGGGCGATGAACAGCACGTCATTCAGACTGTAGGCCAGTGTCAATGTGGTCCCCATACCGGAAAGTTCCGGCCAGTCCTTTGCTTCGGCCAGTACGCGGGCGTTTGCTTCGGCGAGGGCTGTCTGAAAGTCCATCAGCACCCGGTCCTGTTCTGGCTCTTTGAATTCCGCGAACCACTTGAAGGACTTAAGGATAAATGTCTCCACTGAGTCGATTGCCAAAGCGCTGGCTTGCTCACCGCCTGCATGACCTCCCATCCCGTCGGCAACGACGAACAGGTGACTCCGGTCAGGACTATGTTGTATCCTTCGCTGAGGTAAACTCGTGTGCTCGACCTGTAACGCCTTGAGAAGAACGGCAACCAGAAACTGATCCTGATTTGTGGAACGTACCTTACCGATGTCGGTCAACCCGAAACTGCGTACAGACAGCGGTGGGTGATCTTCCAACAGCGCGGGTGTATCTGTGTCCGTATCACGGTTCGTGACGGCTGACCCTGAAGTGACTTGCAATTCGCTCATATCATCACCCTACCCGGACGATTTTCAGAGTCCACTGTTTGAGGGGTTTCAGAAATCTGCGGCATAGCTATGGCTCACGCCCGGTTAACCGGGGTGATGTTTGCCGGGACAGACGTGATGACCGGATTTCCCATGGTGCCTGCCGCTCCCAGGCTCGACGGGACGGACAGGACGGTAGGCGTCACCGGGCCCACAGAAGCAACGCCGACGGTGGTGTCGGCACCCTTGGCGCCACGGCCGATGAGACCGAAGAGCAGGCCGATCACCCCAATCGCAAAGCCGGAGCAAATCGTGCCGACGCAAGCGAACTTCTGCCAGGCCGGGGCGTTCGGAACAGGCATCAGGAAGTAATAGTACCACAGACCGGCCCAGATGATCATCAATGTGCCAATAGTCACATACGTGATGGCCCCGGCAGCGCTTCTGGACTGGCTTCGAAACAGATTGAGCATGACTGATCTCCTCTAAACTTCGCGATTTAGGTGGGCAGAACTGAAGCACAGCCGGTCGGATAATCACTTCGCCTTGGTCTTGCCCAAAAGATCGTTCTTCCGAATGTCCTTGACGCTCATAACACGTTTCCTTTTCGACTGAAAGTTTCGTAAACCACACAGATCAAGAAAGTATCTCGATGCTCAACTCCGTCATGACTCTTGCGCGGCTCGGCCTGGCAACGTTTTTTGGACAGCAGTTATCCTTCACCTCAAAACATGGAATTCCGAATGCGATGTCAGAGCGCTCGCATAAATGCCACGAGGTCGGATTTCTCATCAGTTGTCAGCTTGAGTTCCAGAATCAGATTGAAGAACTCGACAGTGTCGTCCAGCGTGAGCAGTCGACCATCGTGAAGATACGGCGGTGAATCTTTGATGCCTCGCAGCGGAAATGTTTTAATCGGCCCATCAGCCGACGCCATGCGCCCGTTGATTGTCTGTGGCTTGAAGAACCGTTCGACCTGCAGATTGTGCATCAGGTTGTCGGTGTAATACGGAGGAGTATGGCAGGTGGCACACTGAGCTTTGCCAAAGAACAGGGTTTCGCCTCGCAGCTCCGATTCGCTGGCCAGTTTTGCATCCAGTCGACCAAGGACCGTCAGCTTTGGAGCCGGTGGAAAGTCCAGCAGCGCCTGAAACTCAGCCATGAAATGCACCTGACTTCCTCGTTCAAGAATGTTGACGCCCTTTTTGGTGGCGAGAACAGGATCACCGTCGAAATACGCAGCTCGTTGTTCGAACTCGGTGAAGTCTTCGACGCTTTTCAACGCTCGCTGAGATCCGAACAGTCGCTGAATGTTCACGCCACGCAGCGAAGGCGTATCCAGTCGATGCCGAAACTCCTGTGGGCGAACGTCACCGGCCAAATGCGTGGAGGCGTTCGTATGTCCATTCGCGTGACAGTCGAAGCAGGCCACGCCGCGACTCGGGCGAACCGAGCGACGGTCATCGGTCTGATTGAACTGCTGCTGCATAAACGGAGCGACCAGCAACCGCAGTCCTTCAATTTGCTTTGGATTCAATGCGTCTTTAAAGAGTTCATGGAAGTTGTCCATTGTCACAAGCTTGCCCTGCGACACGTCCCCGAGATCTGGTCGCGTGGTCAGAAAGATTGCCGGAGGAAATTCGGGAAGAAAGTGATCCGGCAAGTCATAGTCGAGGTCGAATCGTGTCAAATCACGAGTCTCCTGCTTCTTGATTTCATCGATGTGAAACTTCGGAAACAGCATGCCGCCTTCTGGATGATTGGGGTGCGGCAGTGGAAGAAATCCCGCAGGGAACAAACTTTGTTCGCGGATTTCCGCCGGAGTCATCTGGGCCAGAACTTCCCACGTTTGACCATTGGCGAGTCGAACTCGAACGCCGTCCTGCACCGGTTTCTTCCGTGCCATTATGGATTCCGCTGCCGGTTGATCACTTAGGTCGTAGCGGAGCTGAAGCAGCTCAAGATGCCGCTGCTGAATGGCTGGCTTAGCCTCAACCATCCGCTTCATCACAGAAGCGAAATCCTCCGGAACCGCAACCGGCACCATAATGGCCGGGGCCTTCGGCGGAGCCGGCTTCTGAAGGGCTGACGTCTTCCGACCAGTATCCTGAGCGCTGGCAACGCTTAGCGACAGAAACGTAGCGAGGAAAACGCCTCCATACATCGCACAGTTCCGAGTTTTGATGGGAAGCATAAGGAATTCCTATAGTTCGTTCGAAGACCCGTGATGGAGAAATGATGCCTGAACCGCAAGGCTCAAGTAAACGACGACACCAACGGGCTGCTACTCCACAACCTCGTTACGAGTCTTCGCGGTCCCGACATCCTGCGAGATCCAGATTCCGCTTACGTCGACTCGTCGCTGATCGCCGAGATCAGCAGGGATCACTGCATCGGGTGCATCTTTCAGTGTCCCGGTATGCTCCGACATCGCACTCGACTGAGCATCCCAGTACGCCCACTTGTCAACATCGACTCGCAGTAGCGCCAACAGCGGATCGTGAACGCCCTCCGGAAACCACACTCGAAGATCTTCGTGCCACATTTCTTCGATCAGTTGCCGGTCCTGCACCAAAGTCGCCCGTCCCGAGAGCGACACATAGATGGATTCCACTGAATTTTCATACGTCACGTTGACCTGGCCCTCGTCTTCAACTTCACCCACCTTGGCCGAGTCGGCCTTCGTGAAGAACCAAAGGCCGCGATCGAAGTGCGGCTCCTGCGTGGCCATCGGGCGACTGCAGAGTGAACCGTCCTTACAAACGGTCGTCATCATCGCGATCCTGATGCCTCGGATGAGGTTTTCCAGATGATCGATCTCTTGTGAAGAAGTCGTAAGCAGGGTCATCGTTTATCATGCCTTAATTGTTTGCGGAGTCTGTTGGTTTTTTCCCGCCACGGAATAAAGTGCTACGGAATAACGTGCCACGGAATAAACTACTACGGTGCCATCGCTGTAGGAACATTTTGCTGAAAACCGTTGCCATGAGCGGTCGCGACAGGAGCCGACGAAAAGCTCACTCAAGAGCATTGCTCCTGAGTAAGCAATTCTGATCAGTAGTTGGTGATCATGGAGTTTCCGAAGTGAGTGACTTCGGATGCTCCGCTTGTTTTTGCTAATTCTGCAGCGCTAGTGGCCATCTCTGATTCCACTGGTGCGGCAAAGACGATGAAATTATTCTTCACGGCATCGAGATATCGCTGAAGCATTTCGCCTTCCATATCACCGAAGAGGTACTGAGAAACATCGACCTTCCACTTTTCAAGTTGCGCGATTCCAGAGAGTCCATCCAGGACCTCTATTTCACCCGCTCCCAGCGTCGCAAATGACTCGCAAAGGGCTTTAAGCTGGTGGCGGTACTCAACGATTCCAAAAAGTCTTCCGTACAGAGCTGGCTCGGGGTTCTGTTCAATGGTTTCGGTTTCCATGTTCATCTTTTGGTTCCTTGCTGAAGCCTTCACAGAGAGTGTTTGCGTTCACTGACGACGATATCCTCAATGGGCGTTGCCTTGATGTGACAACGCCCGGAGATTCAGGCGAGGATCGCCCGACTTGTAACGAGGTTACAATTTTGGAAGCTTTGGAGGATCCACTTTCGGTGCAACAGGTTTAGGTTCAAGCTTGGGCGGTGCCGGTTTAGGGTCGATCTTTGGTGGTGCAGGTTTAGGATCAACCTTGGGTGGTACAGGTTTAGGATCGACCTTGGGCGGTGCAGGTTTAGGGTCAACCTTGGGTGATGCAGGTTTAGGATCGACCTTTGGTGTTACAGGCTTTGGATCTGCAGTTTCTCCTCGCGGTTTCGCTTTGCCTTTCGGAGGATCTGATTTTGGTGCTCCCTTTTTACCTGGCTGAGGATCCAGCTTTGGGCGATCAGGTTTCGGATCAGCCTTTGGGACGTCAGGCTTGCCATCAACTTTCGGAACATCGGGCTTTGGGTCGCCCTTGCCAAGTTTGGGCTTTGGATCGCCCTTGGGACGATCTGACTTTGGCACACTCGGATCGCCAGGCTTTGGATCGACTTTGGGGACGTCAGGCATCGGATCTGATTTATCGTCTTTGGATTTTGCATTCCCCTTCTTGCTGGACTTGGGTTCGTCTCCGGGCTTTTTCTTCATTGCTGGTGGCTTTGTGTCAGTGCCGGGACTCTTCTCCGCGCCTTTGACCTTTTCAGGATTAGGCTTTGCTTCACGAGGAACTCGTGGTTTGGCCTTAACACTTGGATCGACTTTCGGAATGTCCGGACTCTTCGGTGCGGAAACGCCTTTTCCAGGCGTCTGGGCAGTTGTAGAGACAACCGGAGACTTCGGAAGCTTGACACTCACCGGCTCAGATGGCTTATTTGGTTTGTTAAGCTCGGTCGGCTCGGTGGGACTGTCTGGGCGAGTCGCCGTCGTTTCAGCTTCGAGCTTCTTTCGCTCGTCGCGAAACGTCTGCATCTCCTGCCGACGTTGGGCCAGTGCCTCACGTTCATCCTTGTCTACGGCTTGAAACCGCTGCGGACTCGCCTGATTGCTGGTCAGCTGATCGAGCGACATAGCAACAAGAGTCGATTTGTCATCCGACTGCGGGACATTCTGGTTTTGTTCAAGCAGAGCGGCCAGCGTGCGAGGGGGTCTCTGGTCTTCGTGGTCGCGGCGATCGGCAAAGTCACGTTCGATACGGTTTTGCCAGTTAAGATCCTGGCGATTATCCCATCGCTGCCGAGCATAAAACGGATCGTAGCCATAGCCACTTGAACCGTATGAAAACCATGGATAATAGCCTCCCGTGCTGTAGTTATTCGCATAGTAATCACCAAAGTAGTAATGATGGTAATGAGGCCGCGAGAAAAGATGGGCCGTGAACACGGTCAAGTTGATCACTGTGGACGGTGAATAGGAATAGCCTTGCTGCGAGTAGAGGCCCGAATTGAGATACACGGGTGCAAACAAAACTCCGCGGCGGGAAACGGAGTAGTCATAATAGCCATCCACAAAGACATAGCCTCGCGGCGAACAGACATAATGAGCTGGAACCCAGTCCCAATTCGGCTGCATCGGTGCCCAGTAACCGGGACGCCAGGCATAGTGATTCTGTTGCCAGATCCAGCAACCAGGGAGCCAGATATGGTCGTGTGAGGGTGCATTAATGTTGGGCCCAACTTCCGCCGTCGCCGGCGGCTCGGGCAGGTATTGAATCTCCGTTTGAGTGGCATCAGCCCAATAGCCTGAAATCCATTGGTACCCAGATTCCACTTCGGTCCAATAGCCAGGCATCCACTGGCGGCCCGGTGGCAAATCTCGCCAGATGCCGCTGACCCAAAGAAAATCACCACGTTCATCGTCCCAGGCCAGATAGCCCGGAATCCACGCGACGTTGTCTCCTTCCGGACGCTGTTCCGGAGGAATTTCTTCAATGGCTTCCGGTGGCTGATTGGCCACGATAATACCAGGCTCTGGATCAAAGCTGATTGTTTCCGCGAAGGCTTCATGAACCGGCCCACGGGTCAGCACCTCGACCCCTTCATCCCCATTCGCTTGAGTTCGCGGTGCTGCACTCGCATTTTTTGTGTCATTGAACGTGCCCAGTACGACGAATGTGGCCAGCAGGCATCCGATCCAGGTGCGTGAGAGTTTCATAGTATTCAATCCTTCAGAGTGTCGGCTCGTCGGTTAAAAGTTACGGCGTCAAACAGGTCGTTAAAAAAGGTTTCAAAGACTTTGGAAACACCAGGAAATTACTAAAAACAGTTGTTACCGGAGGGTTCCAGACGTCTCTTTCAATCCGTTGCTGTCGGCCCCGAAAATGTACGTCAAGGAAGCCGGGGTTCGCTCAATGTGCGGCACCCGGCGTCGTGGTAACAATCATCCTGAGACGCTGAACCCGCTGATTTACCGTGCGAAGACGTCGTCTTTGACGATGGCTTCAACGCGAATTGCGGCCTTCACATCAGATTTTTTTGTGGTGACTCGAAGCTTTGTCCCGGCTTTCAGGTCAGTGGCTTTGCAATCTTTCTTATCGCAGGTGACTTTCGTGTCATCCGTGATCGTGTGGGAGTGTTCTTTGCCATCAGTGCCTGTCATCACCAACTTGCTGCTGGTCGCACTCACGAATTTGCCTTCATGCGTGTCGGCAAACAAAGCGTTTTTACTGATGGCTTCGACGTTGGTGACTTCTTTGGCATCCACTGTCTTTGCCGTAACACGAATCTTGAGGCCAGCTTTCAGATCTTCCGCTTTGCAGTCTTTTCCATCCAGCGTCAATGTGGCGTTCTTCGCCAGCGTGTGAGTGTGTTCCTTATCGTCTTTGCCCCTCATCACCAGTTCGGTACTGCTGATACTCACGACGGTTCCGTCGTGCATTGCCTCTTTGTCATCCTCGGCCGTAAACGCCACTGCGCTTCCTGCAAGGACAGCTATCGCGATCGCACCCATTGAGATTGTCTGATAGTTCATCATTATACCATTCCCTTACAAATGTTTTGGCCAGGTTATGAAGCAATTGATTTTATAAGTTGTCCGTCAATCAAGGACGTTCAAACTTCTGTTCTCCGTTTGGAGTGAATTGCTGTTGCAAACCCTGATTGTCAATGCCTTTCGCATGCCGACTCTGTTGACGAATATCCGTATCGAATTGAGCCACCCGATCAGATCAATCTTTATCGCCTGACTCGTGTCTCTACTGTGGTCTCAGGTGAGTGAGATTTCCTCCTCATCCGACGATCTGCCGTCTCTAACGCCGCTTACTTGTCAGACGCCGGACTCACCGCCTCAACGTTGATGACCGATTCTGCCAGATCAGTCAGTTTCTTGTCGGTTGAGCCTTCTTCATCCAGAGTCGTCTGCAACAAATCGGCCGCCTCATCATGGCCGAGCAGACGGGCGAATGTTCGCACACAGCCGTATCCAGCCATTTCGTAGTGCTCAACCCGCTGCGCCGCAGCAATCAACGCTGCGTCTCTCACGCAAGGATCAGCATCTTCAGAGATTGCTTCAGCCCCTTCTTCGAGCAACCCTGCCATGGCCTTGCAGGTCTTCCCTTTTGGACTGATCTCCAACTCAGTGAAGATCGTTTCCAGACGTTCAATCTGGCCCTTCGTTTCCTCCAGATGCTCAGTGAACGCCGTCGCAAGTTCTGGTGCTGTGGCGGCCTTCGCCATCTTCGGCAATGCCTTCAGGAGTTGGTTCTCCGCGTTGTAAAGATCTTTTAGTTGATCGACGTAAAGGTCTTGTAGTGTCTTCAGTTTCATGGGTCGCTCCTTTAGAGAATTAGAGAAGTTGTATGGTTTTAGTGTGTCAACAGATCCCGGAGGGCTGTTAGTCAGCCTTCCGGGCATGATCCAGCTCGATTACATGCGGGGAGGGGAGGTAATGACTGGGTCACGACCGTCGATAAACGACGTCTCCGATTTTCGCCTTTTTTCGCTATCGTGAATCGCCACTTCACCGCCGACGGTGAGGTCTTCCGCTCCGGCATGTTCACAGATGTCTTTAGCCCGGCTGACTTCGTCACTGTCGTCGCAGTGAATGGAAATCAAGGAGCTTCCGGATTTGATCCTGCCTTCGAATCGCTTTGCTTCGAACTCAGGAATTCCCATTCCAATAAGCGCTCCGGTAAGACCGCCCAGAGTGCCGACGACCGCAGCTCCGCTCAGTGCGGCCATGATTGGGCCGGCTGCGATGAATGGACCAAGGCCCGGAATGGCCAGCGCTCCAATGCCTGCAAGCCAGCCAAGTGCTCCACCAACAACAACTCCGGTTCCCACACCGGCGGCAGTGCCTTCTGGTGCTTTCGTGTTGTGCTCGTGGGCGAAGTCCCGAGTACCCGATTTGTCAGCCATCAGAACTGAAATGTCGTTTCCGGAAAAGCCCGAGTTTTTCAACTGTCGCATGATCGTTTCAGTTTGAGCAACACTGGCTGTGCAAAAGACTGATTTTGACATGATTGATCTCCTGTTAAAGAACGTGTGTTGTGGATCTGAAATGGGTGATATCTGCTCAGTGGCAATATCAGTTCGGGTCAATTTCGAGTTGGCTGTCAACATTGTCTTTGCCAGCAACATCCATGGCGATTTCTTCGATCTTCGCCTTTTCCTCTGCTGTATGGACAGGCCCTCGAAGGGTCACTTTCCCATCCTGGGTGATGATCTTCACATTCTGTGCATCGACGGACATTTCAGTGTCAACGACTCTGCTGCGAATGTCGGCGGTGATCTTTATGTCGGCCTTGTTCTCATTCTGGTCGAGCGGCGTTTTCGTCGAATCGTCTAGATCACGAACGTTGATGCCTGTGTTCGTGCGGTCGTCATTCGCAGTATCTGCTGACGTCTCACCATCCGGTATCACCGGCTTATTCGCAGTCACGGTGACTTCACGATCGGTCTGTGGATTGGTACGAGTGGTTGTGGTTGTTGACTCATTGCACCCGAATGACGCAGTACAAAGAGTCCCAAGCAGAAGAGTCCTGCCTAGCGGTCTAAAGTTAAACATGATTTGTTTCCTTACATTGAATTCCATTTTGGTGCTGCGACACACAGCACCACGCATCGCCGAAATCCTCCCCCGGGAGGCTACTAACGTGGAGATTTGGCCAGTTTCATGCTGTCGGTGAAGTTGCTCAATTCCTTTTCCGCGTGTTCCTTGGCATAGCCGTAACGCTCCTGAAGGATTCCGAGCATCTGATCACGCTGACCAGCAATCGTCGTCAAGTCGTCGTCTGTCAGCTTCCCCCATTTTTCCTTCACTTTGCCGGTGAACTGCTTCCAGTCACCTTTGATTTGATCCCAGTTCATCGTCGTCACTCCTTATAGTTTTCTGAGTCGGGTGCTAGCAACGCCCTGTCCCATGAACTCGCTTCCATCGCGGAAAACGTGGCAGTTTCATAGAAACTGCACTCAGCGTCTGCGTGACTCGCTGCAGCGTGGAATAAGCATCTTGCGTGCCACTTCGCGAGTAGCGTGTTGTCCAAGCAAATTCCTGCCCCATGCTCGCAGACATTCTTAGAGCGTTCTGTCATTAGGTTGCGAAACGATCAGACTGGACGTTCATCGTTCGTCGGAATCGTTTAATCTTTGGATTGAGCAACGTACCACGCTGGATATTGTTCGCGCAAGCATCATCCAGCTGGCGTTCAACGGCTGATTTTGACGAGACACTTTCATTGGGTGTTGAGGCATCCCGCTATGCGATCCGAATCTCCGGTATGTCTGTGCTGTCAATTGTTGACTGTCGTTTCCCGGAAATCTACAGTAGTGGAACCGCACGGCCAATGAGCCGGGTACCCGTCAATGGCGCGTAGAGAACGAGTGAGATTGGAGATCGCACCGACAGCTCGGTTCGTCCCTCTGGGATGGGAACCAATGGGATCGACTCCTGAATACTCTGGTCGCAATAAACTACGGGATTAGAAGAATGGATCTTCAGGAAGTGGAAGTACTTGCTGAAAAAGCAATCCTGAATTACGGGCTGCAAGGTTGGTCGTTTCGGTGGGCCAGAACAAAGCGTCGGCTGGGTGCCTGTAATTACCGATTGAAGCGGATTGAGATCGCCGAGTTTTATGCCCGCCACAATCCGCCGGAACAAGTACTCGATACTCTGCTGCATGAGATCGCTCATGCCCTTGCAGGTCCGCAAGCCCGACATGGACCGGCCTGGAAAGCTATCGCCAGGAGACTTGGAGCGACGCCTAAAGCTTGTGATCGGGGCGATCAAACTGTCGTCATGCCGGGCGACTGGCAGGCCACTTGTGGAGCTTGCCACAAGACCTACCACAAATACAAGCGTCCGCAGAGTCTGACCGGATACCGCTGCCGGTGTTCCGCACGCACATCGCTTTCATTCCAGTTTACGGGAGATCCCGCTCGACAGCCCATTGTTCCACTGACAGTCGAACAAGCAGCGAAGTGGGAGGCACAATGTTCTGGATGTCAGACGGTACATCGTCGCGTTCGCAAACCCAAAACGGGTGTCTGGCGTTGCCGTTGTCTGCATCGTTGCGAGCTGGTCTGGCGATTTCGTCCGCCGGGTGAGATAGAGTAAAGCATCACGTGGGAGTAAAGCATCGCGCGGCTGCCGAAAATGCAGGCGAAGAGTTGCTTTGTTGGACGTCCGGAAATCGAGACTATCTGTCACGGTTTACAGGTGAGCGATTATCTTTCGCCCATTCTGTCAACATGCAGATAGCATCATGACTCAGCATATCAATCTGCAACAAACGAACAGTGACGCCGCAATCCAAGCGACAAACAGAAGTCTCAAACGACATAAGAATCTGACTATGGCTTGTCTGATGATTCAGGAAATTGCACCCCTGTTATCTTCAAATTTATGAGTGACTCTTTCTGTTGTCGTGAAAGTGCCTTGATCGCCAGTTCTCTTTTCAGGGCGTGACTCTGGCTGTCTTGTGGTTCATGGTAAACCAACACCACGGGCAGGCGACTGCGAGTGTAGCGGGAGGCTGTTCCAGCGTTGTGCTGCTCCAGCCGGCGAGGCAAATCGTGGGTGATTCCGGTGTAGAACGAGTGGTCTGCACATTGCAGCAGGTACACAAACCATGTTGCGTCGGATTTCCTGTTTTTTAATGCTGTGAACAGTCTCGCCACAGCCACTTCTTTGGCCTTGGCTTCCACTTCGACGGTCATCTTCTGTCGCCGCCAACACTTTGGAAAATCGTTGACGTCAATAAAGTCATGATGTCGCTGCGGCTTCGGACCATCCCAACCTTCGATGGGACTGGAGATGTGGAACATCGGCTCCCGGTTCCATGTGGCGAGGGCCTCCTTTGTGGCTTGTTCGATGCTCAATTCGTCTGGATTACAGCGGTGATGATGGACGTCGTAAACCAGAGGAATACCGGTGGCAAGGCAATGGGGAAGTAAATCAGTGGGAGTGTAGGTCTTGTCGTCATTCTCAACTGTCAGGCGACTTCTGACACGGGGAGATAACCGGTCAAGGTTGCGAGCAAAAGCGGCCAAAGCCTGGCCTTTATCGCCATAGGCACCGCCCCCATGAATGTTGATGACATCGGCCTCAACCCATTCCGCGACTTCCGCTTGATATTCGAGCTCAAGGACAGATTTCTCGACAACATCCGTCCGCGGTGAGTTCAGCACAACGAACTGATCAGGATGGAAACAGGTTCGCAGATTCTGCTTTCTGACGTACTGCCCGCATTTCTTAAATCGCCGAATAATCTCATCACCGTTCGGCAACTCGCTAATATCGTATCCACATTCAGGATGGGTCTTGACGGGAAGGATCTGGCTGTTGATCCGAAAGCAGCCGATGCCGTTGTCGGCGCAATACTGCAATGACGCCATCAGTGCGTCTGCATTTTCCAGACACAAACGGCTCAACTTCTTCAGGGCGTCGGGCCGCTTCATCTTGCCGATGGCGGTGGCCGTGGTTGAGACGAACTTGATCGGCTGGTCCCGAAACATACAGCAGAGGCCAAGCCGAATCATGGCCTCCCCCAATTCATCGTCGTGATGCTCAGTTGCAGCACCGTCGCCAGCGACACCCACACGAAATACGGACCTTGTGCCAAGGCGACCCAACGGTAGTGCCGCCAGACGGCGACCACCATCCACATGATCGTCACCCACACGATGAGGATGTCTATCGCTGCCAGCGGCAGGTTGCGCATCCCGAACTGGATCGGCGTAAAGATCAGATTCGCCGCCAGATTGATGGCGAACGGCAGTGCCACCAGCCACGGCACTTCCTTTCGGATCGCCTGCACGAAGACGAAGCCAAAGCTAATGAGAATGATCGGGTAGAGAATCTGCCAGATCAGTCCGATGGTCGCCGGGGCGGGCGTCCAGGAAGGTTTGGCAAGCGAGTTGTACCAGTCGATCCAGGGCATATCGTACTTCCCTCAGCAACTCAGAAGGGTGATTCACGCTAATCGGTCACTCTGATTTCCGACAGAATTGTCCAACCATCACGCACGGGTAACTCGTTGGCAAAACGAATCGCCGGACGGTCCTTCCAGGGATCACGAATCCCAAGCCCCAAACTATAGGCTCCTGGCGGCACCTCGAACGTAAGTTGAGCTTCCTCCGAGAATAAGCCGGGTTGCCAATTGCGAATATCCCAATTGGTGGCTTGAAGCGTGACCATCTTCCCCGCTGGATCGAACAATGCCCATTCCACCGACCACGGGTAATAGAACGGGGCGACTCCGACGTTCTTTCCTTTCAACGAAATGGGAGCTGCCTGCTTCGCCCTCACTTGAGAAGGATGTGCGACCTCGGTGATCTGAAACTCGTAACCCAGCTTGCGAACCAGTTCCTCGCTGCGTTTGAGGAAGATGTCGTCCTTGGGGTTTTCCAATGCGGGGCAATAGGGTCCAACCCATGTGAAGTGAGATCGTTCCAGCATGGTTCGGGTCGTCTCGAAATCATTCCCCACCCAGCGTTCCGACTCGCCGGGAACCATCTCGCCGCCGACGACAGAGACTTTCCAGTTATTGGTCCGTTTTTCCCGACGCAATCCGGCAAGAAAGCTCCAGTCCTGGCCGTTGTCGGTGTCTTGCGGAAACATGTCGTCGTGAAACCCAAGCCAATCCTGCTTGCCAGCGTGTCCTCTGGCGTAGCGAACCATGAGGCATTTATCGGGGAACGCTTTGCGGTACGCATCGATCACCCGGCGTTCCGTTTCTGGCGAAGCGTAGAGTTTTGTGCGAGGGTAGGTGTGCCACTCGCCCCAAAACCCAAGCAGTCCCAACTGGATAAAAGCGATTCGGGGATTGGTGTTGTATCGCTTGCCAAGCGCAGCAATCAGTCGCTCCATGCCCGCAATCATTCGAGCGTCGTCATAGTCGGGCGACTGACCACCCCCATGCTCCTTGTAGGCAGTTTCCTTCACGCCTGCCTTTCGCAATCCGTCGGGAAGGCCGGGTTGCTTTGAAGGGTAGTCCACATACACTCGAAAGATGATGTGCTTTCCGGTCGCCGCCTCGACGTTCCAGGACTTCTCCCATTCGTCAAACCGATAGTCGTTCTCCGCAGGCTCAAGTTCTCGCCAGGAGATGTACTGGAACACCATCGAGTACGGTTGGTGAATCTTGCCTGCGTCCGTATAGGGACACCACCCCTTGAGTGGATTGTCCAAAGGGCCAGCCTTTGGCTGGGGTCGGATGACGACTTCGTCGGCGGGGGTCTGCCCCACCAGCGTCAGGACCAACAGGACGCTCAAAAACGCCGACAATTCTGTCAAACCAGATCGCTTCATGTTCCCGAATCTCATTTTTGCTGATGGAAATCGTGAGGCCGTTTTCGCCGTGAAGATCAGGTTCGCCATGATGTTGATGAGGTTTGGCAAGCGAGTTGTACCACTCGATCCAGAGCATTGGTCTTCCGTGTTCTCGTTATTCCGGCTGGCTGGCAAGCCACGCCTTTCCCTTGTCTGTGATCCGCATTTTCTGATTCTTACTCCGTGGCTTGCCTGGGATAGTCAGCACCACGAACCCTGTCTCAATGAGCTTCGCCAAGGCATCTCTCACGTTCCTTGTCCTTGCCGAATACCCAAGTTCTGATGCCAGTTGTGAAGAGTTCTTCGGCTCTGCCGCCAGTGCGAACAAGATACGTTGGCCTGTTCTGGAAAGATCATGGTCCCCATCATGGCCCCCGTCATGGACCCCATCATGCGTCTCCACTCCCGGAAGCTGTGGATGAACAGGTAATTCCACAAGAAAATACGTTCGCCCCTCATCCGTCGAGAAACGGGGCGGCGGCGAACCGTTTTTCTTCATCGCTGCCCGAATCCTGGGGATGCCGGTGCAGCGGCCTTCGGTCAGTTCCAGTTCCTTCAAGAACTCCCCGATGCGTCGGTTGCGGTAGCGACGGGCCACGATCTTGTCGCTGTTCAATGCCTCAATGCGGATCGAAGCATCGGGACCAGGGTAACTGACAATCTCGATTCCATCGGGGTTCATCCGCACTTCCACCGGCTCTCGCTCTTCGTAGCTGCGGTGGTACACGGCGTTGACCACTGCTTCTTCGATGGCAGGAAACGGATAGTTGAACAGCCGGGTCGCCTCGGCCCGATCCTGGTGCTTGATGACCTTCTCTCGAATCACATTGCTTTCGATGTACCGCAAAGCATCTCGCAACTGCTCGTGCAGCGGGCCGTGAAACTCCTTTTCGATCAGTTCGTCGCCGCCCGGCCCATTGGGGAAAATCACCACGTCGATCTGCGAGCCAGGAATAAACTTCCTCGGCTCGTCGTGGAAGAACAGCACGCCGACGTTCCGGGGCGTCACGAATTCGTCAGCCCCATCCACGATGTTCATCTGCCGACCCAACTCCACGAGCGGCATTTTGCTCGCCTCCTTGTGGAGTTCGCTGCCGACTTCCTTCAGGTACGACTGAAGCAGCCCAGGTCGGAGGTCGTCTACTTCGGCTTGTCGGCATTGGCGGTCATCGAATGGCACAGTTGCCGTCAGACGCAGGAGTTCCTGTTCATCCTCGCTGTTCGACTTCACTTCGACGGTGCTTGAGTAGCGCCGGATGAAGTAGTGATACTCCTTCGTCTTGGCGGTGACGGCACGGGGAGCCTTGTACGGACGGTTCAATCCACCGGGGGACCACAGCACGATCAGGTTCTTGCCTTCGTACTTCTCGACGCTCAGGATCGGAAAATAGGTCGGCTGGATCAGGTTGCAGTAGCCCAGCAGTTCCCGCTGGATCGGGTCGAGTTGGTTTTCGTTCAGGCCGACTGGCGGGAAGATCGGCTGGCCGTGTTCGTCGCAGTCCTGGCCGATGACAACGTAGCCCCCGCCGAGGTTCTCGAAATCGTTGGCGAAGGCACAGAGGGTGCGCACCACGGCGTCCGGGTTCCAACCCGACTTGTACTCGATTCGGTCGCCCTCGACTGTTCGCTGCCGGATCAGGTCGTCCAAATTGAGGGGGAGCTTGCTGCTCATGGCATGTCCTCCGATGGCGACCGCCAACAAAAAAACTGACCGGCCTTCCGTCTCTGGAGGGCGGTCAGTTGATGGTACGATGTCGAGTTGGCGATGCACCGTAAATGCACCGCATTCCAGAAAATGCACCCTCTTTGACGTAATCTCAAGAATTTTAGATTTCCGTAAGTCGCTATAAATCACGACTCATAAAATCTTGAGTCATCTGTCAATCTCGCCCATCACAATATCGAGCGAGCCTACGATCGCTGGAATATCGGCCAGCGGAACGCCCTGACAAATCTGGTCTGTGACAGACACATTGCAAAAACAACTGCTCTTGGCACGCACTCTGAGAGGATTGCCTTCGCCATTGCCGACAACATAAAAGCCCATCTGCCCGCGAGGACACTCTGTTTCCAGATAAACTTCGTCCTTCGGCAGCTTGGCATTCATCTTGAACGGTTCGCGATAGTTGCCAGTGGCGGCCTTGTATTTTGGAATCGCCTGACGCACAAGTCGAATGGCCTGCACAACTTCCATCATGCGGACATAAAAGCGACACCAGTTATCGCCAAGAACAACTTCACGAGGTGCTTCCTTGAAGGGCGCCACGGGGACTTCATAATCGTAGCCCTTGTACATGCGGGTATAGATTGATTCGCCATCGCGACGCAGATCAAAATCAACTCCGCTGCCGCGAAGTACAGGACCCGTGCAGCCATAACTCACAGCCATTTCGGGAGACAGGATGCCCAACCCGGCTGTCCGGCTGATGAAAATCATGTTTCGCGTCAGGAGTGTGTGGTATTCCTTGATCCGAAGCTCAAGCCACTGCAAAAAGATTTCGATCACTTCCAGAAACGGCAGATGCTCGCCCTTGTGTTTGCCGATTAACGATGCCAGCCCGTCCGGCATTTCGATCTCGTCCGGCAGGTCGTGCGTTGCTCCGCCGATTGTCAGATAACTGTAAGTCAGTCGAGCGCCGCAAACTTCCTCGAACAGATCAAGGATGATTTCACGTTCTCTGAATGCGTAGAGGAATGGGCTGAAAGTGCCAAGGTCCAGGCCATAGGTTCCCATACCCACGAGATGGCTGGCGATGCGTCCCAGTTCTGCAATAAGCACTCTCAGATGGATAGCCTTCTCTGGGACCTCCATGCCGATCAGTTTCTCGATCGCGAGGGAGAAACCCAGATTCATGTTCATCGCGGCCAGATAGTCCATCCGGTCCGTGTACGGAATATACTGCGGAGGCGAAAGGTTCTCACCGATCTTTTCGGCACAGCGATGCAGGTACCCGATGTGCGGAGTGCATTCGTGGACAATCTCTCCGTCAGTTCTCAGCAGAAGCCGCAATACGCCGTGCGTACTGGGATGCTGCGGCCCCATGTTGACCAGCATTTCATCGGTCTGAACATCGAACTCCACGATGCGGGGATCTTCAATATGCAAGCTCATGGATCAACAACTCCAGGATGGGCACTTCCAGCAATCGCAGGGCTCTTGAAATCCCTGACAATCGAACACCACGTTGTCAAAAAACATTACCGACCGCGAACACCATGGTATTCAAGAGGGAAGTCGTAGTCTTTGCGCATTGCGTGGCCGGTCCAGTCTTCCGGGCAGAGAATTCTTCGAAGATTTGGATGACCCTCAAAATCAATACCGACCAGATCGTAGGCCTCTCGCTCATGCCAATTCGCAATTCCCCAAATGGAACTGACGGAAGGAACCACAGGCAGCTGACCGGCCACATCGTCTTTCCATCGAGGAACAATGACCTTGAGTTTGACCGCCTGACGGAGTTTCAGACTGCTGAGGTGGTAGACGACCTCAACATGCGGCTCATGGCCGAATTTTGCGACTTTTTTTGGGTCCGGCTCGAGGAAATCTGAACCACACAGATCATTCAGATGATCGAATTGGAATCGTAAGTCGTGCCTCAACAAAGTACAGACCGCGGCGATCTCGGACGGCGCCACCTGAATCCACGGATCAATCGCCTTGTGCGGTTGACTTCCCACAACAGATTCACCAAATCGTTCCAGAAGAATCGCGTGAATGCCCTGTATGTCCATGAACGATTGACCTGAAAGACGTGGAAATTGAAAAGACAGAACGGTGTCCGAGAGGCCTGAACTGAACACAAACCCTGCTTAGGAAGTCTGATCACCCGCTTGTTTTGACTTTTTGGTCAGCGCCCGAATCCAGTCAAGGTCGCCTCGCTTCCAGACGTATGCAAAACCCACCAGCAGCACTCCGAAGAAAACGAGGATATCGGCCAACCCAATCCAACCCAGTTGCAACGCAGTTTCGGCGGTAATGATCTGGCCCTCAGAAATCGTCGCTGGATCCAGACTTAACAGGCGAGCACTCAAGTCTGAGCGAGCTTCTGAAGTAATCCGTGAATCCGCCAGATGCATCGCACTTCCGTAGACGGACGCCCAAGGAAAGAAGAACGCGATTTCCACATCAAAAATGATGAACAGCAACGCAACCACATAAAAACGAAGGTCGAACTGAATATAGCTGGAGCCAATTGCTGGCTCACCGCATTCGTAGATGGCATCTTTTTCCGGAGTTGGCAACTTCGGCCGAAGCAACCGTCCCACAAGCAGCGGCAACATCAGGAAGGCGATTGCCACGAGGCCAAACAGCAGAAAATGTCCAACCAGATCCGACATCACTCGCCCTCTGAAACCGTCAAAATAACAATCTCTGCCTAAGAGAATAAACTCAAACTGTCCCACACACGCGGGTCTCAGAAAAAAGCAGAAAAAAGGGTCAGAAACCAACAGCTAAACGGCCCAAAGAAGGCTTCGCACTATTGGTTCCTGACACCTTTTTTGAGACCCTTACCACTTAAACTCCATTGCCACTTAAACTCCATTGCCACCCAATCCGGAATCACCAGAGGCTTGCTCGCTTCCCATCGCGTGAAACAAGGAAACACGATCGGATTCGCCGCAAACATCGGCATGCCAGAACGAAACTTCCTGCTCGCCCGACTGCCAGCAAAAATAGACTCGTTCGCCATCCAGATCACCAGGAAAATCGACACGGCCTTTCGCCGGATTTGTCAAAGTTCCACCAATCTGCAGCAACTCCTGAGAAAACACGTCCAGCCGTGCCTCATCTTGCATCAATTCGGATTCCATCTGCAGAACCTCCTGCTCATAGACAGAATCCACCGATTTTGCAGCAGGATGCCTCTCTCTCAACGACAAAAGCCGCTGCTTTCGAAAGGCAATGTCGGCGTGCAAATCGACGATATCCTTCACGATCGACTTGACAAGTGGCAAACGCTGATTCACTTCATCAGCCGTCAGCAATGTTTCCTCTGCGACCATGGTCTGTCTTTCGCTTGAACAATAGACGACTTACCAAGAGGCACCTTTGAAGTCAGGCAGCACCCCTCTCATCAGGGAGCAACCTTTGCCTCAATGCTCGGAGCCAGCAAATTCAAAGGGACTGGGCTCGCCCTTCACCCAGACCGGCTGATGCAGAACTTTTGACTCTGCAACGACGGTGGGATTCAGAGTGGCTTTGCCCCAGGCAATTTCCAAAGGCAGCTTTGCATAATCCACAATACATCCATCCCGACTGTAGCAACTCAGGTCGTGATTGGAACCCATAAAAATGCAATCCACAGGACAAGGATCGACACACAATGCGCAAAACATGCATTTGGTGTAGTCAATTGTAAAACCGTTCAGCCGAAAGCCCTTGCCGACAGGACTTTTTTCTTTTTCGATGTAAATGCAATCGACAGGACAAGCCACCGCACATTTTTCACAGCCAATGCATGTGGTGAGGTCGAACCGATGAAAGCCACGGTAGCGAGGCTTCACTTTCAGAGGCACCTCGGGGTACTCATACACCTCAGTGAACGTGCGACGGTTGTAAGTCTTGAGCATCGTCAGCAGAGTCACATACATGCCCTGCAGAACGGTGACAACAGACATCCAGACGTTGCGGAACCACATAAACATGGGAATCGACCCCCGGTCGCGGCCTTGCTTGCAGATCGTTGATGCCAGAATTTTGCATCAAAGAAACAGAGCATCGGATTATAGACCTGCCCTCTGGCGACGCAACCGGTGCAGGGGGGCTCCTGGCAATGGGAAGTAAAAACAATGAAAAAAAGGACCGTTCGTCAGGCGATTTACCACTCTGTCACGAGTGCCAGGCGATGCGGCAGAACGCCTTGCGAAAAATAGTGCAATTTGGGACAGTCGAATTAAACTCCCAACCAGGCTCGTTCTTCCATGTTTCATTTTGGCTAGCTGCGTTTTCATGACAGACCCTCGACCCGTTCCCGGCACGGCTCCTAACTTTGATCTGCTGTTGCCCGAGTTAAAACGACTGTGCCGAGTCGTTGCCCGGCTCCGTTCCCCGGACGGTTGTCCCTGGGATCGTCAGCAGACCATGAAAACGATCAAGCCTTACACGCTCGAAGAAACGTACGAACTGCTTGAAGCCATTGACTCCGACGATAACGCGGCGATCCAGGAAGAACTGGGCGACTTACTGCTGCAGGTCATTCTGGATTCACAGATCGCCAGTGACGAAAGTCGATTTGACTTGTCAGCCGTCGTTCGCGGGATCGCTGACAAAATGGTTCGGCGGCATCCTCATGTGTTTGGGGACACCGCAGCGGCAACCACCGACGACGTTCGTCGCAATTGGCAGGTCCTGAAGCAACAGGAAAAGCCGACTCGCCAGTCGCAACTGGAAGGAATTCCGGTGGCTTTACCCGAACTGGCGCGAGCGGCCCGCATTACCGCGCGTGCCGCGGCGGTGGGTTATGATTTTCCTGACCGCCGAATGCTGTTTGACAAGCTGACGGAGGAATTAGCAGAACTCTCTGTTGAACTCTTTGGTTCGGCCGAGATTCCTCAGATCGCCGCGACTGTGGAGGCTGACCGCGTTCCGGATTCGGCAATGTCTGATCCTGGGGCCAAAGAGCGGGCGGAATCTGAAATGGGAGACGTGCTGTTCGTGCTGGCGAACATTGGTCGTCGCTGGGGCATCAATCCGGAGGAAGCACTTCGCAAATCCAACGCCAAGTTTACGCGCCGCTTTCAAGCCATCGAAGCCGCGATCAAGGCTCAGGGCAAGACCATGAAGGATGCCTCCCTTGTGGACATGGAGGAGGCCTATCAGGCGGCAAAGGCTCGCGAAAAACAGAGTTTGGAATGAATTCAGCGATGAATGGTGCTGAAGCCTTTGTTACTCGAGTGAAAAAGGCTGTCCGACCTCCGGCTGGCAAATTGACACCCCTGTGATTATCATTTCGATGAGCAAGGGAAACAGATTTGTGGTTGGACCTGGTCTTTACTGTAGCCAAGTGTTGAAACCTAAAAGGGACCCACAATGCCCGAGCGTTCCACTGGTGATTCCTCACAGACGGGTACGGGCTCTGATAAGCCTCGGCAACGTGGGTTCAAACGCCGGTTGTTTCTGGGCCTCTGCACACTCGGCGCCGTTGCGATCGCGCATACCTGGTACTCAGGCAGCCACGTCGATAACCGCGCTGTCACGATCAGCCGACTTGAAAGTGGCCCCGTGACGCAGATTATTTCGTGGGATCGCGATAACACCGCGGTGCAGCTTTCACAACTTTCAGATCTGCCAGCTGATGACCTGTGGCGTGTCGTCACGGACCAGGGTCGTTTTGATGAGTTTATGCCCTATGTAAGAGCTACGACAGTCAGCGAGGCCCCTGACGGAACATTGATCGAAAAACAGGTGCTGGATTTGCCCTACGCCAGTTACGACGTGGAGTTGGGGATTTCTCTGTCGGAAAAAGACAACGTCCGGACAGCGCGGTGGGAACAGCGTAAGGGCACTTTGTTGTTCAATCAAGGAGCATGGGTGGTGGAATCTCATGGTGACCGAAGTGTGTTGCGATATCAGGTTGCTGCACATCTGAGTGGCGTGCCGCAGTGGGCCAGCAATTACGCCATGACGCGTAGGCTGGGTCGGCTGCTGGACGCGGTCGAGAAACGCGTTCGCGACCTGCGACAAAGTGAGCCAGGATACTTCGAATGATGGACTCGTACGCTAAATCACGGGTTACAGTTCGTGTCGAGCGAACAGAGGGAGACTTCCCACATGTCCGGCGCCCCAGCGTCTGGCTGGCGTGTTGCACGACGACATCCTGTTGTCTGGTCTTGCTGCTCGGCGCTGGAGGAGGGCTCATCGGTCTTGTCACTGGCATCGTCCGTGGAATTATCGCGCGCCGCCGCGTCTTGCACAACGTGGCGGCGGACTTTGCACTTAGCTTCTTCTGGACCGTCTTGTTCGCACTTGCGTTTGGAGTGCAAGGGGTGTTAATAGGAGCGGCAATTGGGTTTGTCCTCGACAAAATGTTCGGGCTGAACTAAGCATGGCACGCGAAATGGCAGCCACATTTCGTCCGCAGTTGCGGCGCGGCCTGCGCATTGCACCGGCAGATCAGGGCCGTTGGCAGGTGCGATGGGATTTCGATGAAGTCGCATTTCTGACAGGCGAGTCCTGCGCCCGCGTCCTCTCATGGCTCGCGCCCGAGCTTGACGGTCGTCGGACCGTTGCAGAGCTTCAGGAACGAGCGATCCGAAGCGGACAGCAGGAAGACTTGCTTGCAGTTTTGGAATGCCTCAACGAAGAAGGATTCATCTGTGACGCAGATATTGACGGCTGCACAGGCACTGAACTGGCGTCGGCACTGGAACTGCTGCAGGGCGAAACGACGTCGGCGCTGGAACTTCTGAAACAGATTCACGTTGTTGTTTGTGGTCGTTCGCCGCTGGCGGAGCGAGTTGCAGAATCGGCGCGTGCCGAGGGAATGTGTCATACCGACGTGGTCAGCGACCAGAAGTCGATCGCCGACATGATTTCCCGTGGGAGCGATGCGATCAACGTCCTGCCGGTCCTTCCCGTCGTGATCGAGCCCGATTGGCCACCCGATGTCCTTGACTCCGTCAACGACCGGGCGCTTGCTGCCAACATGCCTTGGATGCTGCTGGGAGCGTGGAATCGACGTGTGCTGGTCGGGCCGCTGTTTGTCCCGCCGCATACCGCTTGTTACGAATGTTATTGCAGGCGATTGGACAGCCATCGAGCGCATTTGGCGGCCTATCAGGAATTTCAACGCTGGCGACGCAGTCAGACGAATCTCCCGGCCCCCGAACCGGTGCTGCCAGCCATTGCCGAGTTGGCGGCAGCATGGGCGGCATTGGAACTCTTTGCACATGTTTCCGGTGCGAGACCGTCGCGTATTGCGGGTCGGGTACTGGTCTACTACCCGACCGAGTCACAGATCAGTTTCGAAACAGTTCTCCGCATTCCCTGGTGCCCTCGATGTTCCACCGACAACTCCAATGTCGTCACATGATGACTCCCCTATCGGTGCTTTCGTCTCAGGAAGATGCATCGGCGAATCCGAGCGATTCAGTCGCACGATTTTCGACCAGTTGTTGTATCGCGGCGCGACACTGGGCCGAACAGTTGGTCGGACCTCATTTCGGTTTGATCGAAAGTTTGCAGTGCGTCACCACCGAACCTGACGACTTACCTCTGCATGTCTATGCCGGCCGCCTGGGGAACACTGCGGCATTTGCGTCTCTGGAAGTACCGCGTACCTGCAGCGGTGCTGGTCTCGTGGCGGAACACGCTTTGGCAGCATGCATCGGGGAAGGTGTCGAGCGCTATGCTGCGGGACTGCCAGCTCCCGGTGCGTTAACCAGAGCGACAGCCTGCCATTTGCCGGGGCGCGCGATTACTCCGGACCGATTTGCGCTGTTCAGCAACAGGCAGTATCGGCAGTCACAACGATGGTTTCCGTTTCGACGATGGGTACCGTCCGATCCGATCGGTTGGGTGCGTTCGCGGCAGCTCAATTCAGACGATCCGGTATGGGTTCCTGCGGCCTTCGTGTATCAACCCTATCAGCCCGCTTCCGATGAACCGCTGATCGCGCCCAGCCTGTCAACGGGGCTGGCTTGCGGGACTGATTACACCAATGCGGTGATCGCGGGGCTTTGTGAAGTGATCGAACGGGACGCGGTGACGCTTGCCTGGATCGGGCAGATTCAGCCGCCTCGCATCGATTTCCGCGACCGGGAATTGTCGGATGATGTGGGAACAATCATCGAAATGCTCAATCAACGCGGCTTTCGCTGGGCTGCGTTTGATCTCACCACAGATGCGGGAGTGCCGGTGATCGCCGCGCTCGTGCAGGGCGAGTCGCCCGTGGGTTCGATCGTTTCCTTCGGATCCGCCTGCCATCCCAACGCTCACAGGGCGATGTTGAAGGCGTTGATTGAGGCAGTTCATTGCCGCATGTATGTCAAATCACTCATACGCCGAGAGCCATTGTGGAAAGCCGGACGAGGATTTTGGTCTGTCACCAGCTTTGCGGATCATGCACGGTTCTATTCCGTGCATGGAGAATATCGCCAGCGGCTCTCACGCTGGTGGTCGTCCACAAGGTCCGGTGACTGCCCCGACGCAAGCGCGCAGTCCACAGCCGAGTGGTTGCGCAAACAGGTTAAAACACTGGCCGGGTCGGGATACGAGACGCTCGTCATTGATCTCACGCCTCCGGATGTCGTGCATCTGGGCTTGCATGTCGTGCGCGTGTTGCTGCCCGGTTTTCAGCCGTTGCATGGAAATCATCATTGGGCTCATCTGGGTGGCGACCGACTCGGCCGTTTGAGCAATGTTTTCGGTCCGCATGTGTCACAGCCGCTGCGTTGGAATCGCTATCCTCACCCGTGTGCCTGAGAATGTCCCCTGGAGGAAAAACGATGAATCCATACGAACAACCTGCATTGTCAGAACTTGCGCCGCTCTGCTTGATGTATCACGAGAACTCAAAAATCAACCGATCCTCGGAGCACCTGCTGACCGAATCGATCGCAGAATTCACGAGCAACATTGACGAGTTGCGTCGATCGACGTCCGCTGCCAAAACATACCCAGGATCTGCGCGTGTCCAGTTGTCCGACGTACGCTCCGTGCCCAAAGTCAATCAGCCGTTGAATGTCGTCCTGTCGCGACGCAGAAGCATTCGTGCTTATGCCCCAAAAGCCCTGTCGCTCCCTCATCTGACTGCTCTCCTTGTGCATGCCGACGGAGTCACTGGAAAGCTGCGCGATCCCGCGCATGCTGAGATCGTGCAGTCTGTGCGAGCCGCGCCTTCTGGTGGTGCCTTGTATCCCATTGAGATTTACGTGGTGGCACTCAATGTCGATGGATTGAGTGCCGGAGTTTACCACTACCACCCCGTGCAGCGTTGTCTCGAGGTATTGCGTCTCGGAGATCTCAGCCAACAGATTGAATCCCTTGTCCTGACCGGCCAGGCTAAGTTGACTGCGGCGGCGGTGATCGTGCTGACCGGGCGTTGGAATCTCCCATTGCGGAAATACGGCGAGCGAGGGTATCGCGTGATGCTTCTGGATGCCGGTCATGTGGCGCAGAACATCCTGCTCGTAGCCACCGCGCTGGGCATCGGAGCCTGCCCTGTGGCTGGCTTTCATGACGATGCGCTGGCCCGCGAATTGGGTGTTGACGCACGGGAAGAACCTGTTCTCTACACACTCACGCTCGGCCATCCATCAGTGGGTTGAAATGATACGATGAAATGTGAATCCCGCATGATCAAACTCCGGACAAACGGGACGGCCCGAAACAGTCAATTTGTCAATCTGTTGCTCGAGTGAACAGTGGATTTGCGTAAAAGGCTTTCAACAGCCATCAGCCCGTGTTAGAGTCTGGAGTTACTCTTGAGGGCTTCGATCATGCTTCAGATTCAGGGCAGCCGAAAGAAACTCTGTAACGGCGTCACTCGTCGTGACCTTCTGCATATCGGAGGAATCGGTGCGCTGGGACTGCAGACGGGGTTGGCGGACGCAGCGTTCCTGAATTCAGAACGTTCTGGCAAAGCGAAAGCTTGCATCTTCGTTTTCTTATTCGGCTCGCCGCCGCAGCACGAAACCTTTGATCCCAAGCCGTTGGCTCCTGCAGAAATTCAGGGCGAGATGAAGGCCATCGAGACTGTCGTGCCCGGCCTGCAAATCGGAGAAGGTTTGCCGCTGATTGCTGGCATCGCCGATCGACTGACGGTCGTCCGGTCGATGACTCACGAGTACCCGATCCATTGCTGCGCGTATGTAATGACCGGGATGCCGAACTACAGCATTCCTCTGGAAACAAGTCCGCGAGATCCGCAGCAGTGGCCTTACATGGGTTCGATCGTGGATTTTCTTGATGGCCAGAAATCGGCACTGACGTCTCCCGCAATGTCTCGCAATATGGCAATGCCTCGCAATATCGGGTTGCCGTGGCGATTCTGTTCGAAGGGCAGTTCAACGACGCAGGCGGGCCCGTACGGTGCGTTCCTCGGAAACGGATACGATCCTTTCTGGACCGACTTCAGTGGAACCGGCACAGTCGTTGTTCCCAAACTGAATGCGGATGGCCAAACGGAGCTTGTTCGCGACCCCCATGCGGGCATCGACCGTGATTCGCAACTGCAGTTATCAGAAGGCTGTCAGCTGCCCGCCGAATTATCGTCTCACCGGTTTGATGCGAGAGTGCATTTGTTGCAGCAGTTTGACGCCACGCGACCGATGTTGGATCGAGCTGCCGAAATTGGCAACTACAACGACCACCAGCAGCGAGCGTTGTCGCTCATCGGTTCGAACCGAATTCGTGAAGCGCTGGATGTTGGTCGCGAATCGGCTTCGCTGCGAGATCGTTATGGCATGACGCTGTTCGGCCAGTCGTGTCTGGCCGCAAGGAGACTGGTGGAAGCAGGCGCTCGGTTTGTCTCGGTCTTCTGGGATCCGTTTGGACCGCATGGAGCCTCGGTCTGGGATACGCATTCGAATCATTTTCCTCGCTTGAAGAATTACCTGCTGCCGGTCTTTGATCAAAGCTATTCGGCGCTCATCACCGATCTGGACGATCGCGGATTGCTGGATGAAACGCTGGTTCTGTGTACCAGCGAGCATGGTCGAACTCCGCAGATCGATTCGAAGCCGACCGGCGGCGCGCGGCATCATTGGTCGCGAGCGTATTCGTCGGTCTTCGCGGGCGGCGGCATGGCTCGAGGCAAAGTGGTGGGTGAAACGGACTCCATTGCGGGTGATGTTGTCGACAATCCAATTTCGCCCAAAGACATGCAGGCAACAGCCTATCATTTGCTTGGCTATGACGAAGCGGCCACGGTGCCCGACCAGCAAGGACGACCTCATCCAATTGCAGGGAATGGGATTGTGCGGCCAGAACTCCTTGGCTGAATCCTTGTCACCGTTACTTATCCACAACCTGCGGCCTGCTCAAAGCGTCTGTCGGCATTCATCACTCGCCTGGCAATATTGAGATTGAATTCGTGGCCTGCGATGGGACAATTCCCGTCTGCAAGTTATGTTCGCTTCACAAATCCCCATGAGTCTTCACGTGGCCTCTCTTTCCCGAAAACTCTCAAGACGCAACGTGCTTCAGGCTGGAAGCATCGGGGCTGTTACGGCTTCGGGATCGAGTCTGCTAGGGCTGCCGGAATTATTGGCGATGGAGCAGAACATTGATTCTGCCGCGATGAAGCGATCCGCAAAGTCCTGCATCTTCATTTATCAATACGGTGGCTTGAGTCAGCTGGATTCGTGGGACCCGAAGCCGCAGGCTCCGGAGGGAATCCGTGGACCGTATCGGCCAATCGCAACTCGCACGCCTGGATTTCAAGTGGGTGAGCTGATGCCGAGGCTGGCCGAGTTATCTGACAAGTACTGCGTCATTCGCTCGATGAGTCACGGCGTGCCGGTTCATAATATTGCCAATGAAATGATGCTGGCCGGTCGCCGAGATCCTCGAAAAGACTCACCATCTCTTGGTGCCATTGTGACGAAGCTGCGGCCGACGGAAGCCAACATGCCATCTCATGTGTGGCTTCAGAAGTTTGGCGGGGGTGCCGCTCCTGCAGATTCAGCTTATCTGACTGGCGGATATCTTGGAATGGGATGCGCGCCTTTGCTGCTTGGTGAGCGTCATGATGACAATCCGGCAACGCCCGGGTTTCAGGTGAAGCCATTCGAGTCCGCTCAGGAAATCTCCCCGGCTCGTCTGGAAGCTCGCCGGAAGCTCTTGCAGCAAATGAATCCGGCAATTGCATCCACGGCTGCGATCGCTACGTCGAAATCACCGGCGATCATGCAGCAACTTCAGGAAAAAGCCTTCACCCTGTTGAATGGAACCGAATCACGGCGAGCCTTCGATGTCGAGCAGGAATCAGTGGCCGTGCGGGATCGATATGGCAGGCATCCGTTTGGCCAGAATCTGTTGTTGGCCAGACGGTTGATCGAATCCGGTGTGCGGCTGGTCAACGTGGTCGCCTGGATGGGACTGGCTCCCAACGACAAGTTTGTCAGCATTGAAACGTGGGACATGCACGGCAACGCGGGGATCGGTATCTTCGACAATGGCTGGAACGGACTTGGCTGGTGTCTGCCGCGTGCCGATGCCTCCGTCGCGACGCTGCTTGAAGATCTTGAGGACCGGGGACTTCTGGATTCGACACTGGTTGTCCTTGTCGGTGAGTTTGGACGCACTCCAAAAATCAGCAAAGGGGCTTCCGCAGTCGGCCGAGACCACTGGCCCAATTGCTATTCCGCGATGCTCGCCGGATCGGGCATCAAAGGAGGGACGGTCTACGGTTCTTCCGACGACACGGCTGCCTACGTCAAAGATCATCCGGTCACTCCCGAAGATTTCAGCGCGACGTTGCTCCATGCCTTAGGCATCGATCCCGCCACACGCCTGAGTCCCGATGGATTCACATTGCCAGCAAGCACGGGACAAGTCATCGAAGATCTGTTCTGACTGAAATCGGCATCACGGCTGAAATCGGCATCACGGCTGAAAGTTGGTCACGGCTGAAAGTTGACGGAATCCAGATTCATCAGGCCCCCGGCTTGTTTTGCATGAACAAAACGAACGATCATGTCGTGGCGACCTTCCGTTGCAGGAAGCTCCACCGTCCGGTCGTAAAACTGTTCCCACTGACCGTTGACTTCGATCTCTGTGCTCGCCAGCAGAACTCCGTCGGGCTCATCCAGGCGAATCTCAATTGACCCGCCCGCACCGGCGGAGGCAATTCGCAGCGTCACATGCTTCACTCGTTCCATGGCGATGCCGCGGAATCGCAGAGAGTGCCCGTGATTGATGGCTCCAATAAACTTTCCGCCACTCGCGTTGCCAGAACCCAGAACCTGCGCCCCTTGAATTTCATCGGCTGCTTCCGCTTCGACCAGACGCTGCCTGACGTAGACGGTTGTTGACGCGTTCAGAGCCGGAATAGTGCCTGCCCCGCGGTCGGTGTAGTTTGCTTCCAGCTTGTAGTGACCGGGCTTGCTTGCTTCGTCGGCAGAGACCGGGATTTCATTGAAAAAACCCGGAATAACGCGAACAAGACCGGTTGGTTCAAGGCTATAAATCCATCCTACCATTTCGCGGATTTCATCAAGGGTATGATGCGAGTGAGGAATCATCGGCACTTTGCCCCAGACGCCTGTAGATCCCATCACGACACGCTGTACCGACGCTTCCAGGGCATTCGTTTGACCTCGGTATTTATTGGCGATGTCCAGCAACGGCGGCCCGACGCGCTTCTGATCGACGGAATGACAGTTGAAACAATCACTGCCCTTCATTCGCCGCATTCCCATCGGCCCCTGATCGGCCGATTCCGCAGACGCGTTGGCCGAGGGAACCGGTCCGATGGCAAAGACGGCGTTGACGGAGACGCGACCCGGCGAATCAGGATCGATCTGCTGAGCCCCATTTTCATCGATTTCGTGATCGTCGTTTGTCCCGTCTTCAAAATCATTGACGACCAGTTCGTAGCGAATGGGTTGATCGGGATCAAAAAAGTCTCCGTCTGACGGAGTTGCAAAACGAATCGACGGTCGCGCATTACCGACAAGAATGGGAACCGATGCCGCCTGACTGGCTCCCTGAGAATCCATCACGACCAATTCTGCATTGTAAACCCCGTCTTTCGTGATTGTAGTTTTGGCACTCGCTTCGTTCGACAGCAATTGTGGCAGGGCTGCTGGATCAGCCGTATTGATCAGCCGCCACTCATACGTCAACGAGTCCGCGGTGTCTTTGTCGAACGTCCCCTTGCCGGACAATGACACTTCCAGCGGTGCGCGGCCGATATTGTTTTCGACCGATGCCACAACGACCGGCGGACGGTTACCGCGAACGTAGTCGATCCGGATCAATCGAGCGTCGGCATTCACGCCCCAGGTCTCACCGTACTCCATAACATACATGGAGCCTTCAGGACCAAACGTCATATCAACAGGTCGAACAAACTTATGGTCCGGCATGAATGCTTCAATGGACTCGACATCATGATTTTCATCCAGATGAACAACCTTGATCCAGTGTCTCGTCCATTCGTAAATGAACAGGCATCGATCGTAGCCGACAGGAAACTTCAGGCCCGAGTTCAATGATTCCGAGAAGTGATACACGGGACCTGCGCAGGCGGATCGACCGCCTGTTCCCAGTTCAGGAAACTTCTCGGACGCCCCATACGGATAGTAGATCAGCGCTGATGTGGGAGCGGGAAGAATCTTCTCGCCGGTGTTGTTTGGCGATTCATTCTTTGGTCCCGTCAGATCGTAAAGTGATCCGGCCGTGTTTGTGGCAAAGTCGAAATCGGAATATGGCAGATTGTTGGCGATGAAATAGGGCCATCCGAAGTTTCCGGCCCTGCGTGCCTGATTGATTTCGTCGTAGCCTCGCGGACCGCGTTCCCCGTCGGTGTTTGCATCCGGCCCGACTTCGCCCCAGTAAACGAATCCCGTTTCGGAATCGACCGACATGCGCCAGGGATTGCGGCAGCCCATGGCATAGATTTCTGGTCGTCCCTTTGATCCGTCTTTCGGAAAGAGATTGCCGTCGGGTATCTCATAGCCGCCGTCGGGTGTGGGTTTGATTCTCAGAATCTTGCCGTTGTCGCTGTTCGTATTGGCTGAAGATTTCTGAGCATCCCAGGGCGATCGATCAGGCCGTTCGTCGATCGGCGCGTAGCCCTGAGAATCTCCATGCGGATGAGTATTGTCTCCCGTGGCAATGAACAATTCACCGCGCGGTCCAAAGTGCAGAGATCCCGCGTGGTGGCAACACTCCTTGCGTTGCTCTTCATAGGTGAGCAGGATCTTTTCAGACGCCAAGTCCAGCTTGCCATCGACCAGTGTAAAGCGACTGATGTGCTGACCGGAAAAATCGGGCGGCGAGTACTGTAAAAAGATCCATTGCGTCTTCGAAAAATCGGGATCCAGCGTCAGGCCGATCAAACCGTTTTCCTGTTCTGTTGTGATCTTCAGTTCACCGACCATAGAAACCAGGTGAGTTATCGGATTCAACGACTTCAGTTTTCCATTCAGCTCAATAAAGAAAACCGTCCCATCAGGGGCAACGGCCAGTTCCATGGGCTGAATCAGACCGGAAGCGAGCACCGTGGCTTCAAAACGGCTGGAATCAACAGGTTCGTCGTCTGCATGAAGGACTGACAAGGTCGATAACAGAGCCGCAGTAAGAGCGGGAAAACATCGAAGGGCGAGCATGACAATTCCTGGCGGGCGCGTGGGGCACGCGATGACTAAAAAGCAGCAAACACGCTCATGTTAGTCATTCATCTTCGTAGAGCAAATCGGCCTGCGGTTCATGCTCTGGTTAACAACATCTGCGCCAGGACCGCCTCAGCATCTGGCTTAATGCGGCTTGACAGTTCGACCAGTGATTCACAGGGGCCCTGATGACTGCACCCGAACAGAATCCTGGGGCCATCGTCAATGAAAAAATTTCCCATGCCGACTATCCCGAAACGTCCCGAACGCGTGCCAGCAAAGTGCCACGCGTTCGGTTCGCGAAGATTGTCGTACATCGACCGTAAATCGTGAATTTACGAACAAACGGCCGTCCGAAGGATCCTACAGTCCGTCTTCACCGTCTTCATCTTCCGTGTCGTCGCCGGCTCCGCCGTCCTTCGTGTCATCGCCTCCGCCGTGGAGGCTGTCATCGCCATCGTCACCATGGAGATCATCAGTTCCCATGCCACCCGTGACGTCGTCATTTCCGTCGCCGCCAAATAATGAATCGTCGTCTTCATCTCCAAACAGTGCGTCAGCTCCGGCCCCGCCGTCGACTCGGTCATTGCCAAGACCACCGTGCAGGATATCGTCACCGACATCACCGTCCATGATGTCGTCGCCGCTTCCGCCTGTCAGACTGTCATCATCACCATCGCCATTCAAATGGTCCGCTCCGTCACCGCCATCGATCGTGTCGTTGCCGTCATCTCCGTTGAGGCTGTCGTCCCCGGTTCCACCAGACAGATTGTCGGCACCCACACCACCTTGAATCGTGTCATTTCCCGAGCCGCCGTCCACCGCATCATCGCCGGTACCACCAGTGATCAGATCCGCCCCGTCATTGCCATTCAGATGGTCATTTCCAACATCTCCAACGAGGTTGTCATTTCCGAGCCCGCCCTGGGCGGTGTCGTTTCCAGACTGACCGTAGATCGCATCGTTGCCTTCGTCGCCGTTCAGCGTATCGTTACCAATGCCACCGTAGAGCTTGTCGAGACCCGCTCCTCCCGACACCGTGTCATTGCCGCTGCCACCAACCAGAACATCATCGCCGATGCCACCACTGACGTTGTCCAGACCATCATCGCCTCGCACATCGTCATTACCTGATCCGCCACTCAGCGTATCATCACCGAGGCCACCACTGATCCTGTCGACGCCATCGTCGCCGCTGAGGTTATCATTGCCGACGTCGCCCGTGATACTGTCATCGCCGGTACCGCCGTGGACGTTATCAACGCCATACTGCCCATAGAGGTAGTCGTTGCCGTCCTCTCCATTCAACGTATCATTGCCGATGCCACCGTAGACTTTGTCGTTGCCAGCACCGCCAAGCACTGTGTCGTTGTCGTTTCCGCCGACAAGAGTATCGTTGCCGATCCCCCCACTCACGTTGTCAGTGCCATCATCACCTCGAACATCATCGTTTCCGCCGCCACCATTGACGGTGTCGTCACCGAGGCCACCGGAAATAGTATCCGTACCGTCCTGACCGTTGACAACATCATTGCCCTCGTCGCCGCTGAGTGAATCGCTACCTGCTCCGCCCGAAAGATTATCGAGTCCCGCACCGCCTGAGACGCTATCGTTTCCTGATCCTGCAGTGACGGTATCATTGCCGCCATCGCCGCTGATGATGTCGTTGACTTCACTTCCGAAGATTACATCGTTTCCGTCGTGTCCGTGAATCTCGGTTGATGTCAATGAGGGAAAGGCAATCCTTGTGACGCCCGTGAGTGTGATGGTGTTATTGCCTGTTCCGCCGTGCACAAGAATCGTATGGACATCCGCCACGTTCACAGCGACCCCTGCGTTCTTGACGGTCGCACCGTTAAACGTGACATAATGATTTGCGTCGCTTGAGATCGTCAATGATTCCGAAAGCGTACTTTCGACATGCAGTTCATGCGTTCCTGCATCAAAGCCCGCACTGGCACTCAGTAGTACTCGGGACTCCAACTGCAGTGAAACGTTGGCACACGTCTGCGAGAGCTTGCGATGCCTTCGACGTACCCCATTTTTTGTTGCCAGAACGGACGTCAGCGATTTCAACCACTTCACGCGAATCATCTTCAACTCCCATTTGCAGACTAAGAGAATCCAGAAACGTTCAGGACGCAGCCCCCAGACATCACGGCCATTTTAAATGGCAGGCAAACAAGCCTACCGCAGGATAATACTGCCGGGCACATTTCTTCTTGCACATTTAATTGGGAGATTCTCGCGGATTTCGGATATGTCAGCCTGCACGACTCTTTCAGTCTGGGTGTTGTGGCGTCCCGTTCTCAAAAGCTGCCCATTTCCGCACATGTGCGAACACAAGTGTGTCAAAAGTGCAGCGAGTCACTGTGAAAAGCCGAGGGAGTCAACGCGGCTGTTTGCCGCAAGCGAACCGTAATCAGGTCAGCGTCGAGCGGTCAAAAAGTGTCTCGTCAAAATCAGCCGTTGAGCGATAGGTCACGCGTTTTGAAGTTGCAATATGCGAAATTGCCGGTAATGAATGGGTCGAAAAAAATGGGAATCATCACCACCCGACGCGTCAGCGAGGGAAGGGCTTGCCGCTGTTTTTCGCCAATGACCGCTCATTATTAACCGGCTTTGCGGTGTTGCTTCTTTGACGGTTTCGATTTGCCTGTCGGTTTCTTATCGCTCGATGATGGCTCGGCAGCGAGTTCCTCCGTCGCAGTGGAATGCATTGAGGCTTCGAAGACACTCTTGTCTTCTGAATCGTCGATCACAGCGATCGCCACAGGCTCCGACTTCATTGAAATCGATTCTCGCTCGACATCCTCAGCGGGAATGGCGACACGCTGCAGAATCTGGCCCGAGCGGACAGGAGGATTGGGGTTCACATGAATCACATACCTGCAATGCAGTTGAGCTGCTGAGAGTGTTAGTCCGCACATCAGGAGTTCGAGTAATCCGAGCGCTGTCAGGTCTGCCGCGAAGGGTCCTCGAAGTCCGGCAACGATTCGCAGGAGTGTGCAGATCACAGCAGCGATCGCCAGACTTTGAGCCACTCGGCACCGGCCCATGTCGGGCAACAGGTATCGGAGTGCGAAGGCGGCAAAAGCTCCTGCAGGCACAATCAGCAAAGCCGGGCGAGCGGCCTCGATAGATCCCAGGAGGGGCTTCAGCATTTCCGCTATCATCGTCGTCACGTTTGGTGCAGCGCCGGTCAGCAGAAAAAAAGAAGCACCGAACAGAAGGATTGAGATCCATCGCCACGCTCGATAGCCGCCTCGAAAATCCACAGCGCTGGCGGCACGCACCCAGCAGATCAGGAGACACAATTGTCCGGCCAGAAATAATTCCAGTCCCGAAATGCCTCGCAGAATAGAAACCAGCCTTGCTCCTTCGACGGAACTCAGATCCGAAGGCGGCTTGGAGCCCGAGAGTACCATGAACACAAGACCCAACGGAATCCCGCACAGCAGACAGGCCAGGAAAACAGTTTTCCAGACGCGTGGCGAGATCAGGCGTCGGATGATCTGATCACGAGAGAGCAACAGAAACACAGGGTTGGAGCTGGATTCGGCTTTCGAAATCACTTCTGGTACGACAACAGTTTCTTCCAGCGAATCCGGAGATGTGGCGAGCATCCGTCGACGACGATCCTGATCGCTGGTTGCGAATCGAATGTCTGGCATGAACAATCGCTTTCCGAGTTCCCGGGAACCTGCATCGGCATATCCTGCCGAACAAAAAGACGCACCAGGCTGCGCTGGGACTCCGAAGAATTATCGACCTGCGAAGTATTCAAACTCAAGAAAGGTCATTCATCAGGTCATGCACAGAAAGGCTTCTCCAGTTTCTCGCCGTGTGCCGGGGAATGCATTGAACGCCTGATTGGCCAGAAGGTTGCGGTCGGCCTGGAACAGGATGCGTGGCCTTGTCGAATTGGCCGATGTGGGGCCGAAATGCCGCACTGCGGACTTTCCCCCGCAGGATAAACGGATTTCCTGGCACGAGTTCGATCGATGGAGATGAATAAATCCGGAATCAATGGGCAAAAACGAAAATTATGGATGGTCCCGCAATTCATGAACTACCTTTTTCAGCACGGAGAGATTGTTTCTCGAGATATCAGGCAATACTGAAGCGGTGTCACATGATGCAGGACTCGATCTTAACCAACGAACAGCAACAATCAGTCAATGCATCATTCATGCGTCTTCAGGAAGCTCTGGAGATCCCCCTGCGCATCTGCGTTTACCGGGATTGCTGGGACGAACTCAGCCCGCGTTCGTTGAAAGTTGTCGAAGCGGGCCTCGAAACTGGGCCTCGGTATCTGTCAATTCTCCCTGTACCATCCAGTGGATCGCCTGAGCCCTTCCTGATTCCCAACGCGGACGGTAGTCATATTCTTGGAATTCCCCTTGAGACAACGATCCATGCGGTCATTTTTGCAGTCGGGGAATCAACAACGGGCATGGAGACGCTGCTCAGGGCGGTCTCGTTTCAAAGCCGACAGATTCAGGAAATACGGGACGAGCATGCTTCGGATGTGTCCAGAATCGACAGCTTTGCGGATCAGGTTCTGCATGATTTCGAGGAACGTAACTGGCTGATTCAGTTGACCGATCATCTCGCAATGTGCGAAGTCAATCGTGGTCTGGGTGATGTTGTCAGCAGCCTGTTGCCTCGCCTTCAAGCGATTATTAACGCGGAGTCTGTGGTCTTTCTTCCGGAATCCGCAGGGTCGGTGATCAAGCTGATGACGCTGTCGCCATTTGTCTGCTCGGGGACGCCATTCTATGAATCCCAGTTGTGCGACATCGTTCAGCGTTTTCGCCGGAAGGCCCTGACACAGCCCTTGATCATGAATTGGTATCGGGAGTTCGAATGTGGTGAACGGATCCCGGGTGTCAGTTCCTTAATGATGATCGCTGTGCATCGAGACTCATTGCTTGTCGGATGGCTGATTGCTGTCAACAAACTGGTTGACACAGGCACAGCTTTTCGAATGCCGATGACCAGCGACGATTCCGAGTTTTCGGATGTGGGATTTGGAACTGCTGAGGCAGGACTCCTGCGATCGGCCGCTTCCGTACTGGCAACTCATCAACACAATCTCTCGTTGTTTCGGGCGAATCAGAATCTGACCGTCAGCGCTGTCCGGTCGCTGGCGAATGCCGTCGATGCTCGCCACAGCTACACGCATGGTCATAGCGATCGGGTGGCTCGTATGGCCCGACATTTGGCGATGTGTTGTGGAGAATCAAAGACCTATTGCGATCAATTGATGATGACCGGTCTGCTGCATGATATCGGGAAAATCAGCGTTCCCGACCGAGTCCTGTTGAAGCCCGATCGACTGAACGATGAGGAATTCTTCCTGATCAAGCAGCATCCCCGCACTGGATATCAGATCCTGCAACACATCGCTGAACTCAGTTACGCACTCGACGGTGTCCTGCACCATCATGAAGCCTGGAACGGCGCAGGCTACCCAGGCGGATTGAAGGAAGAGCAAATCCCGCTGTCCGGCAGATTGCTGGCGGTAGTCGATACCTATGACGCAATGACCAGCAATCGCCCCTATCGAAATGGCATGTCCTTTGAGAAGGCCGAATCCATATTGCTGGACGGAGCGGGCGTGCAATGGGATCCTGTTCTGATTGCTGTCTTCCTCCGTCATAAAGAGGAGTTTCGCAGCATTTGCCGGGATTCGCCCGATCATAGTCTGAGTACCTACCATTCGGGCTACGACTCGATCACTAACCTTGGCAGTGAATCACTGCTGGATTTCACAGCTTCAGAGATTGTGCCGGAATTTACCGTGGCAACTCCCTGATATTTTGCAGAATGACGGAGATCTCATCCGCATCAAGGCCGCGATTCTCCGATGAAAACCGCACTGGGGCTCGTGTGTGACACAGCTTGAAAATGGGATACCGAGGCTCTGGAAGATTATTTCTGGAATTCCCATGCTGCGTGCAGACCTCGGTGTCCTCAAAGGTGATTGTTCAAATGGTTCATCTGCTTGTCGTCGAAGATTCAGAGCTTGATCGCTTTCTCGTAGAACGCCTGGTACGGATCACGAAGGATTGGACTGCTGAATATGTGACTGGGGGATCAGAAGCCCTGGCCTGCCTGAAGGACAAGCATTTCGACTTGATCCTGACCGACGTTCACATGCCGGAAATGACCGGAATAGAACTGCTGCAACGAATTCGCAATGCGCAGATCGAAACTCCCGTCGTGGTGATGACAGCGAAGGGCAGCGAAGATCTGGCTATTCAGGCACTTCGAGAAGGTGCCGCCAACTATATCGTCAAGAAGATGCTGGTCCTGGAATTTCCAGGAATTGTGGATAAGGTTATGCAGGCCGCCAGCTGCTTTCAGCAGGAGTCTCGCCTGTTGCCGCATCTGGTTCGCACAGAAGTCGATTTTTTGTTGCCGAATGATTCCGCCATGTTGCGAGGTGTGATTCCCTTTATCCAGGATGCGATCAAACGATTGGGGCGGCTGGCTTCTTCGGAACTGACATTGCTTGCAATTGGGCTGGAAGAAGCCTTATCGAATGCCATGATTCACGGGAACCTGGAAGTCAGTTCAGACCTGCGCGAACAACATGATGGCGAAGCCTACGAAAATCTGATCGCACAGCGACGAAAAGAGTCGCCGTATTGTGACCGAAAGATTGCCTTGTCCCTGGCCATTGAGACTAATCACTTGAAAATCACGATTACCGATCAGGGGCCCGGTTTCGATATTTCTAAGATCCTTGACCCAACGGATCCGGAGAATCTTTGTCGCCCCTGTGGTCGTGGGTTATTGCTGATCCAGTCGTTCCTCGACGAGGTCCGCCATAATTCCAGAGGAAACCAGATTACGCTCGTCAAGAAGTTTCGCGGTTCTGAAACGGCTTCTGGCGCGTCGTTGGTGACGGACTCGACTTAGATCACTTTCAATTCACGGGCCACTGAATTCAGCGAAAGGCCGACGTTCGCGAATGGAAGAATGAGATGATCATGGGCCGCCTGGTGAAGTTGAGACCCTCAAGAGATTTTGCACTCGTCCCTGGATGGATGATGGCCGTAGCCACTGCGATGCTGGGACTGCAGCAGTATGGCAGTCAGCCAGGTCTTGACGCTACTGCTCCACTGGCCTATCCCGATCATGTTTCAGTGGCTCGCGACGTGTCCGTGCCGAATCTGATCGTCTTTGTGCATCCGCACTGCCCGTGTTCCAACGCCACGATCAGTGAACTGGAACGCCTTGTCGCTCGGCTGAATCGTCGGGCAACGGCAAAAGTCGTCTTCTGGCATCCGAGTGAAACCGCTGCAGAATGGCATAAAACATCTCTCTGGAGTCGAGCTCGCAGCATCCCCGACATCGAAGTCATTGATGACGCGGGGGCTGTTCTGGCCAAAGGATTCGGTGTTTCGACGTCCGGGCAGGCACTACTTTACGATGCCGACGGCCGCCTTCAGTTTCAGGGGGGAATTACTTCAGCCCGAGGTCATGCGGGCGATAATGTCGGCAGCGAAACCGTTCTTTCTCTGGTTTCAGGTTTCTGCCAGACTTCCACACAGAGTTGCCCGGTCTACGGTTGCTCAATTCGTACGGCCGGGATTCCCTTATGAGTGGCAGAAGGCAAACCATGAGCACGGATGTTGTCCCTTCACGACTTCAGGGGGCCCTGCGAGGTCGTTCCGACGAGATTCTGAAGCAGCATCAGGTCAGCATCTGGAAACAGACCGATCGTTTGTTCGCGGGGCTTCTGTGCTTTCAGTACTTTGCTGGCATCGCGATTGCCCTGTGGATTTCCAGTAAGGCATGGGAAGGCCTTTCGAATCGCACGCATCCTCATGTCTGGTCTGCGGTGTTGCTTGGACTGCTGATTATCAGTCTGCCTGTTTATTTTGCCTGGCGACTCCCTGGCCGTGAGCTGACGCGGCAGACGATCGCCATGGGGCAGATGGCGTATTCGGCATTGCTGATCCATCTCTGCGGTGGGCGAATTGAAACTCATTTTCATGTGTTTGGATCGCTCGCGTTTCTGGCTTTTTATCGCGACAGGAAGGTTTTGCTCACCGCCACAATTGTCGTGGCGGTTGACCACATGCTGCGAGGCATCTATTGGCCGCAGTCTGTGTTTGGACTCGCCGCCTCCAGTCCCGGCCGCGCGCTGGAACATGCAGGCTGGGTTGTGTTTGAAGACCTGTTCCTGCTCTGGAGTTGCAACCAAAGCATGGTTGAAATGAGAGACATCGCGGACCAACGCGCAAGGCTGGAGTCCACCAACGAACTAATTGAAGCGGAAGTTCGCCAACGCACGGATGATCTCGCGATCAGTCAGCAGGAATTGATCCGCAGCGTCAATCTGAACAAAGCCATAGTAGAAACTGCGGCCGACGGAATTGTCACGATCAATTCGCAGGGCATTATTCAGTCTGCCAACGCCGCTGTCGAACGCATCTTCGGTTACTCCGTGGCGGAAATGCTGGGACAGGACGTCAAGGTCCTGATGCCGTCCCCGTTTACGGAGGAGCAGGACGGATATCTTCAAGCCTACATGCGCACTGGGATTGCGAGGATTTTCGGCATCGGTCGAGAAGTCAGTGGACGGCGTCGGGATGGAACGATCTTTCCCGTCGATTTGTCGGTCAGCGAAATCGAGACCGATGGCGAAAGGACATTTACCGGCATTATTCGTGATATCTCAGTTCGTCGTCGTTCGGAAAACCTGCTGGCCGAACAATCCAAACTGGGTTTGTTTGCGGCAGAAATCGGACGAGCCCTGGTCCGCGAACGCGGGCTGCAAGACACTTTGCGAAAATGTGCCGAGGCGATGATTTCGCATCTGGATGCCGCGTTCGCTCGCATCTGGACTCTCAACGACGCCGAACAAATACTGGAACTTCAGGCCAGCGCAGGCCTGTCTACGCACACTGATGAGCCCCACGGCAATGTCGCTGTTGGCAAATCCAAAATTGGCATGATTGCCGCAGAAAAATTGCCGCAGCTGACAAACGATGTTTTTTCCGATCCTCGCATCGGAGACAAAGACTGGGCTCGTCGCGAAGGCATGGTAGCGTTCGCCGGTCATCCTTTGATTGTGCAGGACAGAGTCGTTGGGGTTATGGCAGTGTTTGCACGCCATCCACTATCCGACTTCGCACTGAATGCCCTGGCGTCCGTCGCGGACAGCATTGCGGTGGGAGTTGAACGGGCGCGAAGTGACGAACAATTGAAGCTGGCCATGGATGCTGCGGAGCAGGCCAACGTGGCTAAGAGCCAGTTCCTGGCCAATATGAGCCATGAGTTGCGGACTCCCATGAATGCCATTATCGGTTACAGCGAAATGCTGGCGGAGGAATGTGTAGACGTCGGACACTCGCAGTATCTTTCCGACCTTGAAAGAATTCGAACCGCAGGAAAACACCTGTTGGGATTAATTAACGACATTCTTGATCTGTCCAAGATTGAGGCCGGACGAATGGAAGTCTTCGCGGAAGATTTCGACGTCGCGATGTTTCTGAAGGATGTCATGGTCACCGTGAAGCCGCTCATGGAGCAGAAGCAGAACAGGCTGATCGTCGAGCCGGGCCGGAATCTGGGCGTTGTTCATTCGGATCAGACAAAGATTCGTCAAATTCTTTTCAATCTGTTGAGTAATGCATCAAAGTTTACGGACAAGGGCCTGATCACCGTCAATGCCAAACGGCTGCTGCAGGACGGCCGCGAATGGCTGTCGTTGCAGATTAGTGACTCTGGCATCGGGATGACCGAGGACCAACTGACCAGGATCTTTGACGCGTTTACTCAGGCGGAAGCCTCCACGACGCGGCGGTTTGGTGGCACGGGACTGGGACTGACGATTACGCGACGGTTCTGCGAGATTCTGGGCGGAACATTGACCGTGACCAGTACGCTCAACGTTGGCAGCACGTTCACCGTACGGATTCCGGTAAGTCACGGTGATCCTTCAGCGACGATCCCGCGAAGCGATTCGGAGATTCATGAACTGCTCGCCAGAGGCACTGTGGCTCCGTACGGCACAGAGATTCTGGTAATTGACGACGAACCGGATGCCCGCGAATTGATGCGGCGTTATCTTCAAAAAGAAGGTTATACAGTCATCACTGCCAATTCGGGACTCGAAGGATTGGAACTCGCCCGAGAACGAAGTCCGGCGGCGATCACGCTGGATGTGATGATGCCCGGGATGGACGGATGGGCTGTTCTGCAGCAATTGAAAGAAGATCCTTCGACGGCTGATATTCCCGTTATCATGATCTCGATGGTTGATAATTCGGAAATGGGCTACGCACTGGGTGTGGCAGACTATCTGACGAAGCCACCTGATCGGCAGCGTTTGAATGAAATCCTGCAGCGAGTTCACGTGGATCGTTCAACCGGTCAGATTCTGATCGTCGATGATGATGAAAACAATCGGACAATGCTGGTGAGTCTTGCCGAGAAGACCGGGTGCCAGGTGCGACAGGCGACGAACGGTCGGGAAGCACTCGATGCGATTGCGAAGCGGATTCCGGATGTGATTCTGCTGGATCTGATGATGCCAGTGATGGACGGATTTGAGGTTATCGCTGAACTGAATCGCCAGGGATTGACCAGCCGGATTTCCATCGTCGTACTGACGGCCAAAGATCTGACGCGGGAAGATAACCGACGCCTCGAAGGTCAAGTGGACCAGATTCGCAACAAGTTGGGAATTTCGCGAGACGAGCTGCTTCGCGAAATCTATGCCTGCCTCGATTCGAGCCTGCATAAAAAGAAAGGCGAATGGACGTCATGATCCGCGTATTACTGGTCGAAGACAACGAGATGAATCGGGACATGCTGTCACGCCGCCTTCAGCGCCGCGGCTTTGAAGTGCTGATTGCCGTCGATGGTGAGGCTGGAATCAGGATGGCAGAATCCGAGCAGCCGGATTTGATCCTGATGGACATGAGTCTTCCGCTGATTGACGGATGGGATGCCACTCGACAGATCCGCAGCAATCCAGTGACACAGCAGATTCCCATTCTGGCTTTGACTGCTCACGCGATGGATGGCGAACGTGAAAAAGCCATTGCCGTGGGTTGCAATGACTACGATACAAAGCCGGTTGAATTGGATCGCCTGCTGAAGAAAATCGAAGCCCTGCTTCCCAACGGACTACCGAAATCCGAAGCTTAGCTTTTTCCGGGGAGCCGCTTCAAAACAACGTGAGGATACTCTCCGTGGCGTATGGTAAATTGGTCACGGACCAGGACCGAGGCAGCCCGCCGCGTGCCTGACACCATGGGATCCGGACGCTTGCGCCCTGTCAGCCAGTGGCACACATCAATTGATGATTGACAGTCGAACGAGCGGGCTGTTGATTTAGTCCTGACAAAGAGCATTTTCGTTGAACACATGACGGCTGATCAGACAGTAATAAACCGCCCGATGCTTAGCCGTAAGAAGTCGCCTCAGTGCAATCGCATGAATGCGTCAAACGACTGAACGACCGCTGCGACTTCCTCTTCAAGCTGACCGAAAAGGCCTGGGTCAATGGCCGTGCTCTTTTGACGTCCGAGGGATTCTAATTCGGCGACCGAAGCAATTGCGTTTTCCGCATTCAGAATCATCAATGATCCCTTGAAAGTGTGCGCGGCGATCTCGAGTTTTCGACCATCACCCTGCTCGATGGCACTGCGAATTTCGCCCAGTAACTGCGGAGCTTGTCGCTGCCAGATTTCATAAAGTTGCCGCAAGTCGTCCATACTGCCATCCAGGCCATTGAGGACCGGCTGCACAGTCCATTCACGTTCACTTTTTAAGTCCTCAGACATCCAGCGATGCTCCTCAGAATTGAGCGATGATTGAGCGATGATTGAAGTTGCGACGACCACCATCAACAATCACATGCACTTCCGCATCCACTTCTTGACGACACATTCCGAAAAATACAGCCCAATCGATGAAGTCGTCAACGATCGCGCACGGGCAATTGTTAATGGAATTGAATTGTTTCGGAGCAGTAGGGATATCCCTTAAACGCAGGTTGGCCCGTTGGTTACTGGGATTGAGGATACGGGCTTCCCGTTGATTCAGGAGCAGGATTCGCTGTTTTTGAGCCGGTTTTTTGCATGACGCCGTGCCGTTGCTGAGATGCGAGCTGGCTTGCGGGAGCGGTTGTCGTGGCAAATCGTTTCCGGCGATGACACGGTCTGGGTGCGGAGATCGGTCTGGGTGGACAAAGCTCGGGCGATCGGATCTCATGGGCTCCTCTTAAAGAGGGCTCAATCTCGCCAACGACGATAAATCGAGAAAAGAAATGCAAGTTTCAGACAGATCCACGGTTTTCAGAATCTGTTTTTTTGCAGTCGCGGGTTTGTCGTTTGTTCTCGCCTTAGGCGCTGGTGCATCGCTTAACGCAGACGAAACAGCGTCACCGAATTCGACTCCGACAGGTCCGCCGGTTTCAGCCCCACAGCCAGCGTCCGGACTGACAAACGAAGAACTCGCGGCAAAGGCAAAACGCTCGCTTGTCTTTATTCGCTCGACCGATCGGACGGGCAGTGAATTAGGGCTGGGCGCTGGTTTTATTATTGATGCGAGTGGCTTGATTGTGACAGCCCGCCATGTCATCGGTGATGGGCGCGATTTTGCTGTTGAACTGCACGGCGGTCAAGTCGTTCCTGTCACGGAAGTGTATGCCTCCTCCAACCAGATGGATCTGGCCATTATTCGTATTACGGCAAAGGACCTGGTCGCTCTTCCGTTGTCGGAAGATGAAGAAACAGCTCAGGGACGTGACGTTGTGGCTCTGGGACATCCGCGAGGTTTACGAAACAGCTTAGAGAGTGGCATCGTCTCCGGCCATCAGGAGATCGATGGAATTCGCATGCTGCAACTGGCAATGTCGATCGAACCGGGTAACAGCGGAGGCCCGGTGTTAGATCGTCAGGGCAACGTGGTTGGCATCGTGACGATGAAATCGACAATCGCGAACAACGTCGGATTTGCCTTGCCTGTCAAACTGTTGCGAGACCTGCAAGCCGACCCCAATCCGATCCCCATGAGCCGCTGGAAGACCATTGGAGCGCTGGACAGTCGACAGTGGACGACTCTGTTCGGGGCCAACTGGCGGCAGCGGGCAGGACGGATCACAGTGAATGGACAAGGAGATTCCTTCGGCGGCCGCACGCTTTGTCTTAGCAGCGGCAAGCTTCCACAGGTGCCGTTTGACCTTCAGGTGATTGTGAAACTGAATGAGGAATCCGGTGCAGGGGGACTGGTGTTTCATTCTGATGGAAACGAACGGCATTACGGATTTTATCCAAGCTCTGGCAATCTGCGGTTGACTCGATTCGATGGTCCGGATGTCGGATCCTGGACAATTCTGCACAACGAACCCCATGAGGCTTACAAAGCAGGTGAGTGGAATACACTGACGGTCAGGGTTCACGAGGATCACTTTGAGTGCTTTGTGAATGGTGCCAAGGTTGTCGAATCGACCGACAGTGTTTTGCCGTCCGGGCAAATCGGAATTGCCGCATTTCGAGGTACGGAGGCGGAATTTCGACGCTTCGACGTGGGTGTGTCGTTGCTTCCTTCCTCGTTGAATCCGCAGGACCGAGCGCAGATCTCCCAAACCGCCAGTCAGGTGCATGCCGCCTTTCCGGCTGATGATCAGATTGTGTCGGGACTGCTGCCGCTGGGGGAGTCTGCATCAGACTTCCTGAACAGCGAGGCACTGCTGCTTGAACAGCGAGCCAACAATATTCGTCAGCTGGCCAGGGACGTTCACGATACGGCAACTCGGCGGCGAATTGCAACGGCTCTTGGTATCGAATTTGAAACTGGGATCGCCGACAACCCGCCTCGCGCGGCTGAGGGAAGCTTCGAATCTGCAGAGTCCGATACAACGCCAACGAGGCAACCAGATCTGCTCCGTGCCGCGCTGCTGTTGGCTCATATGGACAACCCTGATGTTGATGTGGACGCCTACGTGGCCCGATTCGATTTGATGGCCGATGAACTGAAGGCTGCATTTCCGGCCAATGCGACGGAATCACAGAAACTTGCCGCGCTGGATACCTACTTGTTCAAGGACCTTGGGGTTCGAGGCAGTCGGGACGAATACTACTCCCGGTCGAACAGCTACCTGAATGAAGTCATCGACGACCGCGAAGGAATTCCCATTACGCTGGCGGTGCTTTACATGGAACTGGCAAAACGAGTGGATCTGAAGGTTGTGGGTGTTGGGCTACCCGGTCATTTCATTGTGCGATACGAGTCCCAGGATTCCTCCTCCCCGGAGCAGGCGATTGATCCATTTGAGCAGGGAAAGAGACTTGCTGAAGCGGATATTCAGAAGCTGCTGGCGGCTGCCAACTTTCCTGACGAGCCCCGATTTCGTGAAGCCAAATCTCCGGTGCAGATTGTGGAACGTATGACGATGAATCTTCTGGGCCTTGTGGAAGGCGAGCGAAAAGATGCTGATGTTCTTCGCTACCTGGAAACGCTTGTCATGCTCAACCCCACCGACCCGACACATCGAGCCAAGCGATTAGAGATGCGAGCACGAACCGGACGACTCGAAATGGCCATTCGAGACGCGGACTGGTTCATAAAGAATCAAAATGCGGGTGTGGATGTCGAACGTGTTCGCGAATTGCGGCAGACTCTGGAAATGCAATTGGAGCGCCAGTCTGCCAGTAAAGATACGCCGCGATGAACATGGATCGATTTCGCGGAATGTGACGTTGTTGCCTGGTTGCTTTGAGAAAACCGCCCCGGTGACTCAACCGAATTCGAAGTCCTGCGGAAACCCTATGCCGTCGCCACCACCACTACGACCACCGCGACGCTCGCTTACTCCGGCGACATTTGCCGTGCTTGTGTTTATTGTTCTGGCGATGTTGCGGTTGCTGGTGTTCCGTCCGGAAACATTCACCAGCCCGAGTTCTCAGAAAGTCGTCACCGTTCGAAATGTGATTGATGGAGACACTCTCGATTTGACAGATGGTCGTCGAATTCGTTTGCTGGGGATCGATGCTCCGGAAGCGGGATTTGGTGACAAAGTGGCGGAACCCTGGGCGGAGGAATCCACACAGTGGCTCAGAGATCGAGTCGAAGGCCAGCGCGTTGCCCTGCGAATCGGCGACGACGAGAAGGATCGATACGGACGAACACTCGCATGGATCTACATGGGTGAAGGCGTTCTGATCAACGAAGAAATGCTCGCCGCGGGTCATGCCAGACTGCTGCCGGACTTTGGGCTGCCACTCGATCTGGAACCTGTCCTGCGAGCTGCAGAAAGTGAAGCCAGGCTTCAAAAAAAAGGACTCTGGGGAATCTCGCGCCGATCGAAGGCCGCTCGATAATATTTTCGCAATCGCGTCTTGTACACGTGGATAACGATGTCAGGCCTCCGAACTTCCGTGCTGAAACAGTGCCATTTACGTCAGGCGCCGCTCGATTTTGTGGGTTAGTGCGACCTTATTGTTGAAAGTGAAGCAATCCGTGTATCTATTCTCTTCGAGCGATGTATGATCGAGGCTGAAACCGACTCCTTTCTGAACGAATGACGTTCATTCCGTGCGAGCGTGATACAGCGGCGGCGATAAGTCCGTCGCGAACGTAGTCGATGCATTGTCGACTTGGTGGCATCTGCGACAGTTTTCGTCGTTTGCTCCTGCGGTAGGCTCCCGGGCTCGCATTTGGGTGTCGCAACGAATGAACTGACGCCGGTGTTTCTCACTGCCGGTATTTTTTACTGCCAGTGTTTTTCGCTGCCAGTGCTGCCAACCCGAGACCAGCGAAGCGGGCAAAGGCGACGATTTGCGTCGTCACTCTGAAATAAACGCTTTTTTTGATGGACTTCCAGAATTACACAGGACTATTGCATGCTGTTGCGGGTCGATTTTGAAATTTCTTTTACCTTCCCCGAATCGACTCCTGTTGTGCTGATGACCTTTCTTCATCCTTCGCGTGATGCCACGGTGCGAAGTCCAGAACAATTCTCGATCGAGCCCTCGGTTCCTGTTTCGCGTTTTGAGGATGGTTTTGGGAATCGTTGCGGGCGTGCAGTCGTCCCGCCCGGAATGGTTATTTTTCGCAATCAAGCCATTGTTGAAGACAGCGGACTGCCCGACCTTCAGGTGTTCAATGCGCCACAAGCGACCGTCCAGGATCTTCCGGATTTCGTTCTGCCATTTCTTTTGCCCAGTCGGTACTGCGAAGTCGACAGTGAGCTTAAGGAACTTGCCTGGACGCTGTTCAAGGGAACTCCACTCGGTTGGCCGCGAGTCCAGGCCGTTTGTGATTTTACTTTCCATCAGATCCGTTTTGACTATCAGCAGGCTCGTCCAACTCGGACGGCACTGGAAGCGTATCGCGAACGTGTCGGAGTGTGTCGGGATTACATGCACCTGGCCATCACGCTTTGCCGTTGCCTGAATATTCCGGCCCGCTACTGCACGGGATATCTTGGAGACATCGGCGTTCCGCCCCAGCCCAGCCCCATGGATTTCAGCGCCTGGTTTGAGGTATTTCTCGGCGGACAGTGGTACTCCTTTGATGCAAGAAACAACACCCCCAGAATTGGCCGAGTCTTGATGGCTCGAGGCCGTGACGCGGCGGACGTTGCCATCACCACAACATTTGGTCACAACCAACTTCAATTATTCAAAGTCGGAACGGAAATTGTCTGAGTCTGACATCAGGTCTCGCCCTGATCGGTTTATCGTCACTGACAACGCTCCGCTGAAAGTCCCGCTCACGAACAGGTTTATTTGTATGCGCGTACCTGCAATAAAGCAGAATCTTCTTCGACTTCTTTCTCGCAGAAAATGGTCTGAGCGACTGCCGACTGTGAGTCCGGCCGATGACCCTCCCTTGCGTGCTGAACTATTGAACGTTGAACAGCTGGAACGACATGCACGGCTGTTCGCGGCGGTCAATCAGCTGGCGGCAGGTAAACACGCGGACAAACTTTTGCCTCGGCTGGCTGAGAATGAACAAGTTCTCAATAATTCTTATCGGCTGATTGCTGATGCGGCGGAACGCAATTGCCAGATTGCTCCGGCCGCAGAATGGCTGCTCGATAATTTCTATCTCATTGAAGAACAGATCCGATCAACTCGACGCCTGCTGCCCCGATCGTACAGTCGTGAACTTCCGCGACTCCTTGACGGGCCTGCTACGGACTACCCGCGTGTGTTTGCCATCGCTCTGGAATTGATCGCCCATACCGATGGGCGGGTCGATGCTGCGAGTCTCGATGCCTTCGTCGCTTCTTATCAGTCAGTCGTTCCGCTGAAATTGGGGGAATTATGGGCACTGCCGCTGATGTTGCGACTCGCGCTGATTGAAAACCTGCGACGAGTTGCCGGCCGGATCTCTGTGAATCGTTGCGATCGCAACCAGGCGACCGACTGGGCCGATCGGATGATTCGTACTGTCGAGCAGAGTCCCACGGATCTTGTGATTGTGCTGGCCGATATGGCGCGCGAAAATCCGCCGCTGTCCGGTGCGTTTCTGGCAGAACTGACGCGCCACCTGCAGGGACATAATATCAACTTTGCGTTTGCCAGCAGCTGGCTGGAGCATCGACTGGCTGATCAGGGACTCTCGCAGGAAAAACTTGTCCTGGAAGATGGACAAGCCCAGGCTGCCGATCAGGTCTCCGTCGGTAACAGCATCACAAGTTTGCGATTTCTTGCGATGAACGATTGGCCAAAGTTTGTCGCGGCCCAGAGTCTTGTCGAAAGGACTCTAAGCCTCGATCCGGCGGGAGTCTATGCAAACATGGACTTCGGAACTCGCGATCGCTGCCGGCACGCTGTCGAAGCCATTGCGAAGAGATCTCATTGTTCAGAATACGATGTCGCTCATCGAGCCATTCAGCTGGCGGAAGCGGAAACTGTCAATTCGCCCGGAACACGTTCTAACCATGTGGGCTATTTCCTGATTGATCACGGTCGACCGGCTCTGGAACGGCTGGTCGGCATGCGTTTTACCACGGCAGTCACGCTGGAGAAACTTCGCCGCCGATATCCGCTGTTTCTCTACTTGAGCCTGATCGTCATGGGAGGCATCATAGCCACATCGACGTTGCTGAAATGGGGACACTGGCAGGCACAGGCGGGCTGGCTGTTGGTCATCCTGTCGATCCCCATCGTGATGTGTGCGGTACAGCTGTCTATTTCGGTTGCCAATTGGCTGTGCTCAGTGTTTGTGAGTCCTCAGCCGTTGCCACGTATGGATTTTCGCGAAGGGATACCGTCGGAGCATACGGCACTGATTGCCGTGCCCACGATGTTGTCGGACAGCGCCGGAATCAATCGACTGCTGGAGGGTCTGGAGATCCGTTATCTCGCCAATCGTGATCCGCATCTGCACTTTGCCTTGCTCACGGATTTCGAAGATGCTCCGCAGGAGACTCTGGAAAACGATGGAGAACTTGTTCAGCTGGCTGGCGAAGGAATTGATCGTCTCAATCAGAAGTATGCCGCAGACCACCGCGACAGGTTTTTTCTCCTGCATCGAAATCGTCGCTGGAATTTGCAGGAAAACACGTGGATGGGATACGAGCGCAAGCGCGGAAAGCTGGCCGATCTCAACGCCACGCTCCGCGGCGCGAAGGGTCGTTTTGCGACGGTGATCGGAAATGTTACAGCACTTCTTAAAGTGCGTTTCGTGATTACTCTGGATACAGACACTCAGTTGCCGCGAGATGCCGCTCGACAAATGATCGAGGCCATGGCACATCCCCTGAATCGTCCAGTTCTGGATGTCACGGGCAAACACGTTACGGACGGTTACAGCATCCTGCAGCCTCGAGTGGGTGTGAGCCTTCCGAGTTCCCAGAAATCCTGGTTCGTCAAACTGATGAGCGGCGATTCCGGTGTGGATCCCTACACGCGAGTCGTTTCCGATCTGTACCAGGATATGTTCAATGAAGGCTCATTCATTGGCAAAGGCATTTACGATGTCGACTCCTTTGAGCAGTTATGCGGGAATTTTCCGGAAAACGCGATCCTCAGTCATGACTTGCTGGAGAGCTGCTATTGCCGTTCCGCACTGCTGAGCGATGTCATTCTTTACGAAGATTTTCCGTCGAGTTTTGCAGCCGATGCGGGTCGACGACACCGCTGGATGCGTGGTGACTGGCAGATTGCGTCCTGGTTACGTCCGCAAGTTCGCGGACTCTATTCAGGCCGCGTGAATAATCCAATCTCTGCTGTTTCATGGTGGAAGATTTTTGACAATCTTCGACGCAGTCTTCTGCCAGCCAATATGCTCGCGCTGCTGGTTGGCGCGTGGCTGTTCGCCGGAGTTCCTGAGGCGACTGCGGCGACCGTCTTTGTGTTGGCAATTTCCGGCATCCCGAGGTTGCTCAGCACCATGGCTGACTTTGTCTCACGCCCCACAGACATGCCGTTGTTCACACATTTTCTGGCGGCCAGCCTGGAAATGCGGCGCCCCCTGGCGGAGTGCCTTCTTTCGATCGTGTTTATTCCCTATGACGCCTATCTTGGTCTGGATGCTATTGTCCGCACGTTGGTGCGTGTTCACTGGACGAAGAAACGGCTGCTGGAATGGAAGACATCCAGTGATTCCGATCGCAGCGCGCAGAGCAATCTCTCCGGCTTCGTCCGGGCGATGTTCTTCGCCCCGTTCATCGCAATTGTCGTAGCAGCGTGGCTGACGCAGCAGAATCCGCAGACGTTGACCGTGGCCGGGCCCCTGTTGGGATTGTGGGTCCTTTCGCCGCTTGTGGCGTGGATTCTGAGTCGTCCGATCATAGCACCGACGAATCAGTTGACGGAGAAACATCAGGCCTTTCTTCGCAGTCTTTCACGTCGAACATGGCGATACTTTGAGACGTTCGTAGCGGCTGAAGACAACTGGCTTCCGCCGGACAACGTGCATTTCAACAGCGGTGCCGTGATCGCCTCACGGACCAGCCCGACCAACATCGGCATGGCAATGCTGGCCGACCTCGCGGCGTATGATTTCGGATACTGCTCAGGATCGCGATTGCTCGAGCGAACGATGAACACTCTCGAAACGCTGACCAGAATGGAGCGATACAAAGGTCACTTCTTCAACTGGTACAATACACAAACGCTGGAGCCCTTGCTGCCACGCTATGTTTCCACGGTCGACAGCGGAAACCTGGCCGGACAACTTCTTGTCCATGCCACCGGGCTGCGACTGCTGGCGGATGCTCCGGTGGTAGCGCCGCAGATCTGCAGTGGTCTGAGGGATACGCTCAGCATCCTCCGCGACGAAGCGTTCGAACAATTGCGATCGAATAAGTCTGAGTCTCGCATCGACATCGATGGAGGCCAGATCCGGACCATCGATCGGCTGATGGAAGAGGTCATGCGATGCACGTGTTCTCTTTCGTCGCTCGCGGCTTTCCTGCCGCGGTTGATCACCGAAACTGGTAAACTCAAGACTGTCTTTGCCAGTCATTCCGAGCTGCTGTGGTGGACCAACGCCCTGGAGCGTGCCGGTGTCGATCAACTGGCCGACCTGCGACAGTTCGCCGCATGGGCGCTGCTTCCACCGATGCCGGAAAACTTGCGAGAACGTTGTCCGCCAAACGCGGTGGAATCGCTTCTTGCCCGTTTGTCACAACTGGATGCAATGCCCGCACTCCAAGCCGTTTCGGCGCTGCCGGAAACACTGGGCAAGGACATCGACGCACTTCTGACAGCGACAGCAGCCACAAATACACCAGCCACAGCTACAGCTGCACCAGCCACAGCTATAGCAGCTATAGCAGCTATAGCAGCGACCGTCGACGAGTCAGATTCCGTCAGAGTCTGGCTTCAACAGCTTTACGACGCCGTCATGTCATCGGCTCAGGCTTCCACAGTCCGTGCGCAGGATCTGGAAGAGGTTGCTGTTCAATGTGTGGAATTTGCAGAAATGGATTTCCGTTTTCTGCACAACAAATCACGTGAACTGTTTGCGATCGGTTATAACGTCAGCGACAACCGGCTGGACTCTGGTTGCTATGACCTGCTTGCCTCGGAAGCACGCTTTGCCAGTTTCATCCTGATTGCACAGGGGCAGTTGGGGCAGGAGCACTGGTTTGCTCTGGGCCGACTGCTTACCAGTGCCAGCGGAGCACCAGCGCTGCTCAGCTGGAGCGGATCCATGTTCGAATATCTGATGCCGCTGCTGGTGATGCCAACTTATGAAAACACGCTGCTTGATCAGACGTATCGATCGGTTGTGCAGCGACAGATTCATTATGGCCGTCAGCGTGGAGTTCCCTGGGGAATTTCTGAGTCCGGTTACAACGCCGTGGACCTTCACTCGAACTACCAGTATCGAGCGTTTGGAGTACCCGGACTGGGCCTGAAGCGGGGACTGGCCGAAGACCTTGTCATCGCCCCCTATGCTTCTGTGATGGCTCTGATGGTGGCCCCGGATGCTGCGTGCCGAAATCTGGAGCGACTTCAGCGAGACGGCCGTCAGGGCGATTATGGTTTCTTTGAAGCGATTGACTACACAACTTCGCGGCTCCCACCCGGCGCCAGCAGTGTCACGGTCAGGCAGGTGATGGCTCATCATGCCGGCATGAGTCTGCTTTCGCTCGCTTATGTCCTGCTCGACAAACCCATGCAGCGGCGTTTTGAGGCCAATCCTGCATTTCGTGCGGCAGAGCTTCTGCTGCAGGAACGCGTCCCACGATCCACGGTTCCCGTGTACCCCCATGCGGCCGAGGCCAGTGTGACTCGCACTTCCACGGCCGAAGAAGCGGGCACGATGCGCGTGTTTACGGATCCCGCCGCTGCAAATCCGGATGTGCATTTACTCTCGAACGGTCAATATCATGTCGTTGTCACCAGCGCTGGCGGTGGCTACAGCCGCTGGCGCGACCTCGCACTGACGCGTTGGCGCGAAGATGCGACTCGCGACTGCTGGGGCACGTTTTGCTACCTCCGCGATATCGACAGCGGCGTTGTCTGGTCAACAGCATGGCATCCGACTGCAAAACGAGCGACCTCCTATGAGGCCATTTTCACGCAGTCGCGCGCGGAATATCGGCGGCAGGACGAATTCATTGATTCTCACACTCAGATCAGCATCGCGGAGGAAGATGATCTGGAGTTGCGACAGATCACGCTGACCAACCGCTCCGATCGAACACGTACGATTGAGCTGACAAGCTATGCGGAAGTTGTTCTGGCTCCTCAGGCTCACGATGAATCACATCCCGCATTCAGCAACTTGTTTGTTCAGACGGAAATCGTTCGGCCTCGGCGTGCGATCTTCTGTACTCGTCGACCAAGATCGGCGGAAGAGAAGCCGCCATGGCTGATTCACATGATGACGGCAACCGGCGAGCAAGCAGGCGAAGCGTCGTTCGAAACCGACCGTATGAAGTTCATCGGACGAGGACGCAGCCTGCTTTCGCCAGCAGCCTTTGAGCATCAACTGCTGTCTGATTCGCAGGGTTCTGTGCTGGACCCGATTGTCAGCATACGTCTCACCCTGCTGATCCACCCCAATGAGTCCGTGCGGATTGACATGGTGACAGGAGCTGCTGAAACACGCGAGGCCGTGGCAGCGATGGCAGAAAAATACAGCGATCCAAGTCTTGCCAGTCGAGTTTTCGAACTGGCGTGGTCCCGCGCACCGATCATGCTGCGACAGCTGAATGCGACTGAGGCAGATGCGCAGATCTATGGGTGTCTGGCGGGATCAATCATTTTTGCTTCGTCACAGCGACGTGCAAAGTCGAGCGTATTGAACAGCAATCGACGGGGACAATCGGGGCTGTGGGGATACGGAATTTCGGGTGACATCCCGATTATGCTGGTCCGCATACGAGACCACGAAAATCTGGAACTGGTTCGGCAGTCCGTTCAGGCCCACGCCTACTGGCGGATGAAAGGGCTGAGCGTTGATCTGGTGATCTGGAACGAAGACGATTCCGTTTATCGGCAAACCCTCCAGGAGTCCATTATGGATCTTGTGGCGGGAAGTCCGCAAGCAGCGATGGTGGATCGGCCTGGCGGAATCTTTGTCCGACGTGGCGAGCAGATGTCGGAAGAGGATCGCACTTTGTTGCAGACTGTGTCCCGAATTGTGCTGTTGGATGATGCAGGCTCGCTGTCGGATCAGGTGAATCGTCTGGATCGCAGACCCGTCTCAATCCCCCACATTCGTGCAGTTCGAAAGAGCAACCGCGCTGTCGCGACTGTCGAGAATACGACTCGCGACCTCGCGTGCTTCAACGGGCTGGGCGGTTTCAGTCATGACGGACGAGAGTATGTGATCATGCTTAAGCCTCAGTCCGCCACTCCTGCTCCGTGGGTCAACGTGATAGCAAATTCGCAGCTGGGAACAGTGATTTCGGAAAGCGGCAGCGCTTATACCTGGGCAGAGAACAGTCATGAATTTCGCCTGACTCCGTGGAGCAATGACCCGGTTTCGGACACCTGTGGCGAGGCTCTTTATCTGCGCGATGAAGAAACAGGACGATATTGGTCACCGACTCCGCTGCCGACACGAGGAGTCAATACCTATGTCACGCGTCATGGCTTTGGCTACACGATTTTTGATTACACCGAAGAAGGGATCACAACGGAGCTGTGCATTTACGTAGCCACCGACGCGGCCGTGAAGTTTGCACGCCTTAAAGTGACCAATCGCTCAGGTCGATCGCGACAACTTTCTGCAACCGGTTACTGGGAATGGGTGCTGGGAGAATGCCGGAGCAAATCGCTCATGCATGTGCGGACGGAGATTGATACAGCCACGGGCGCCCTCCTCGCTCGCAACCCGTACAGCGCAGAATTCGCCGATCGAATCGCGTTTGTTGACTGCAGTGAAACGTCGCGGTCCGTCACCGGAGATCGAACAGAATTTCTTGGTCGTAACGGCAGCATGACCAGCCCGGCAGCACTCCGGCGCATTCGACTGTCGAATCGTACCGGAGCAGGTTTCGATCCCTGCGCAGCGATTCAAACACACTTTATGCTTGACGATCGTCAGGAAAAAGTCATCGTGTTTACGATGGGGGCAGCTGGCAGCGAGTCCGAGGCGCGACACCTGGTTCAGCAATTTCGCGGGGAAGGAGCTGCGCAACGAGCATTGGAAAGTGTTTGGCATTATTGGAGCCAGACCCTTGGCGCGGTGCATGTGGAAACTCCGGAACCATCCGTCAACTTTATGGCAAATGGCTGGATGATTTATCAGACACTGGCCTGCCGCATGTGGGCGCGCACCGGTTTTTATCAGTCGGGTGGAGCCTATGGATTTCGTGATCAATTGCAGGACGCCATGGCACTGGTCCATGCCGAACCCGGTCTGCTGAGAGAGCATCTGCTGCGTGCCGCCGGCCGACAATTCCGAGAAGGCGATGTGCAGCACTGGTGGCATCCACCGGTCGGGCGAGGCGTGCGCACAAAATTCTCTGACGACTTTCTCTGGCTGGCTGTTGGAGTTTGTCGCTATGTTCGTATGACCGGTGACACCGGCGTGCTGGACGAACGCATTCCCTTTCTGAACGCTCGTCCTCTTCATGTAGATGAAGAATCAAATTATGACCTGCCGCTGGTCTCCGATGACGTTGGCTCACTTTATGAACACACGCTTCGTGCGATCGACAACGGATTGCGATTCGGAGTTCATGGGCTGCCACTCATGGGATGCGGCGACTGGAATGACGGGATGAATCTGGTCGGGCAGCATGGTCGCGGCGAAAGCGTCTGGCTGGCATTTTTCTTTTATGATGTTCTGCAGCAGTTTGCGACGCTGGCCCGTCAGCGGAACGATCCGACCACGGCAGATCGTCTTGATCTGGAAGCCGGTCGACTTCGAGGCAACATCGAAAAGCACGCGTGGGACGGTGCATGGTATCGCAGGGCTTACTTCGACGATGGGACTCCATTGGGTTCGGCGGAAAATGCCGAGTGTCAGATCGATTCCCTGTCGCAAAGCTGGTCAATTCTCTCGGGCGCTGGTACCAGCGAACGATCTCAACTGGCCATGCAAAGTCTCGACGATCGCCTGGTCCGACGTGACGTGAGACTGGTTCAATTGCTGGATCCACCGTTTGATAAGTCAAGTTTGAATCCCGGATACATCAAAGGCTATGTACCGGGCGTTCGTGAAAATGGCGGACAATACACGCATGGTGCCATCTGGACTGTCATGGCCTTCGCTGCGATGGGTCAGACTGAAAAGGCCTGGGAATTGTTCCGAATGATCAATCCGGTGAATCACGGTTCGACACCCGCTGAGATCGCCACATATCGCGTGGAGCCCTATGTGGTAGCAGCGGATGTTTATGGAGTCGCACCGCATACCGGGCGAGGTGGCTGGACGTGGTACACTGGCTCTGCCGGCTGGATGTATCGTTTGATCACCGAATCGCTGCTTGGTCTGCATCTGGAAGTCGACAAACTGCGGATTTCGCCGAATCCGCCCAGCGACTGGCAGTCATTCAAAATTCACTACAGATATCGCCAGACCTTCTACCACATTACGATCAACAGCGGTGGACGTGGAAATGCGATTCATAGCATTCGTGTTGATGGCGTCGAACAATCCGAGCCTCTGGTGAATCTGGTCAACGACAAGGGAAATCACGAAGTCGAGGTCCAGTTGACCTGACAGCATCGCTTTTCAGGCCGCCGGTTTTTAAACTCAGGATTCAATCGTCCGATCTGGCCGCGATCGTCGATGCTGCGCGTGAGTGGCGTGCCTACGCGAAAGAGGTGAGTCCTTCCGAAAAAACATCCAGATGCTCTTCCATCCACTTCTGCATTGAGAGAGCATTGGCCAGAACGCTGTGAGTCAGCATCACATTTTTCGAGCCTGACATGATGTGAAGTTCTGCAGGCTGGTACAGCTGGATATTCGCACCGTCAACCAGGCTCAGGACAACTTCCAGCGTCCCGTGTGAATGTTCGATTAATAAAGACACTCGGCCCGATGAATTGGGTTCCATTTCACGTGCCATGGGGATCTATCCTTCCAGAGAGCATTGGTTTTCGTCTTCAATCCGGGATCACTCTGTTAAGTGATATGGTAAAGGGACCGCTCGCATGACTGGAAACTAACGCCGCATCGCAGACAAAAAGAGAGTTTGGAAAAAACGAGGCGGAGCGTATGACAAAATCGTCTCAGTGCTGTCGGAGATGGACATGACACTGATGACACGGGACGGTGGAGTGCGGTCTTTAATCACCGATTGAAGAGATGCGTTTGCCATGGCAGCAACAATCGACTGTTAATGTGAACACTGTTTTGCGGTTACCGCAACACGAGTGTGTACGTCTTTGTAGTGCGGGCTCATGTTCGACGGTCCTGTCGGCCCGCAGATCATGTACGCTAATCCGATGCCTGCGTTGTCAGGACTTAGGTTTGTCTTTGACGCCTGCAGGTACCGACGTTTCCCGGTAATGTCTTCGTTGTCCTTTGCGACAATCCAGACTGATCGTGCGACGCCGACAAAGGCAATGCTGCCCTGAACACGATACGTGGCATTCTCACCGGCCATCGTCTTACTCTTCGTCAGATGCTCGATGCAGATCACCGCGACGTGATGCTTTTCGGCCAGTCGTTTCAGCGGAGTCATCACACCTCGCACAGAGCTGTTGTTGTTCGTCGAAACTGTGCTCCCGATGTGACTCTGCAAAGTGTCAATGATCAGAATTCGGATGTCAGGATTCTCTGTCAGCTTCTGGTCGAGATTTGCCATGTGCTCATTGAGAAGCAATGACGCCTGTAGAAAAAGAACGCGGGAAACGAGTACAGGATTCTCGCTTGTCATCCAGGGTAATTAAGCCTGGATTATCCCGCGTTGAACACATTGTAATCAATCAACCGATCCTTTCGGCAACGGCAATGGCCTTACCTCTGGCAATCCCTGCGTAGTGTGCCGACATATCAAGCTGAGCGTGTCCAAGCGTTGCGCCAACGTGCTCCAAATCAAACTCCTGACGCACGATTTCAGAATTCGTATTCCGCATTTGATGTGGACACCATCGCTCAATTTTGGCTTTATCACAAGCGCGTAGCACTGCCCTTGAATAGCCAAGTCTGGTCATCTTGAATAGCCGCGCCTCAGGATCTTCCTGCAGATAATTCTGCAGAATCGCCTGAGCTCGTTTTCCAAAGAACAGCGTTCGGCTTTTCCCACGGTGAACACTCTTATGTCCAGCAATGACCGCGACCCAAACCCCGGACGCCTGATCAATCATGCCAGTCGTCAGCTTCAGCAGTTCCCCGGACCGCGACCCCGTAAGGCGTTGAAGTTCAATCAAATCCCTGACCAGTGGTCTGACCAATGCCTGAACCGCTTCGATTCGAGACGCATCCACGGCGGTCCTGGGGGCGTTGTCGTGGGCCTCAGTGCGACCAGCCAGCAATGGAGCAACGGCTTCCAGTTTCTGGAGCGTACCGGGAGCAACCATTTCATTCTCGACGCCCCAGCGGAAAATACGGCGGATTCGATTCACGCCACTATTACAGGAATTCCGCACCCAACCGGACTCTACAAACTTCTGCCGTACGGACTTCAACATCAACGGGCCGAACGAATCAACCGGGGTGAATCCATACAGGTCGATCAATGGATTCCATGCGAGACTGAGAACGGACATTTCCGAAGTCGGCTTACCGTCCTTCGTGTAGTGCTTTTCCGCATACAATTTGAACGCCAAAACCAGCTCATTGATCGTCAGACCGGTGTCGTCCTCGGATTTTGTGGTAGTACTACCACGTTTCGATTTCGAGAACGGATCAATCTGGATGCCACCAGCGTGCTTTGCAACCAGTTCTCCATAGAGAATTCGGGAAGCCTCTGAACCGTATTCGCCAAGATAGTGGTCTTTGCCGTTAATGCGGACTCGTGCTTGTCCGGTCGGCTGATGGAGAAGATACGACGGAAAAACATTCGCTTTTCGTGCCATGTGCGGGGTTCCTTTTCATTTCGTGGTAGTGACTACCACGATTGAAGCAGAGTTTTCGCCGCACTGACGAACGTCGTCAGGTATCGTAAAACACGATTCGGAATGCTGTTCTAGTGCAAAAAAAGAAAAGTCGGGGCGACACGATTTGAACGTGCGACTTCCTGCTCCCAAAAAACAAAGCAATCCGCGATCGATTCAATGAATACCAATGTTTCACCACTGTTTATCCGCTTTTCCGCCTCTCTC
>JANPHT010000211.1:0-8675 GCA_031424595.1 Planctomycetota bacterium
TTTTCACCAGCGACAACGGGCCGCACAACGAAAGCAATCATGATCTCAAGCGATTTCAACCGTCCGGCCCGCTGTCCGGAACAAAACGCAGCCTGACTGAAGGAGGTATCCGAGTGCCGGCGATTGCCTGGTGGCCAGGCAGGATCACTGCGGGAACGAAATCCGCTCATGTGGCGTACTTTGGCGACTGGATGGCAACCACCGCCGAATTGTCCGGATCTGTCGTGCCGGAGAATCGAGATTCGCTTAGTTTTTTGCCGTCCTTGCTTGGCGAAACGGCAAGGCAAAAATCTCATGACTTCCTTTACTGGGAATTTCACGAAGGCGGCTTTCGGCAGGCCGCATTGTATCAGGGTCGCTGGAAAGCCCTGCGAAGCAATGGGCCAGACGAGCCCATCCAATTATTTGACCTTCAGAAAGATGTTGCCGAGTCAAAGGATGTGTCAACTCAGCAGCCGGAACTCACTGACACTCTCTCGTCCTACCTGTCATCGGCTCGAAGTGAATCCGCGAACTGGCCAGCGATCTGGAAGTCAGACCACCAACGCCGAGGCGCTCGATGAGCAAACGACTTGAGCAAACGGCCTGAGCAAACGACTTGAGCAAAACCAATGGCTTGTAGGCGAAGACTTGGAGTGTAACAATCCTGGACTCTCGGAATCCCGGGGGCTGATTTGTGTCACGTTTCCAGCAGGCGACTGACCGTTCAACGCGCGATCTTCAGCGAAGGATGAGGTCTTGGCAGCTTTTCAGGAAAACGAGGCAGAACAGAAAACTGTCAACAGTTTGAATCCGAATCCGTATGCGGCTCCGTCGGTCTCACCTGAGGGCCTGGCCGATGCTTTTGCGGGGAATTCTGTCGCCGCAGCCTCACCGCTTGCCACTCGCGCAAGATTCAAAGTACTGACTGTGATTTGCTTGCTCTCGGGGATCCTTTATCTCGATCGAATCTGCATCTCTGCTGCACTGGATTCGATCCAAAAGGATCTTAAGATTTCGAATACTCAGACGAGTTATGTCTTGATGGCGTTTACATTGGCCTACGGTCTATTCGAAATCCCTACTGGTCGATGGGGTGATCGCCTTGGAGCTCGAAGAGTACTCACCCGCATTTCGCTATGGTGGTCAGCATTCACAGCGTTGACCGGCGCATGCACGGGCCTTGGAATGCTTGTGGCCGTTCGCTTCCTGTTCGGCGCAGGCGAAGCGGGCGCGTTTCCCAACGTTGCTCGAGTCATGTCGCGATGGTTTCCGGATCACGAACGTGGCCGAGCCCAGGGCATTCTTCTTGCGGCATCACAAATCGGAGGCGCGATTGCTCCTTTTCTGGCCGCAATCATGATCCGGGAAATCGGTTGGCGATGGACTTTTGTTGCGTTTGGAAGCGTAGGAGCGTTCTGGGCCGTTGGCTTTTATCTTTGGTTTCGAGACGATCCGGCCGATCATCCGGCGGCAAATTCCTATGAAATAGTTTACATCGGCCGAGGGGCCTCGGCGGCGAATGTTCATGCCGCCATTCCCTGGGCATTAGTGTTCTGCAACCCCAGCATTTGGTTTCTCAGTCTGATCATGGCGTGCGGTTCGTTCAACAGCTACATCTATTTTTCGTGGTTCCCGAAGTATCTGCAGTCAGGTCGCGGCGTGGACGCCATTCAGGCGGGATCGATGGCCTCGCTGGTATTAGCCTGTTCGGCCGTTGGAACACTGACGGGCGGATATCTGCTGGACCTCGTTGCCGCTCGCGGTGGTATAGGACGACGTCGCCTTATGGGCGCTAGTTGTTTCTTTCTCGCAGCTTTGATGCTGGGATGCAGTCTGATGTTGAGTAATCCATGGCTGGCGGCCTTGTTCGCTGGATTCTCCTGCTTTGCAACGCAGGCCACGCAACCGCTTTGGTGGACCTGTTCGATCGGAATCAGTGGCAAACATGTGGGGGCGTTGTTTGGCCTGATGAACTCCGTGGGAGTCTTCGGAGCGATGAGTTCGCAATTCCTCGTCGGTGCTCTGGCAGATTATCTTGGTGCCCAGGGGTTCTCGGGGCGTGCACAATGGGATCCGATCTTCTATATCAATATGGGAGTGCTTTTCAGTGCCGGATTGCTGTGGGCTGCTTTTGTATTCAAGACCGTGGAGCCTATGGCAGATCCGGGAGACGCTTCACAGAACTGACTGAATTATGCCGATCATTGATGTTCATAGCCATTTCTGGCAGTTCCCGGAACACTTTAATGACGACTTTCGAAGGCAGGGGAAGCGTGCGAAGGCCGGCGTTGAACTGGACCTGACGGTTCGTTTCGAAGACTACGTGAACTCCTCCGTTGCCGATGTTCGAACGATCGTGTTTGGAGGAAAAGCAAGACTCAGTGGATTGTGGGTCGATGATCTTGCGGTGAGCGAATATGTCGGTCGCCATCCTGAGCAGTTCATTGGATTCCTGTCATTGGATCCCACCCAGGAGGGATGGCAGCGAGAATTGCGGCACGGACATCAGGAGTTGGGACTTTGCGGCATCAAGCTGATGCCCATGTATGCGGGATTTCGTCCTGATGAAGAGTGGCTGGCCCCGATGTGGGAGTACGCTCAGTCTCATCAATTGCCCGTTTTGCTCCATACCGGAACCACCTTCATTTCTCAGGCACCTTTAGAATGCACTCTGCCGAGACACCTTGATCCGGTTGCAACTCGGTATCCGGAGGTGCGAATTGTAATGGCCCATCTTGGACATCCTTATGAGGGGGAATGTGTAGCGGTCATTCGCAAACATCCCCATGTGTATGCTGACCTGTCAGCTTTGCACTACCGACCGTTTCAGCTTTATCACAGCTTGATGCTGGTCCAGGAGTATGGAGTCTGGGATAAGGTACTGTTCGGCACGGACTATCCGTTCACTACTGTGCAAGCCACAATTGATGGCCTCAGGAATCTCAATTCCATGCTGACCGGAACAGCGCTGCCGCGATTGAACGAGCCATCCATCGAACGCTTAATCACGCGTGACAGCTTGCCTCTGCTGGGTTTGAAGTAAGTTGATATCACCGATGTTTGACGCGGGTGCAGACGCACGAACATCTTCGGGATCGAGTCGTCCGCCAGGTTTGGTGCCACGGGTTTCTCAATATCATTCAATAACATTCCCCGACAACATCGAGCGACAAGCCCTGCGTTTTCAAGCCTTCTACGTGAGAATGGCCCCAAAAACGGATGCGATCGAAAAATCCTGCTTTGCGGCTCTCGCGATTATTCAGCCCAATAGACTGGACGCTGGCAAGTCGCTCATGGCAAATGGTTCAGATCAGGAGCCCGGAACCCCCTGGCCTGCTTCAATGGGCGGTCGATTGCCGATGGGCTCTCTGCCGCGTCAGGGGACTTCGACTTCCGCGGAATAAAACTTATACGCTTAAGAACTCAGGAAACGTGAAACTCTGATTTCCGCCAGATGCTGGAAAAGCGTTTTGAAAAGTTCGACGAATGTTCGTAAAACATGGCCTGCAGGAACGTGCTTTTGACGAGGCTTGGGATAGAACCTTCCTGACTTCGTCTATGAACTCAAATGACCGTCGGCAAATTGCGGAATCGAAGAAAGGAACTCGCCATGTCGTTCTCTGATGAAAAGGGTAAGGCAAAATCTGATAAGAAGTTAGCCACGTTCGGCGGAGGTTGTTTCTGGTGCACAGAAGCGGTGTTTCTGAATGTCCGAGGTGTAAAGAAAGTTGTGAGCGGATACACCGGAGGAGCAAAACCCAATCCAACGTACAAGGACGTCTGCACTGGACTTACAGGGCATGCAGAAGTCATTCAGATTGAATTTGACCCGGCTCAGGTTAAGTTTGAACAACTGCTGGACGTTTTCTTTCACACGCATGATCCCACCACGAAAAATCGCCAAGGCGCTGATGTGGGGACGCAATACCGTTCGTCCGTCTTCTTTCACGACGAGCAGCAGAAAGAGGCCACCAAAAAAGTCATTGCCGAGCTGGACAAATCAGGTGATTTTGACCAGCCGATTGTGACCACGCTTGAAGAACTCAAGAAGTTCTATCCGGCCGAAGACTACCATCAGGATTATTTTGCTCAGAATCCCGATAATCCCTATTGCCAGGCCGTGGTCGGGCCGAAGGTCAGCAAGTTTCAAAAACGCTACAAAGAAATGATGAAGCACGACGACGAATCGGAAAAAGCAAAAGAGTAACCTGTCCCGACAGACGCTCAATTCCGTCAGGATGATCAATAGCGTCAGGATGCATTCAGCGAACTGTCTTCGCCGCCGAGTATCTCCTTGAGGCGACGGATTGCCCGCAAGTATCTCATTCCAGCAGCCGGCGCACTCAGTTGCAGGGCCTCGGCGACTTCACTGTTTCCCAGATGCTCAAAGTGACGCATCACGACGATCTCACGATCGTTTTCCTCCAACTGATCCAGAGCGACTAAAAACCGCTCTTCCATTTCTTTTCGAAGTGCGGCGGCTGCTGGAGTCAGTTCTGCGTCCTTGAGCAAGGCCGCCAAATCCGCAGCAGATTGCTCATCAGATCCTATTCCGCTCATGTTTTGCTCCCGGTCCACGGAACGGCGTTTTGCCGCTCGATGGCGTCGGTGCATATCGATAATGCGATCCTTGGCAAGTTGACGAAGCCACAGATGAAATGGCATCGTGGGGTTTTGCATGTAATCCTTCAGTCGCTGAGACGCCTCCATCAGGACATCCTGCACGACGTCGCTGGCATCGACTCTTCGAGCGACCGCGTGATCAAGACGCATCTGAATCATCCGGCGGACAGCATCACGATGCCGATCCATCAGACGATTCGTAGCGGACTCATCGCCGTTGGCCACTCCCAGCAGCAATTCCTGAGTCAATTCGCCTTCCGGCCACATAGAAATTCCCCCCTGATCAAACACAACTTACGGCTACTTTGTGGGCTCGGGCTGTTCAATCTCAAACGCGTAAGTTGTTTTTGATTCGAACTTTGCACCAGGCTTCAGGATTGTGGACGGGAAGTTTTCATGGTTCACTGAATCCGGATAATGCTGAGTTTCCAGGCACAACGCACTTCGATGAGCATAAACCTTTCCGCCTTTGCCCTTCTGGCCTTTCAGAAAATTTCCTGAATAGAACTGAATGGCCGGCTCTGTCGTCGTGACTCGCATGCGACGTGCTGAAGAGGGGTCGAACAAAACCGCGGCGAGCGTCATCGCCTTACCCTCTTCCGGAGAATTCAGCACGAAGCTGTGGTCGTAACCAATCGCGGCGGTCTTACCGATGGATTCAATCCTCTTGCCAATGGGAGTTCGCTTTCGGAAATCAAGATCGGTGCCCTCCACGATCGCCAGTTCTCCGGTTGGAATCATCGTATCATCCACCGGTGTGTACCGATCCGCATTCAATCGCAAAGCATGATCCAGTACTGTCGTGCTGCCTTCACCGGCAAGGTTGAAATAGGCATGATTTGTCAGATTGACCGGAGTCGCCTTGTCGGTGGTGGCGGTGTACGAGATGGAAATAGAGTTGGCTTCATTGGGGACAAAATAGCTGACAGTCACGTTGAGAGTTCCAGGGTATCCTTCATCACCATCAGGACTTGTCGTCGTAAACTTGACTCCCTGACCTTTGTCTGACGAATAGGCGTTTGCTTTCCAGACCAGTTTGTCGAGGCTGCGAGTCACTCCGCCGTGAAGATGATTGGGTTCGTTATTGATCGCCAGTGTGTATTCTTTGCCATCCAGAGTGAACTTGCCCCTCGCGATTCGATTGCAGACTCTGCCCGTTGTGCATCCGAAGTATTGATTATCATCTGACTCGTAGCCGGCGACATCATCAAATCCCAGCAGCACGTCGGCAGATTTTCCGTCCTTATCGGGGACATGCAACTGGACCAATGTCGCACCGCGAGTCATCACTTTAGCCACCAGACCGGTACTGTTTTTTATGGTGAAGAGTTCGACCGCTTCTCCCGACTTGGTCTTTCCAAAAGGTTCCGAAGTCGGCTCGCCGCCGTTCACAACAGACGTCATCAGGAATGCTCCAAAAATCAATACAGTCAGTTTCATGGATTCTCGCCTTGAGAATGGTGGGTCCAGCCAGTTTTACAGATCATTACGTCGTCAGGTCAGAACTGCAAACGCACTCCACATCGATTATGTGAACGATTATTGAGAACAGGAGAGTTTGGCACAAGCGAACATCCGAGATAGACTTTTGCATAAAATCCCGTCCCGGATTGAACATCGTGAGAGGCTTGCTGCGCCGTGTCGGGGCCGCAAGTCTTCCGTTCAGAAAGAACCGTGCTTTTCCTCGCGTGTTGCTGGTTGAACACAAACACCAATCCTTATAAAAGAGCCGCAGAAATCTGGCTTTGCGGTGCCGTAGGTTTTTTTCGGGGGCCGCGAGGTGTTTCTGGGCCAAACAAGCATCGACCAACGATTCATTCACGTATTTTCAAATAGAGTTGTCGCACTATGCTGTCCGATTCAGCGATCCGGGAAAAAAAAGACGCGCTTCGTAAACAGGCTCACGCCAATCGCAATGCGCAGGAGAACAAAGACGACCTGAGCCGGCGTATTGTGGGTGCTTTTATGTCTCTGCCTGAGTACGCAACGGCCGAAGTTGTGATGTTTTACATCGACGTACGCAGCGAAGTTCGCACGAGGCATGACCTTGAACTGGCACTGCAGTCCGGAAAGTCGATCATTGTTCCGTGGTGCAATGCGGAGGGTGAGCTTGAGCTGTTTAAGCTGACCAGCATGGACGAACTGGCATTGGGTATGTACAGGATTCTGGAGCCCAGAGAAGAACTTCGCGGCCTGCCAGAAAAGCAGATTGATGTGGAATCTCTCGATCTGATCATGGTGCCCGGCGTTGGGTTCGATCGACGGGGCGGTCGCATGGGTCACGGAAAGGGATACTACGACAAGTTGCTCCAGCACGCTCGCCGTGACACGCCTCTTGTCGCTCTTGCGTTTGAGTGCCAGGTGTTCGATGAAATCCCGGTCGCTCACCATGATATCTTCATGGACCGGATTATTACGGAAGATCACGTGTATCAGGGACGTGGTCGCGGCTGATTCTCGTGCTGCTGTCGGCATTTATTATGCTACTGACAAGCATGAGTGGCAGGGTCAACTGGTTTCCATTTTCCATGGTGCGGTAGTCACTGATGACAAGTCTTATTGAAGACACATACGCCGAAGCTTTTCGCAGTCTCTATGTGGAGTTTTTAATCACTGCACGAGATCGCAAGTGGCTGGATCATGCAATCAATGCGGCAACCGGCTATGGATCATCCACGATTATGTGCGACTGTGAAGCCGGTCTGGATCGATACGTCGGACCGGGCGGTGACGAATCATTTCCAACGCCGGATGGTCGGCCCGGAGCAATCTGCCAGCTGCATGTTCCCCGTTTCTGGAAGCACCGGGTTGAGGCTCTGGAAAAGGCTTTGCTCGCGCGCGTCTGCCAAAACGTCCTGACATGCCCCACAACAGCCTGCTTTTCCATCAGCGAAAAAGAGCCTTTCTACCGTCTTGGAAGAAAGCTTTCATTCTTTGGAGATGGCTATGAGCGCGTCGAAGACCGCTTTGGTCGAAAAATGTGGGTTGTTCCGACAATGGGAGGTGAGTTCTGCATCGACCGTCGATTCGGATACCACGACGGAGTAATGGGAGGAAATCTCTGGTTTATGGCAACCAGCGAAGCGGCATCTCTGGATGCTGCAGAACGAGCAGTGGAAGCCTGCCACCATGTGCCCGGTGTGATCACTCCGTTCCCCGGCGGGATTGCCGCCAGCGGTTCCAAGGCAGGTAGCCGTCACAAATTCATGTTTGCGAGTACAAACCATCCGTTCTGCCCAACATTGAAGGGGCGACCTGGCGTGGAGTCGCAACTCCCGAACGGCATCAATTCCGTGATGGAGATCATCATCAACGGCCACGACCTTGAGACGGTAAGCAAGGCGACTCAGGCGGCAATCGAGGCCGCAGCCGTGGTACCTGGCGTAGAAAAAATCACCGCAGGCAATTACGGGGGTCGACTCGGAAAGGCCTGGGTGTGGTTGATTCCAGAAAACCACTCTGACGCATAGAGCGACCTGGTCACGACTGATGAATGACGTGTTGCTTTGCTGGCAGGAACTTCCCGTTATCGTTTTGCCACCACATTCACGGAGTCGGCCATTCCGACGGACGAATCCGCCATTATTCCGTGTAAACAACGCACAGTTGCTGCGCGGCAGTTTCAAAAAAAACTGCTGTCGAGTTACAAATTTGCAAACAAAGTCACTTGCAGACCCTGCAGAATATTCTAGAAATCGTGTGAGGATATGAACACCAAGGCGTCATTTTGACACACCCGCCCTGGTGAAGCACCCGGTCAGGTGACGTTATGGATCGTTTCTGTTCAGGAAGGATTTGACCATCGGGAGAAACGCGTAACAACGAATCACTTTTCGTTAAGGGATGTGATCTTTCATATCCCAGCGTGTTGATAAGGCTCGATCTTAGTGGTATTTTCAGGATTTCAGGACGGACCCAGCGAAAATTTTCACGCATGGATGTTTTCTCGTGAAGGAACAGTTTGATGCAGCGCAAACGCAGGACAGGAAGGCGGACAGAAAAGAAAGCTCCGCCTTTAACAGAGTTTGAACAGCCAAAAAAGCGACGACCGTTTACCGTGTTTCTGGTCG
>JANPHT010000212.1:0-19101 GCA_031424595.1 Planctomycetota bacterium
GCCTTCGAAAACCTCCGGGCGATGGGCTATTTTTTCTAAGTGCTTCTTCTTCCCGCTCTTCTCCTCTTCCTCTCCATATTCCCCGTAATCAACGCCGACTGAGAGAACAGAAAGGCAAGCAACGTTCCAAATACCACACTCAGCATCAAGCCCGCGAACGCTGCCAGAGCCGTCCGAGCGGTGGCCTGAACAAGGTCCGACTTCAGTTTCCATGCAGCCTTTGCGACGGCAAGAGGACTTGGCAGCAGAACCGGGTGAATCTTCCCAGCCCAGACAACGAGTTGCCAAACAGCAATCACAGTGCCGAAAACAAACAGCGGCGCCAGCCAATCCAAAACAGCCGATCGTCGGACCGAATTGGTCGCTTGCGAAGTGTCAGAGTTGAGGTTCATAACCAAACCGTCGGGGTCTTGAGGTTGCTCGGTTGAGCATCGTTCGCCGTCACGAATTGACAGTCAGGGGTTGTCGAAACAAAGCTGCCGTCAGGGTGCGGAGTAAGTCAAAGAATTTAGTGGAATCGCGAAAGTCAGCAGTTCGACTTTCGTTAACCACGATTTCAAGGGTGTCACTGATCCGAGAAGGCGAGCCGTTCAGTACGATCACACGATCACTCAGGAAGACTGCTTCATGAAGATTATGAGTCACAAGAACGGATGTCAGATTTCGCTCCTCATGGAGCCGGCGAACATCTTCCTGCAGTTTCAGGCGCAATAGGTCGTCGACTGCCGCGAAGGGCTCATCCAACAGCAGGACATCAGGCTTCGTCGCCAGAGCTCGAGCCAGAGACAATCGCATCTGCATACCACCGGACAGTTCCGCAGGACGCTTCTCGGCATCGCTATCAATCAGTCCAACCTGCCTCAGCAGATTCAGACAGGCATCATTCGACAGCGGCTCCTGATTCGGGGAGCGACCCAACTCCAGCGGCAGTTGAAGGTTGGCTCGAGCAGTCCGCCACGGCAAAAGAGTAGGATGCTGAAATACAAAGCCGATACGATTCAGAGAGCCGCTGGCTGTCGTCGTTCGTGTCACAGACCCTTCCGTTGGCTCCAACAGACCGGCCAGAAGTCTCAAAAGGGTCGATTTCCCGCAACCCGAAGGCCCAACGATCGAAAGAAACTCACCCCGTGGAATCGTCAGCGACACGTTTTCCAGCACACACCGTTCAGCCGCAGGAAACCGAATACCCAATCGATTTAGCTCAAACGCTGGCGTCACGGAATTGGTCTTCAATAAGAGGTCAGACATACACGCCGGACTCCGGGGCGATCAGTAAGTGGCCAAAACCAAGCCAGTACGAGCCATCGTAGTCCACAGCGGCGGCGAAACAACCACCAGCCGAGGGAGTAATGGTCGAACCGAGTCAGGTTCATGGCAGGATCCGCGCAGTCCCAATCCCTGAACTTTCTGTTAGTATCCAGTAAGAAGAGCGAGTCCGGCTTTTTTTTTGCCGCGAGTAACCAGTCAGAATAGCCGGGCAGGGCCATTAAAATCAAAGTTGCAGAGCAATCTCGCTTGAACGAACACGCTTATCGAAATCTTGTCAGTGGCAAAACGACGGGGTTTGCCGCGAGTCTCGCACGTCTCGGCCTGAGCATATTGTCCATTGCCTATCGCATGGTCATAGCCCTTCGAAACCTTCTGTTTGACAGCGGCCTGCGCAAGCCGCAGCGAACCGCAGTGCCGATGATCAGTGTAGGCAACCTCACGACAGGAGGCACTGGCAAGACGCCGATCGTGGCCTTGATCGTGCAAATGATGCAGGAGAAGGGTCTTAGACCGGCAATCGTCAGCCGAGGATACCGATCCGTGGATGGAGAGGCGAATGACGAAAAGCTGGTTCTCGAACGACTTTGCCCGGGCGTTCCTCACGAACAAAACGCCTCCCGAATAGCGGCAGCCAGCGAAGTCACCAGGAAAAACCACATCGACGTGCTGGTCATGGACGATGGATTTCAGCACCGTCAATTGCACCGCGACCTCGACATCGTCCTGATCGATGCCACAAATCCCTTTGGCTACGACCATCTCTTGCCTCGCGGGCTGCTCAGAGAACCACTGTCGTCGCTTCATCGAGCCGACATCGTACTGATCACAAGATCAGACATGGTCAGCGAGGATGCGATCTTGCGGATAGAAGACGCCGTTAAATGCGCAGCTCCGAAACTCGCCGCCGCGACGTTCCGTGTCGAGTTTCGTCCCACTGGAGTGATCGATGGCAACGGACACCGATACTCGCTGACAGAATGCAACAAGCAGCCAGTGATGCTTGTCAGCGGCATCGGTAATCCTGAAGCGTTCGCTGAGACATGTCGGCGATCAGGGATGTCGATCGTTGCCGAACGATGGTTTCCCGATCATCACCCTTATTCGCCGGGTGATCTCGATGAGATTTCCGAACTATGCCGGACGGTAGGAGCCGTAAAGGTGGTCACTACACTCAAAGATCTCGTCAAACTGCCGCAGAGTTGCGAGTTTCTGGCGATAGAGATCACTGCCGTCTTTAGCGAGCCGATCGATTTTGAGGCATTGAAATCGAAGCTGCCCAGCCCGCCTTAGCAGATTTCCAGCCCGCCTTAGCACATTAAAGGAAGTAAGGCTCCGATGGCCTCCAAAAACGGCGAAGCCGCCATGGCAGTGTGCCCCGCTTCCCGGTTCAGGGGAGCCCCAGTTTCTCGCCGAACGCTTTGATTTTTGGGGCTGTACACTGTTCGCGAGTGACAGAAGGCCAATAATCCGCTTCAGGAACAACATTGAACAGTCGGCACACGACACGGGATTTACTAAAAATGTCGCTCGATAAACGCCCCAGCACTCTTTCTGAACTCCGAGCCAGCGGTTGGCAGTCAAGGACCGTCAAAGCAGAAATACGAGAGAACTTTCTGAAACTACTGGCTTCGGGTGCGGAACTATTCCCAGGCATCGTGGGCTACGAGAACACCGTCATCCCCGAAATCAGCCTCGCGCTGCTGGCAGGGCACGACATCTTGTTCCTGGGCGAAAAAGGGCAGGGCAAGAGCCGCATGATGCGAGCTCTCCCCAGATTCCTCGACGAAGCAATCCCTTATCTGGACCTGCCGGGCTGCCCGGTTCATGAAAATCCTTACAAGCCTATCACAACACAGGGAAAACGCTGTCTGGCGGAAATGCCGGCCGACCAAGTCCCGATTCTCTGGTGGCCTCGCGAGGAACGCTACGCCGAACGGTTGGCACCGGGAACCAAGTTTGCCGATATCGTGGGCGAGATCGATCCCGCGAAACTGGCGGGCGGTACCAGCATGTCCGCCGAGGACGCTTTGCACTTCGGTTTGATCCCGCGCATGCATCGCGGCCTCTTCGCCATGAACGAACTGCCCGAACTGGATGAACTTGTTCAGGTCGGCCTCTTCAACATTCTGGAAGAACGTGACGTGCAGATCCGCGGTTACCCCATTCAGTTCGACCTGGATGTGATGATTTTGTTCTCAGCAAATCCATCGACCTACAACCGCAGCGGCAAGGTGATTCCGCAGCTCAAAGATCGTATCGGCAGTCTGATTCATACGCATTACCCGGCAGAACGCGACGCCGGAATTCAGATTATGGAACAGGAATGCGAGATCCCTCTGGACGGAGATTTCCCGGTCGTTGTACCGTTCTTCATGAAGCAGATCATCGAAGAAACCAGCCGGGCCGCTCGCAAGAGCCGCTACATCGATCAAAGCTCCGGCGTCAGTGCCCGGTTCAGCATCGCCAACTATCAAACGATGATCGCCAGTGCTCGGCGACGAGGGGCCGTCCTGGGCGAGAAGCCAGCGGTGCCGCGGATCAGTGATCTGGGCCATTTGTACTCGTCGTCACTGGGTAAGCTGGAAGTTGACCTGATGAGCAGTCATCAGATGAGCGAACGACAGGTCCTGGATGCGGTGATCGCGGAAGCCATCAAGACAGTGTTCGCAGAATATGTCGAGCAACACGGTCTCGAAGCAATCTCTCAGATCTTTGCCAAAGGTGTGAAAATCGAAGTCGGTGATATGCTGCCGAGCGTTCACTACGAAACGCTGCTGAAACGGGTGCCACCGGTTTGGGATAAGGCCTTTGAAATCAACGCCGGCGAAAGTGCGGCCGTCCGAGCGTCTTGTGTCGAGTTTGTACTTGCCGGTCTCTACGCAACCGAACGCATCAGCCGCGCTCAGCGGCATGGGGTAGTGACTTACGAGGTGGGCTAGCGAGATTCGCATAGAGGCCGTATCTACTCGAAAGAGGACAGGATGAAGTCGATCGATACGACATTGCTTCAGCGAGTGTTGACATTGTTGACATGTCTGTTGATCGACAAAATTGTCGGGGCGGTCCTATTGAGCTACCGCGGATATATGCCTCCGAACTTTAACGCCGGCTTCCTGATGGATCGAGAACGCTATTTCTTCGGCAGCTATCAGTGGGCGTTCTATGCTCACATTACCTCCGGACCGTTGTCGCTGGTGCTGGGAATGATGCTGCTCAGTGAGAGAACCCGTCGTCACTTTCCGACGTGGCATCGAGTGCTGGGTCGCATTCAGACGGTCAACGTCCTGCTGCTGGTCACTCCCAGTGGGCTGTGGATGGCTGGCTACGCAGAAACGGGTTTCGTCGCGGGGTTTGGATTCGGGACGCTGGCCATTGTAACGGGATGTTGTATGGCGTTCGGCTGGCGGGCTGCTGTGCAGCGACGGTTTCCGTCCCATCAACGCTGGATGGAACGGTGCTTCGCGCTGCTGTGTTCGGCGGTGGTGCTTCGCTTCATTGGCGGATCAGCAACTTTGTTGCAAGTCGCCTGGCCCTGGCTTTATCCCATCTCCGCCTGGGCCAGCTGGCTGGTGCCGCTGATCGGATACGAAGTTTATCGTCGAGTTCATGTGCTGCCAGAATTCCGTTGATCAGGTGGTTCGACCCGACGAAAAAATCCCAGGAAACGCTGGCGGCTACGGCTCGCTGCGAAGCGAGCGGCCATGCTCAAAACGCACTCTCATCAAGGAGCGTCATTGCCAGCAATAGAAATCAGAGCACGACGAACGCGAGACGCTCAGAACTCTCCGAGTGGTTCTTTGCCGTTTATTGAAATCAGTGCACGGCGCGTTTCCGGGGCGATGTTCGCCGAAATGTATCGTACGCTGCCGTCTGCCAGAGTTCCCTGGACTCCGCCAGTATGAGCCAGCTGGTCGTTCGAGCTGAAACGCAGGACCACCTGTTCGTCGGCGTCCAGTGGCGACATCCAGTGAACCGCGTGCTTTTGAGGGACCTCAATTACCATCAGCGTGTTTGAAGTGCCGTCGGTAATGTCGGAGATCGGTCGTGGCTCCGTCGGATGAAGGCAAGCGTCTGCTCCGACGACGGCCAGATAGTTTGTGAAACCAGGCGGCAGCTTGGAACCGGGACAACGGGATTCGTGCGGCATCGTCTTAAACGCTTCAGCATTTGCTGGATCGTTCCATGGTTTCGAGAGATCGAGACTGTCGTAGAGAGCCAGCTGTTCCATCCATGGGAGAATCAAAGTCCTCCAACTGTGCAGCGGCTTGCCGTTGGCATCCACGGTGTACGCAGGAGGAAAAGCGTGGTGAACGTCATGATAGAGGTGAAGTGCAAGGCCAATCTGCTTGAGATTGTTCTTGCACTGCTTAGGTCGATATTACAGAATAAGGACATCCGCCTACTCGGGCAAAGAAATAAACGTGTTTCAGAACTCACCCACCTTGTCTTCTCCGGCGATGGAAACCAATGCTCGCTTGGTTTCGGGTGGTAAATCGGCAGAGAGAATCCTGACGCTTCCATCAGCGAAAGCGGCGTTAGTGAAGCCCGGCGAGCGTCCTTCGGCATGGACCAGCGTACCATGACTATTGAAAGTCAGCGCCGTTTCTTCGTCAGCATCTTGCGGTGACATCCAGGGGACAGCGTCCTCCAGAGTCGCTTCAATGACAGCCAGAGTGTTCGACGTACCATCCGTGATCTCCAAAAGCGATCGGGGGATGGACGGATGCAAAAACGCCTTCTCTCCGACGACGGCCAGATATGTCGTGGTGTTGCCAGACTGTTTGGTGCCAGGACAGCGATAGACGGGCGGGATGGACCGGAGTGCTTTTGCATTGACAGGATCGTTCCAGGGCTTCGTCAGGTCGATGGAATCGTACAGCTGCTCTTGCTCTAAGAACGGCAGAATCAAGGTTCGCCAGCTGTGCAATGGCTTCCCGTCAGTATCGACGGTCAATGCAGGCGGGAACGCTTTGTGGACGTGATGGTATTCGTGCAAAGCCATAAGAATGTGTTCGACATTGCTCCCGCACTTCATGCGAAGAACGGTTCCTCGTACTGCCACACCGCGAGACAGGTTTGGCAGGATTAAGCCAATCAATACCACAACGATTGCGATCACGACGAGGACTCCCATAAACCCGCATCCAGCAGCTTTCGTTGGCTCCAGTGGAACACCTGATGTTTCTGGTGTCGCAAACGGGCTCTCAGTCATTGCTCAGCCTATGAAGGATTGTGAAGGAGCGGTCATGCGTCGCCTTTCCCGACCTGAGAACATGCCGGGCTACAGGGACAGGAGCCTTGCTCCGCCGGAATTAGTCTACAAAATGAAACTCATTTAATCCCAGCAGAGCTTGAAGATAGTCCTTCCAGCGACCCTCGCGGTCAGCATCAGACGTGTCAACTCCGGGCTTCACGAATTCCTTCGCGAGGGTTACTTCCTGCTCAGACGGTTCACGGGCGAACAACAGGCGGTAACATTCCCACAACTTCTGGTCGTCGTCGGCCAGCAACTTCAGCCGTTCGTTTAACGCGGCAGCCTGTTGCTCCATCCACGGTGAATTCAGCACAAACAATTGCTGCAGCGGAGTCGTCGTGGGTTCACGCCGAGGACTGTGCGAACTGGCTTCGGGGAAGTCGTGCATCCGCAACATCGGATGCAATTCCTCTCGCTCCACTTTCACATAGATCGTGCGGCGAACATTGTTCAGATCATCAATTGGCTGCGACGGGCCTCCCAGCTTTAAATCCAGTTTTCCACAGGCGGCCAGTGTCGCATCTCGCCACATTTCGATGTCCAGTCGACGACGGTTGGCTCGCCATAGAAGATGGTTGGCCGGATCAATCGCATTTGCGATCTCCCGAAACGCAGTGGATTGACGATAGGTAGAAGACAGCAGAATTTCACGATGGAGCCACTTCAAATCCCAGCCATGAGCCACTAGTTCTGACGCAAGGTACTCGAGCAAATCCGGATGCGTCGGTCGATCCCCCTGATCCCCGAAGTCGCTGGGAGTTCGTACCAATCCCCCAACGAAATGCTGATCCCAGATCCGATTCACAATGACTCGTGCGACAAGGCCTTGCGATTGCGTCAACACAGCGTCCGCCAGTTCGGCTCGCCCGCTGCCGTGAGTAAACCGAGCCTCCTCCGATTGAAAGACCTTCAAAAAACGACGAGGCACGATCTCGCCTGGATTCGAAGGGTTGCCGCGACGAAACACAGGAAGATCTCGGGATTCGCCTTCGCGATATTCGAGCCGTGTTCGATCGGCTCCGTCAGGTTGAACGTACAGACTAGCCTCGCGCAGCACATGAGCCCGGGGAAGATCAAGATTCGGATGGGCAGTACGAATGTCGGCGATCTGCTTTTCGACCGCTTCAGCCTCCAGAGATTTCTGCTCTTTCAGTGGTTTCAGCTCGGCTTCCAGTTCCTTGATCTGCTGCCGCACGGCCTTGATGGCCGCAGCCTCGGTGGACGGCAGCAAAGGCTGTTCATCAAGCTGCGAACTGGCGAAGACCCCCGCGAGTCCGTAATAGTCTTCCGCCGAGATCGGATCGAACTTGTGATCATGACAACGAGCACAGGACACCGTCAGCCCCAGAAATGTGCGTGACACAGCGTCGATGCGTTCGTCCCATTCATCGGCCACAATCTGTTCAATCACCGCAGGTGCAAGCTGAAGTTCTTTCCAGTAGGTGGGACTGAGCCCAATAAACCCCAGCGCGGCCAGATCGGCGGGTGCCGTGTCAGGCAGCAGATCGGCAGCTAGTTGTAATTTCAGGAATCGATCGTACGGCATGTTCTGATTGAGCGACTGAACGACCCAGTCTCGATATATCCAGCCTCGGTCTGTTGGACTCTGCCAGTCCGGTGTGAAGTCCGTGTAACGAGCCAGATCGAGCCAGACTCGGGCCCAGCGTTCGCCAAAATGGGGCGAGGTGAGCAATCGGTCGACAGCCTTCTCAACAGAATCCGGAGCGTCATCGTTTACGAACGCATCGAGCTCTTCAGGAGTCGGAGGAAGTCCGATCACGTCAAACGACAAACGCCGCAACAGCGTGGCTTTGGCGGCTTCAGGGTTGGGCTCCAGTTGATGTTCATTCAATTTTGAGACGATAAACGCATCAAGCGGTTTTCGAACCCAGGCACTATTGACAACGGGCGGTATCGGGACGGAAGTCAGCGGCTGAAACGACCAGAACTTCTTTGCCGATTCATAGTCGATCGCATGAGTCGTGGGACGCGGAGCGACCTTGTACTCCGGCAGTGCGGCTCCCTCTTTCACCCAGCGTTCGAGGACGGCGATTTCTTCGTCCGGCAGCTTGCCTTCCGGAGGCATTTGCAGATCAACATCGGCGTATTGCACAGTATGCAGCAACAGATTTTTCGCTGGGTCATCTGTCGAGACGATCGACCCTCGACTGCCGCCCGCAGCAATGCCTGCGATGGTTTCGAGAATCAGCTTGCCGTTGGCCGGGCCCTTCTCTGACGAATGACATTCGTAACATCGCTTTGCAAGCAACGGCCGAACCTGCGCTTCAAAGAACTCCACGCTGGATGATGGGGCCTGCGAGAATGGGGTCTTTTTTTGTTCGTCCGCCTTTGCTATCTGAACGGAAAACGAAAACGCCACGAAAATGGCGAGCAACATCGTTGTTCGCTTGGGCAATTGTACAGGCAACATAGGCATCGTTGCTTTTTTTGGAGGCAGGACAGAGCAGAGCGGGACGCTCAGAGTACCATTCAGATATCCAAATTGCGACGGTTGAGTGCTGAGGAATGGCGTTGCACACAGCGAAAGTCAAGGCCACCCGGGCTCGAAGGCGGCAAGTCATTCGATGGCATCAAACACCACGAACACGCGGCCGTCCGAGAGCGTGCTGATACACACGCTGGTCGCAAAGTCGTTCTTACACAGGCGCAGGGCAAGTAGAGTGTTGTCCGAGTGCACCAGCTCATACTGGCCGTGTACAAATCTTTCGACGGCTCCGCGATCGTTACTCACGGGGCCTTCGTAGTCGAGATAGAGCAACCGATGTGCGGGAAGTGGCTCAGCGGCGATTGGTTCGCCGAGACACGGCTTTCGCAATAGTCGCCAGCTTCGAGCGGATTCAACGTCCTCCAGCAGCAGGTCCCAGTGCAGATGAGGATGGTTGTGCTTCAGGATGACGAATTGACCGGTCATCGGATACTCATCACGAGAGAACTTCAAACTCCGCCGGTCTCATCGAACGAATCGTTAATCGTCGTACAGTTCGTCTTGCGGCTGATGCGTTTCAGAAGCCCCTTCAGAACTTTGCCCGGACCGACTTCATAGAAGTCGTCGCAACCTTCGCTGAGCATCAGGTTGATCGAATCTTCCCATCGGACAGGATTAAGTACCTGACGGATCAGCAGCTGACGAATCTCTTCCGGATCCGTATGCGTCTGTGCGTCAACGTTGGAGACGACAGGAATTTCGGGAGTGCGAATTTCGATTTCGGCAAGAACTTCCGCCAAGGCTTCGTCCGCAGGTCGCATGATTTCGGTATGAAAGGCACCCGCCACTGCGAGAGGGATCGCTCGTCCGCCGGCCGCGACAGCAAGCTCTGCCGCGCGCTCACAGGCGGCGTTTTCACCGCTTACGACCAAGTTGCCAGGACACAGAAAGTTGGCAATCTGAATGGGCCCGTGAGCCGACGCCTCTCGGCAGATCTGCTCAACCTGAGATCGTTCCATGAGCAGGATGCTGACCATTCCGGAAGGTGTCGCATCGGCCGCGGCCTGCATGGCTTCACCGCGGCGTTTGACGACTCGCAGGCCGTCTTCGAACGATATTGCGCCGGAGAAGACCAGAGCCGTATACTCCCCAAGGCTCAGGCCAGCCGCCATTTCGCAGGCCAATACGACTTCCGGTGAGTCCGCTCGAAGCTTTTCCAGTGCCGCCAGGCTTGTCACAAACAGAGCTGGCTGACTGATGATCGTGGAATCCAGATCTGCGGCAGGGCCTTCGAAGCAGAGCTTGCCCAGGTCAAAGCCCATGATGGCTGTGGCCCGTTCGTAAAGTGCTCGGGCTTTAGGATATTGAGCCGCCAGCTTGCGACCCATGCCGACGTGTTGAGCGCCCTGACCAGGAAAGAATAATGCGATTTTGGACATGAAAACTCCTGTCGCTGCGTGGTCTCAGGTGCGTGCCTGGTGATCATGCGTCGCTGACGAAAATCGACCTGAGGCAGGTCGGTCTACAGAGGTTGATTCTGCTGAGCCAGCAGGTCAGTAATGCGCGAGTTGATATGGTGGTTGTCGATCTCCGTTGCCATTTTGAGGGCATTGCGAATCGATCGTTGGTCACTGGAACCGTGGCAAATGATGCAGACGCCATCAATGCCCAGCAGAGGCGCTCCGCCAGACTCCTGGTAGTGGAATTGATCGGTCAGTTTTCCAAGCGTCTGCTTTGCCAGATCGCGTTCGGAGGACAGAGCCTTCATCATCGCACTGCCGACAGTCTTCAATATGAATTCCGCCATGCCTTCGCTGACTTTCAGCACGACGTTGCCCACGAATCCTTCGCAGACAATGACGTCGGCTTCACCATGATACAGACCACGGCCTTCGACATTGCCGACATACGTTCCGTGCAATTTTGAATTCGCCAGCATCGAGTGAGTATCACGATACAGATCGGTTCCTTTGCCCTCTTCGCTGCCAATATTCATCAAACCGATGCGAGGCGATTCAATACCCAGCATCTCCTTTGCCCAAACGGACCCCATCAGTCCATATTGGACCAGATGCTCTGGCCGGGCAGCAGGATTGGCTCCGACGTCGATCAGGATGCAGGAGCCGGTGATCGTTGGCAAGCGTACGGCAATCCCCGGGCGCTTGACGCCTTTCAGAAACAGTCGGGTCCGCAGACCAGCCGCCACAACTGCTCCGGTATGCCCAGCGCTGACAACAGCCTGAACATCACGAGAGGCCATCAATTGCCAACACCGTACGATGGAACAATTCGGCTTTTCGCGCAGCGCGACAGTCGGCTTCTCTTCCATCCCGACAAAGCCTTCAGATTCTACAATCTGAATACTTGGGGGCAGAGAACCGACTTTAGCGATTTCTTCTTCCAGTCGCGGGCGATCACCAACCAGCAGGACTTCCAGATTCGGGATTCGCTCAACGGCTTCAAAAGCACCGACGATGTTCGGGCCGGGAGCAAAGTCACCGCCCATCGCATCCAGGGCGATCCGCATGGAAGTTATTCCTCAACGCTTTCAACCAGAGTTCGGCCCTGGTAGTAGCCACACGTTGGGCAAACAACGTGGGTTGGAGCCATCGTGCCGCACTGTGGGCACTTTGCCAACTGGCGAGGCTTAATGGCATTATGACTGTTACGCTTGCGCGAACGAGTCTTTGATTGCCTTCTCTTTGGTACAGCCATGACACTTCTTCCAAACGCAAACTTTGATCAGTGAACCAGGTTTCAAACACTTATCGCCATCATCCAGATGCGAATTGAACGCACCCGTTGCTGATTTTACAGTCCTGAAGACTGAGCCGTTGCAGCGATTCAACGACTTCCGACGCAGCGAGATATTGCTTTCGACACGGATGTTCTCCGTCAGCAGGCAATTCCCTTTATTTTTTGCCGCAATTCCGCACCAGTCCTAGCCACTCGTTGCGAACTCTGCGAAGTCGAACAAACGACCGGCAAAAGTCGCTCATGAGGCAGAGCCGTTGACAAATGTGCATCAGTCCACAATGCGAATCGGGCATCCTGTCAAAGACGGGGTTCGATGTCAAGAAGGAGTGCCATTTTGCCTCTGGAATTCGCCCGACGATGGCCAGGATTCTATTAGACGGGGCTCTCTGGGGTATCGGAAGTCGTCAAGGGTCAAGCTCGCAACGCTGCTCCGACCTTGAACAAGAGGGCAACATGCATCACGGCAAGCACGATCAGTCCGATCCCTGCCGCAATTAACGGTATCAACATAATCAAAGCCAATACCGGGGCGACATAGAAGCCAAGCAAAGGGGCAACAAATGAACAGACAAAGATTGCGACAAGGCAACTTGGGATACCAATAAGGATCGTCATTGCCTGTTTTGCGAGGTCGTCTCGGCGGACATATTGGGATGCTTTGCGGAGAAACAGTTCAAAGCAAACGATATGCCCGATCCCAGTCAATAATCCGAGCAGAGAGAAGAGCAGTTGACCGGCCGACAGATTTTGTCGAAATGGCGGAGCTTGAAACGGAGTGGGGCCGCTGGATTCGGTCAGAAGGACTTGCATGACGGACAGCACGACCTGCAAGGCAAGTAAACTCACTGCGGCGATGATGAGACCCTTCGCTCCGCTTCGTTCCGGTATCGAAAGGCAGATACATTCGCCTATCAGGACGGCGATGGCGGCGACAAACATTCCAATACCGCTGAGTCCAATCAGAGCAAGAAATCCCTGGGGTGGCGGTCCGGATGTCCTGCCACCCAACAGAAACCCAACTCCCAGCATAAAGAGCAGCATCATGAAAACAGAAACTGTGGCCCATCCCTGAATCAAAAGTCCCATTCCAGCCAGGCTTCTCGACGCCGCTTCATTGTGGCTGGTTGGCCGACTTGCAGCGGATCCGGCACGAGTCTTAGGTGGGGCGAAAGGGTTGGAGTTAACTGAATCGTAGCCGTCATCATAGTCCTCCTCCCCATCGTGCGAATCATAATCTTCCTCGTAGGCATCTGCGTACTCATCTGGTTTCGGACGCTTCGGAGGTTTGGCGGCAGAAGTGCTTTTGTTGTCCGGGCGTGCAGTGCTTGAAGTCGCCCTTTTTGTGTCTGGCGGAGTGGTGCCTTTTGGACCGGATGCAGGGCGAGTTGACGGGCTCAGGGATGTTGTTGCTGGCTTTGCCGGAACCGCAGCGATGGAAGACTCGCGGCTGACCGATCTCGCTTTCCGGATCGCGGGACTGGATTCTGCACTCGGTCCCGCGTCCTTTGGGCTTTGTGTCGTTGTTGATTCAGGGGCGCTGGCTGACTCACGTGGAACATCCACCACGCCCGAACACGCAGGACAGCGAATCTTCTTTCCCGCCACGGTGTCCGGAACCTTCAGCGTCTTCTGGCAGTTGGGGCATCGGACAAGCATTGACATTTCGCTGGTTGCAGTTAAACGTGCCGGGGGGACCCCCATTGGACTATTCAGAATACGGTGCTTTTTCAACCGCCACAAGTCATGATCTGGCTATCGCAAAGGATTCGAAGAGGCCACTATAGTTGCCGGGCATGGTCCGCAAATCCAGTGAACCTTGCTGTGGCTCAGGCTCAACAGGATTTACAAACAAACGATAATGGCAGCCAGCACGCATCCACAAGCTGAGGTGCCGATCAATACTCGTTCTTTTCCCGATCCGATGGCGACAGTACAGCCGAAGCAGCTGGTTTTGCTATCTGGCGAATCGTTCGCTTGTCGCGTTCCTCCACCAGTTTCGCTAAGGCCTCGTCAAATGCCATGACACCTAACTCGCCATCGATACGGCAACGCACGTTGACGGAGTTCGTCTCGGCTTCCTTTGGGCCCACCACCAGCATGTAAGGAATCAAATCCATCTGAGCCTCCCGGATCTTGGCCTGTACGCGAGCACTCTGCAGGTCCGTGGCGACTCGGAATCCGGCCTGACGCAGCTTGCTCGCAACCTCAGTCGCGTAGTCGTCGGACTTTTCGCTCAGCGGAAGAACGCGGATCTGCTCCGGAGCCAGCCAAAGTGGAAATGCACCCGCGAAATGCTCAATCAGCATCCCACAGAAACGTTCCATCGAACCAAACGGCGCTCGGTGAATCATCACCGGTCGATGTTGTTTGTTATCCGCACCGGTGTATTCCAGCTGAAAGCGGTTTGGCAGATTATAGTCCAGCTGAACCGTACCAAGTTGCCATTCGCGACCCAGGCAGTCTCTCACCATAAAGTCGGTCTTTGGTCCATAAAACGCGGCGTCGCCAGGCGATTCGACGTACCGCATGCCTTCTTCAGTCAGCACCTTCTTCAGCACGGCTTCGGCGTTGCTCCAGAGTTCATCGCTGCCCACGTACTTGTCGCTGTGAGGATCGCGAGTCGATAACTGCACACGGTAGTCCTCCAGACCAACGGCCTGCAGAACAAACTTGACGAGTCCCAGCGTATCCTTGAACTCCTGCTCAACCTGTTCCGGCGTGCAGAACAAATGCGCATCGTCCTGGGTCAGCCCGCGGACTCGCAGCATGCCGTTCAGTTCGCCGGATTGCTCGTAGCGATAGACAGTACCGAACTCGGCCAGTCGCACTGGCAGATCGCGATAACTGCGAGGCATCGCTTTATACATCTGGACGTGATGCGGACAATTCATCGGCTTCAACAAAAAGCGTTCCTGCTGGCGTTCCCAGCGACGCAGCACTTCGCGCTTTTGTTCGTCGGAACCGTTGACTGGAAAATCCTTGTCGTCGAACCCAAGCACTTTCGCGGCATCTAACAGCTTACGTTCGTTTTCCGGAGTCGGAGGCGACAGCTCCGCATCCTGCGGATCAAGGCAGCGAATCCAATGGTCGACGAGCTGCCCAGCCGAATGCATAAAAATCGGAGCGAACTGAGAATCGCGATAGTACGGAAAGTGTCCGCTGGTCTCGTACATTTCGACTCGACCGATATGGGGGGAATATACCGGCTGATAGCCGCGACGCAGCAGCTCCGACTTGATGAACTCTTCCAACGTCGCGCGTATCGTCGCGCCTTTAGGCAGCCACAGACAGAACCCCGGGCCCACATCGTTGGCGATCGTAAACAGCCCCAGCTTCTTGCCGAGTACTCGATGGTCGCGTTTCCTGGCTTCCTCGATCTGCTCAAGATGAGCCTTCATGTCCTTCTTGTCGAAGAACGCGATGCCGTAGAGCCGTTGAAGCTGCCGACCGGCCGCGTCGCCTTTCCAATAAGAACCTGCGACGTTGGTCAATTTGAAGGCCTTGATCTTGCCAGCATGTGGAATGTGCGGACCGCGACACAGATCGACAAATTCGCCCTGGCGATAAAAGCTCAGGCTTGCATGTTCGGCCAGGCCGGTACGAATGTGTTCGGTCTTCAGAGTCTGCTTCAGATCGCTGCAAAGCTGAATCGCTTCTTCGCGAGTGGCTTCAAAACGATCGAAAGGCTCAGCCGCGTCGATGATCTTCTGCATCTCCGCTTCGATGCGAGGAAAGTCTTCTTCGCTGATCGGGGTCTTCAGATCAAAGTCGTAATAGAAACCGTGGCCAGTCGTCGGACCAAACGCCAGGCCAACCCCCGGATACAGTCGCATGACCGCGCGAGCCATCACGTGAGCACAACTGTGTCGCATCACACCAAGTGCTTCGGCATCGCGTTCCGTGATCAGCTTCAGCGGCACCGGGCGAAGTTCGGTCAGGTCCGCCAGAGGTCGCATGGAATCCACAACAGTGCCGTCGATGCTTGCCGCGATCGTGGCCCTGGCCAGACGCTCGCCAATACCAACGGCGACGTCCAGTGCACTTGCAGAGTCCTGATGTTCGAGAACGGTACCGTCCGGAAGCTGAACCTGGATCATGAGTCATTCTTGTAAAAAAAAATCTGCCAAAACCTTCGCGGCTGCTACGAGAAGTCGCGAGCTCAGGCAGAATACAGTTGCTTAGACTGCGAATTTTAATGGGCAGACAAGGGAACCACAACACAGGTTCAGGCGGATCCGGACACCCCCACAAGTCCGCGGCAATTCCCGGTTATGGCTTATCGGATGGCAGCTCTGACGCAAACCAGGCATTCATCACTTCATCTGACGGTTTTGGTTCACTCGTCCGATCGATCAGACCTAAGTGCTGAGCGTGGACAAGTCTTCGAATCAGATCGGCTTTTGCCGAATCGTCAAAGGTTGTAAAAACGGAAGGATGCACAACGACGCAGTCCCACTCCTGCTGACCAAAGCTCAGTGACCAGTTCATGATCCACGAGACCGAATGTACGAATTGTTCATCACTCTCAAATTGAGCATCAGCGGGAATCGTCAAGACCACAAGATCTGGTTTCAGTGCTCGCACAGTAGCATTGGCCTCCTGCTCGAGTTGAGTAAGCGTTTTTCCTGTTGTGACCCAGAGAGTCAGCTCTATTTTGGCATTCGCGTTGACTCGTCGAATCGCCGCTTCCACGGATGCAGCAAGTGGTTCCATTGCCAGTACCCTGATCGTTGCACCTTCAGAAAGCTGCTTCCTTGTTTTGGCAAGGTTCGGTGCAGGAGGCTCAACCTGATCCAGAGAAACGTCAGAACCGATGAGGCATCGGTACAACTCCTCAGCCATCCGTTTGTGACCGTCCATGTTTGGATGAATGGCGTCGCTCATCGTGAGCCGCCACGTCCAGGGAGCTCGTTCCTTCAGACGTTCGCCAGCGAGATACTGATCACAGACTGTAACATGTTTATCAATTGCCACCGTGCGAATGATCTCACAATACTCCTCAAGCTTCACAATGGGTCGCCCTTCGGTATTTATGACGGCGTTTGGCGTACAGAGTACAACGAGGCTGTCCTCCGCGCGGCAACGATCAATCAGTTGTTCGAGATTGAGTCGAAACTGATCCGCGGGGACTCGGACCATATCGTTCAGACCAAAGCTGATGGTCACGATGTTCGGACGATGCTGAAGTACGTCTGCTTCCAGCCGGGCCAGACCATCTGAGGTTGTATTCCCGCTTACGCCAGCGTTGATCACCCGAACTATGTTATCAGAGTGTCTCGCGTTGAGGGCTAATTCCAGCATTTCTGGATACGCTCGTTGGCCACCGGTGTGGTAATAAACACCGGTGACACTGTCTCCGAGGCAGACGATCCTGGTCTCGCCATCCACGGTGCTAATCACCCGCGGCAGGGCAGCGGGTCGCCGATCATCGAGTTTTTCGAACACAAATCGAAAAGCGGCCCGGGTGTCCTCGTAGTTCGTATCATGACCACCCTCAGGTCTATGGATCGACAGGGCAGGGGACGTTTGTTTTTTCAGCACCTCCACAAGTCGAAGTACGCTGTCAGGAGGCACCAGAGTATCTTTGCCTCCGGTCGTGGCCGCTACAGGCATGGTTAAATGCTCGGGGAACAATTCGGCTGATCTTTGGCGATAGATTTCAGCTTTCTCATCTTTTGCCCCGCCGTATGACTCCGCGATAGCCTCGCCGAAATTGGGATACTCAAGCATGTTGGCAGTACCATTGAGGGCAACGACACCATCGACACAGCCTGGATGCATGGCGGCAAACGCCAAAGCCGAAGTGCCGCCCATTGAGCCTCCGGAGATCACAACGTCCCGCAGTCGGTAGCGGCCATGAAGGTCGTCCAGAATCTGCAGCAGATCGGCTTCAGCAGCAGGGCCCATCCATGAAGTTTTTGCACGATAGTCAGGCGACACAAGGATCATATTGCGATCTGCCGCTGCATCTCGCGTCCCTTTGCATTCCGGGCGTCCGTCCTGCACAAATTGCCAGCGGTCAGATCCGTGGCCGTGCAAAGCGATCATCAGGTCGTGTGGAACGTCGCCTTGGAATAGCGGAGGAAGAACGACAACGTAACGCTGCTCGCTCTGATCAAGCTCAGACGTGAACACAACGTCTATTGGTCGAATAGAGTCCTGGGCACCCGCGCGATCAGGCCTGACGAAACCAACTAAGAGGGCGGCGAGCAACAAGTTCCGCATGACGATCTCCTGGCGGCAATGGGGGGAGGGTTCGCCCAATGTACCAGTTTCCTTGATCACAGACAGCCGCGCATCAAGCAGAGCGATCTATTCCGCGAAGGCTAAGTTGGTTTATCGACAGCCGTTGGGTGTGGTGACGTGCACGCAAACTGATCTGAGACAGATCAGCATCAGCGTCAGGCTAACAACGCATCAACTGCTGCGGAACCATGATCGGCCAGGGGAATCGGTCGACCGATGTTGCTCAGATTTGTTGTCTCGGGATTCAAAGCTAAACCTTTGCAGATCGTCGCCATCAAATTTGGAACCGTCAGAAGCCCATCTTTGATCTCCATCCCGTCATCGCTCGTAGCACCATAGACCTGGCCACCTTTGATTCCAGCTCCGCCAAGCACGGTGCTCCAGCTGCCCGGCCAATGGTCTCGACCAGTATTCTCGTTGATTTTCGGTGTGCGTCCGAATTCACCCATCCAGACCACCAGGGTGTTCTCCAGAAGTCCACGCTGTTTTAGATCTGTCATCAACGTGGCCCACGCTGGATCGAGGACGCCACAGAGATCCTTCACGGCCTTGAAGTTATCCTGATGAGTATCCCAGCCAGCGCCGCCAAGTCCGTCGGCACCATTCAGTGATACTTCCACAAAAGAGACGCCTCTTTCCACAAGACGACGGGCCAGAAGGCAACCTTGTCCGAACGGATTGCGACCGTAGGCATCTCGCAATGCGGCGTCTTCCTTTTCAAGATCAAAAGCAGCCACAGCCTCAGACTTCATCATCCGGACAGCTTGTTCATAAGACTGCAAATGACTGCTTCCAGGCCCGTCGGGGCGCTCAGAAAGAAAGGAATGCTCCAGTGTACTCAGAAGACTCAGGCGCGAATCGACCTGTGTGGGCGTCAGGCGATCGGCAGGCTTCAGATTCCGCACCTGAAAGGAAATGTTCTGATCGCGATCGGCTTCCGGCGCGACCACCAGCGGAGACCACGAAGGCCCCAGAAATCCAGGCCCGAACGCGCCAGGACTGAAGGCGCGAAAAGGATTAATAGCGATGAAAGACGGCAGGTCACATCCCGAGTTTTTCAGCTCCTTGCCAAGAAACGACCCCATGGCCGGATACTGAATCGGTCCCTGCGGCAAGTACCCGGTGCGCA
>JANPHT010000213.1:0-5579 GCA_031424595.1 Planctomycetota bacterium
GACGATTGTCGCTCACACCATTCTGAATCTTGATGAGGTGATTACTCGACGATGAATGCTGCAAGTACCCGTCGCCAACTTCTGAGTCAGTCCGGCATTTGCCTCGGCAGTCTTGCACTTACGTCGATGCTTCAGGGGGAAGAAGCGATTTCGCCTGCTGCCAGTCTGCCAGCTCGTGCGAAGCGGATCATTTATTTATTCATGCATGGTGGTCCTTCACAACTGGACCTGTTCGACCATAAGCCCAATCTTCGTCAATGCCATGGAGAGGAGCTGCCTGCATCGGTGCGAGGTGATCAGCGACTCACAGGAATGACCAGTGGTCAGAAGTCGTTTCCCGTCACATCCTCGTTATTCAGATTTGGGCAACATGGACAGTCAGGTGCCTGGGTCAGCGAGATTCTTCCGGAAACGGCAAAAATCGTCGATGAACTCTGCTTTATTCCGTCCATGCACACAGAAGCAATTAACCACGACCCCGCAGTGACACTCTTTCAGACGGGACACCAGCAGCCCGGCCGTCCTAGCTTCGGGGCCTGGGCCGGTTACGGCCTTGGTTCGGAAAACATGAACCTTCCTGCCTTTGTTGTGATGCTGTCCAAAGGCAGCGCTGCGCGACCGGCGGATCCGTTGTACTCTCGACTATGGGGTCCCGGATTTCTACCGTCAAATCATCAGGGAGTCGCCCTTCGATCGGGAGGAGAGCCGGTACTGTTTCTGGAAAACACTCCAGGAGTTGATACGGAAACGCGACGCGATCAGTTGGATGTCCTGGCAATGTTAAACGGACGTCGTTCACAGATCGTCGGTGACCCTGAGATTGAATCACGGATTCGGCAGTATGAGATGGCGTTTCGTATGCAGAGTTCTGTGCCCGATCTGGTCAGTCTGAACGACGAGACACAAGCCACATTCGACGCGTATGGTCCGGAATGCATGCTGCCCGGCACGTTCTCGCGTCATTGTCTGCTGGCTCGACGGATGGCAGAGCGCGGCGTTCGATTCATTCAGCTTTATCATCGAGGCTGGGATCAGCACTACAATCTTCCCAGTGACATTCGGCTTCAGGCTCGCGATGTTGACCAACCGGCTGCCGCGTTGATTGCAGACTTGAAGCAGCGAGGACTGTTGGAAGACACGCTGGTTATCTGGGGCGGTGAATTCGGACGAACGACATACAGTCAGGGAAAACTGGAGCAAAACAACTACGGCCGCGACCACCACGGTCGATGCTTCACAATGTGGCTGGCCGGAGGCGGCATTAAAGCGGGGATCACGCACGGTCAGACCGACGACTTTTGCTACAACGTGGTCAAGGATCCTGTTCACGTTCATGATCTGAATGCGACTCTGCTTCATCAAATGGGCATTGATCACCTGCGACTCACCTATCGCTTTCAGGGACGTGACTATCGGCTGACAGACGTCCATGGCCGGATCGTCGAGGGAATCCTGGGATAAGATTCAGACCGGACAATTCTGCGTTGTGTAAAGAACTAATCGGAAAGATCAGAGTTCTCTCCGATTCTCGCGGAGCATTGCACCTGCTGTCGTCTGAGGGAGGAAACTTTCTGTTGAAATACTGCGATCGATGTTTAACAGTCCTTTTGCAGAGCAAGAACAGCTTCGACGGAAAAGGATCTGGCAGACGCCCGCTCGGAGTGAACAGAGAATCCCCGGAGACGGCTTTACGCAATACTCGTTGTACCAGATTTCACAAGAGTAATACCAATTGTATTATCCCGATAGACTCGTAGGAGGCATTATGATCGTGCCATGAAGTTTCAGGGTATTTGATGCAAGCGACACGGTGGTTTGCTGATTATGCTGCTGACTGCTGACATTTCTCCAAGTTTGTAATCATCCCTGCAAGAGTATTATTTTTTTTGGAGCCCATCGTCATGAGTTCAAGTAAAGCGTCGCGCGAACGTGGTTTCACACTCATCGAGTTGCTGGTTGTTATCGCCATCATTGCGATTCTGATCGCCTTGCTGCTGCCGGCGGTGCAACAGGCACGGGAAGCGGCACGACGGACACAATGCCGAAATAACCTGAAGCAACTGGGTCTGGCGATCCACAATTACCATGATACCTATAATCGTTTTCCGATCGGATACCTTGATGTTCTTGGTGGCAACGCTGAGACGACATCCTCCGGTTGGGCGTGGTCGGCGTATATTCTGCCCTATCTTGAGCAGGCGAACATCTATGGCCGAATCAATTTCAGCACGAGTCCCTATGCTTTGGTAACAGCCGGCGGGACAGCAGTGCCAAATCAGTCGTTGATGAAAACGCTCGTGCCGGGCTTCAGTTGCCCCACAGACCCAAAGCCCGAAACGATTGCAAACAATGCGGGATCTGCGGCCTCCGGCGCGGGAGTGGCTGCAGTGGCCACAATCAGCTACATGGGAGTGCTGGGGCCATTCGACGGAGCCCCTTGTGCAAACACTTCTCCACTGGTCACAGTTGACGCGAGAAATATCGGCATATTTCAGGTGAACCGAACCAATCAGATGCGGGATATTACCGATGGAACATCCAACGTCTTCATGGTTGGTGAGTGCCGTTATATCAAAAATACCACGGATCCCGGTGGCACAGCCATTGGCTCTGAGAGAAACATCGCGTTCGGAAGCGTTACAACGGGTGGTGGTGCAAACTGTGCAAACAATTCGTACAACAACAACGGCGCTCATAATCACATACGATCCACGCGGCACAAACTGAACGGGCCGCTACTGAGTGGTTCAACACTCCACCGAGCCTTCTCGAGCATGCACACCGGAGGAGCCAGTTTTCTCCTTGCGGATGGTTCAGTTCGGTTCGTGAGCGAGAACATCAATCATTCAAATACCGACTATTCTGCCGCTGTCCTTAATGGCCCTTATGGCACGTATCAACGGCTGGCCGGTATGAATGACGGTCAGGTGATTGGTGAGTACTGACCTCTTGATTGCCGCGGCCGAAGAATGAAGTGCGGGGAGTTTTGTCATCACTCGCTTTGAGTGCTGTCTTGAAGTGAGTCTAAACGATCGTTGCTGCCCACGAAAAAACCAGGCTGTTATACGGAGTCTTAGTCCGCAAATAGGCTCATTTCACATTTGGTTGTCGCACACCCAACCTGCAAAAGAATGTTGCTATGGCATATCGAGTTGATCGAGGCGTCGTGTTGTTTTGCTTTTGCCTTTGCTTAGGCTCCGGCTGTGGTCGAAACGATGGTCCTGATCTTGCGCAGGTCACCGGGACGATCACGATCGATGGTAAACCAGCTCAAAAGCTAGTAATTCGTTTTATTCCGGAAGCCGAGGGAGGTTCTCCTTCCTACGGTGCGACCGATGCCCAGGGGAATTACCGACTGATGTTCACCGCCGACGCCAACGGTGCGATGCTCGGCAAGCACAGAGTTGAAATTGAAGCTGTTACGCCGGAAACCGGTGACGACGGTATGCCGATTAAAGACGAGACTATCCCAATCGTTCCGTTGCGGTATCGTGAGCCGGGAACACTGAATGGAGAGGTCAAAGAAGGGAACAATATAATTGACTATGTTCTGGAATCGAAATGAAATAGGCCTTCAAGACGTTGACTCCGATTGTGGATTTCACATGGATCAAGTCTCGAATCGAGGACAAAGCCTGACGCTCTGGTCTTGTGCCGCGTTGAGTTTCCTGCGGTATTGTCCGGGTGGCAGTCCTTCTTCCTTGCGAAACGCGGCATTAAAGTATTCGGTCGTGCGAAAACCGGTTTGAAGAGCGATCTCAGCAATGGTCATATTGGTGGATGCCAATAACGTTCGAGCCTCTTGAAGGCGAAAATGCCGGATCTGTTCGTACGGCGTGCGTCCGGTTTGTGATTTAAACCGCCGCTGGAGAAGAGTTCGGCAGATCGGAACGACATTCAGCACATCGTCGATGCTGATACACTCACAGGCATGCGTCTGCATAAATCGCATGGCAGCGGCGACTTGCGGATCATCAAATGCAAGGGTGTCCGAAGAGCGTCTGACTTGTATGCCAACTGGCGGCACAAGGTATTCCACAGCAGGCACTTTCCTGCCATTCATCTGGTCGTTCAGTAATGCTGCGGCAAGAAGCCCGATTTGATGGGAATTTGGAATTACACTGCTCAGCGGCGGATTGCAGAGCTCACACAGAGTCTCATCATTATGTTGCGAAACGACGGAGATCTCCTCGGGCACTCTTATTCCGCCAGCGCGACAAGCACTCAGCACTTGTTGTCCGCGGATGTCATAGCCAACAAAGACGCCCGCGGGCTTTGGAAGGGACTTCAGCCAGGTCAGCAGTCTGCGATCCGCCTTTTTATATCGCAGAAGTTCTTCAGGTGAGATTTCGAACGACTGGCAGCGAAAGCCTCGTTTGGTCACCAGGGATACAAAATGCTCACCATGCTCCTGTGCCCAAATACGCCGCGGATCGCCACAGTATCCAAAATTCTGCAACCCGCGTTCAATAAAGTGTACTGCCGCCACTTGAGCCAAAGCTGCGCTATCGCTCCGCACGACGGGAAACTCCGGAGCCAGGTTGGCTGCGCTGACGTTGATGACGCAGGACTTTGTACGTCGTACTGCCGTTTCAATGGAAGGGTTTTCAATTCGGGCAATGATGCCGTCCCCTTTCCATTGGTTCAGCCATAGAGGTGGCTGTTCTCCGCGTCCCTGTTCCATCAGATGAACGTCCCATGGTTCATGCTGATTCATCCATTTTCGAATGCCATTCAGAATGCCGCGACTAAAGGAGTTTGATGTCTCGATAAGCAGAACCACAGACTTCGGGAGGTTGGCTTTTCTGCGACCTTTCATGGGACTGCGTGCCTATTGATTTTTGAACGAAGCCTTCTTCGGTCGATGTTTTCTCTCGCTGACCGCCGAATCAGAATACCGTATTCCACATTAAACAGGAAAGTTTTGCCCCACTCAATCGCACCGATCTGCCTGGATTTTTTCTTGTTGTTTGGCGGACTTGTCCTCGATCCACAGGCGACGGGCATCGTTCCATAAAATCTGGCGGGACAGCCGGTTGGCGTGCAACCAAGCTCCGGCGATTACTACAGGAAGGCGGTCGTTTCTGGCCAATAAGTGGTGGCCAATGCAAGACGTCAGGATGGATAGTGGTCGCACAATGAAATCAAAACCACAAAATGACTAATAATCTCTCAGGTTATTTTGACGCGCGCCCTAACTGTCGTAGTGGATTTCGCCAGAAATTCCGTGGACATGGAATTCTGGCGAGCCCCACTACGACTTCAGACAGTTGTTTTCCGTTCGATGCTAGCTCGCCACTCTGGAATGCCGCGGTCGTTGAATTCGCGCACGGTTGTGCCGGAACGGTGCCTTACTTGTCTCGCGGAAGCGGAGAGTTTTGCCAAACGGGCTTGCGCTGTTCGTCAAGGAGCGGGCTCGGAATCCGTCGAGGAGTTTTTGGCGAAAGTCAGAGCGGTTCCGGATGAGGACGCGATCGCGTTCGAATGGTTGGCCGAGATCGACTACCCACCAGGGATTATTCTGCACCCATTTGTGATTCGCCCTGAGTTGCCGTATACAGCTTCGCCATACTCAACAC
>JANPHT010000214.1:0-12419 GCA_031424595.1 Planctomycetota bacterium
TGCCCCCATAGATGTAGTCTGCTCAATTCAAGATCTTAAAGTCTCGGATTGAATGCACGCAAATCATAGCACGTCGCCCGGCACTTCTAACTGGCTCCAATCATTCCTCCGCATTCTTCTTGTCCAGTGCCTTACCGATGAACTCGGAAAGGCCGGGGCCGCGGAGGGCGCGGGCTTCGGCGAGAATTTCCCCCGTGTCGCCGTCGATGAGCAGCACAAACGGGATGCCGCTGACGTCATGTGCGATTCCCAGTGACGTTTCCCAGCCTTTGCCTTCATAAATCTGGCTCCAGGAAATTTCCTTCTCCTTCAAAAACTCCGTCACCTTTTCTTCCATCTCTTCCTGATCAAAACTCACGCCAAGAATCTCAAAGCCTTTGTCATGCCATGCGGTGTACGCTTCCTTCATGTGAGGAATCTCGCCGATACACGGCCCGCACCAGGTGGCCCAGAAGTCCAACATGACAATCTTGCCCTTGAATGAACCTGGGAACTCCACTGTGTTTCCATCCATGGTCTTTGCTGTGAACGTGAGTGCCTGCTTACCAATTGTCAGGTCCGGCGGCAGTGGCAGTTGCTCCACAGGTTCCGCTGCAGAATCCAGCAGCAGTTTGCCGTCCTTCAGCTCAAAAACGTACGTTGTGCCCGTGAAATTAAAAGGCTGACCGATGCGGGTCATTTCGAAACGTCGACTGACACGCTTGTTGCCATCTCGATCGATTGGCAAACGGCTGTCTTCACGAATGCTTCCGTCGACGAATGTAGTCATCACCTTTCCGTCGAGTTCAAAAGAAAACTCCGAGCCGAAGTCAGGATAGTAAAGCAACGTGTCCTTCAACTGAACTCTGCGCTCGTCCGTTGGATCGAAGCGATACATGCCAAGCCAGCCAGTTTTTTCTTCTGTCAGCTGAATCTGAGCACGTCCGGAATAGGTTGTGAATTCTCCCTGTGCGCGCGCCTTCCATTCTGTGACCGGATCATTGGTCAGGTCGCCATCGTTGTTCGTATCAACAAACAGGCGAGCATCGCCTTCTTCCGGCTCATCGATCGCGAAAGCCCACTTCTGTTCGCCGAATTCGATCCAGCCAAACTTCGGAGCCTTCAGGTCGTCAGGTGCCTTTGTCACGATCGACGCTTCCTGATCCATTGGCCCGCGAATCGGTCGATAGCCACCCATTCGCTGAGTCACCCCTTCGCTCAGAAACGACTCCTGCACCTCGCCAGCGGGCGTCAGTTCAGCAGTCGCAAGCGACAGAAAGATGGCCAGTGTGACTCCGGAGGTTTTCGTAGGCATTGTTTGTCGTTTCTCGGGTGAAAACAGAGATTGATTGCTGGCCGGGTTTAAGGAAGCATCGCGAAATTGGAATGTTGCGACAAGAGATCTTGCGTTGGTCCCATGGATTCTGGACTGCTCAGTCGAAGGACTGAAACCGTTTCCTGTTCCGAAGCGGTTCGCAACAAGTTTAAATTTCCAATTGGAAATCTGAAAAGCGGCTGTAGAGAATGAGACTTCAACGTCACGGTTCAGGGATTACCGGCAACGCAAGATGAGGCGCCTGTTCGGCATCGCGGAGGATCGTTTGCCGGGCGATGACCGGTTTTGTGGCAAGGTGGATGTGATCCTCGCCGGTGGACCAGGATTGCTTTGCCGCCCATTCCACAAGGTCACGGCTGTCCTGTTTGTGCAGCAAAGAGAAAGGATCCCATTCGTCACCCGATTCAATTTGGCCGTGTGTATCAGCGTTAATGACGACAGAACTGCGAGATGCGAACCGTGGTGCTCGGGCTGTATTGCCGGCCGTGGAGACACCGTCGCGCTCACCGACCACTCATTGTGTCGGACGGGACTTCGTGCGAAGTTCAGTTGAACTTCCACGTTATCCCAGGGACCATGCGTCCACACGCGGCGATTACGTCCGCAGTCCAGACGCCACCTTCCGACGAATTAATACTCTTCCATGACACATGAACAAACGCTTTCCCTCTATCGAACAATGCTCATTATTCGTCACACCGAGGAGGAACTTGCGCGGTGTCATCAGCGAGGACTTATCCATGGAGCCTGTCATACCTATGTCGGACAGGAAGCCATCGCCTCGGGTGTATGTGCTCACCTGGGCGTGAAGGATACGGTCTTCAGCACTCACAGAGGTCACGGACACGCTTTGGCTAAAGGAATGCCTCCGCAAGAACTGATGGCCGAGCTTTTCGGACGCTCCACCGGATGTTCCCGCGGCCGCGGAGGTTCGATGCATCTGTTTTCCCCCGAAATTGGCATGATGGGAACTAGTGGCATCGTTGGCCCCTGCATGCTTCAGGCCTGCGGTGGTGGCTACAGCTCAAAACTGATGCAGTCGGGAAATGTCGCCGTCGCGTTCTTCGGCGATGGAGCGGTCAACAATGGAGCTTTCCACGAGGCTCTGAACATGGCCAGCATCTGGAAACTGCCCACGCTCTTTATCTGCGAGAACAATCAGTACGCCACCGAGGTCCCGTTTTCCTACTCCAGCGGTTCACCGACTGTCGCAGGTCGAGCGGCAGGATATGGCATCGCGGGACACGAAGTTGACGGCAATGATGCAATGGAAATTCATCGGATCGCCGGAGAAGCTGTTCAGCGAGCCAGAGCTGGTCTGGGTCCCACTTTGATCGAATGCAAAACGTACCGCACTCGCGCCCATGCTGAAGGAATGGGAGACTTCACTTATCGAACTCGTGAAGAAGTCGAAGCCTGGAAGCTCAAGTGCCCGATCGCTCGACTTAAAGCGACTGCGCCTGCTGAGCTCTCCGGAGACCTGGCACGCATCGAATCGGAAGTGGCTCAGATCGTTAAGGAAGCCAAAGAGTTCGCGGAGAAAAGTCCGATTCCCGATGCCAGCACAGCGACTTCTCACGTGTACTCTGCGGAACCGTTTCGCGGCAAGGCGGTCAGTGACTTCAGGACTGCCGTCGCGCAGGTGAGCACTCGCCGAGAGATCACGTTTACTCAGGCCACTGTCGAAGCTCTCGCCGGCGAAATGGCTCGTAACCCGACCATCTTTGTGATGGGGGAGGGCATTGGCAAACGGGGTGGTAACTTCCGGACGACACCCGGCCTTTACGAACTCCATGGTCCGGAACGCTTATGTGACACTCCGATCTGCGAACGAGGCTTCGTCGGATTGGCTGGCGGTGCTGCGATGACAGGAACTCGCCCTGTGATCGATTTCATGTTTGCCGATTTCATTCTTGACTCTGTAGGAGAAATCATCAATCAGATTGCAAAAATGCAATATATGTCGAGCGGTCGACTGAAGATGCCGGTGCTCCTGCGAGGCTGTATCGGCATTGGCCATTCCGCCGCAACGCATCACTCGGGTAGTTATCTCTCGCTTTACGGACAAGTTCCCGGCCTGCGAGTTGTGGTTCCCTCCAATGCTTACGACGCCAAAGGTCTGATGCTGCGGGCACTGCGTTGCCAGGATCCCGTGATGTTCCTTGAGCATCGTGAGATTCTCACCATGAAGTGCCATGTTCCCGAGGAAGATTATGAAATCGATTTCGGACAGGCGGCCGTCGTCCGCGAAGGCACAGACGTGACGGTTGTGGCCCTCGCTCGCATGGTGGCACTCACGGAGTCACTTGGCGACTCATTGAAACAATCAGGCATCTCCGTGGAGTTAATCGATCCTCGCACGATATCGCCGCTCGACACAGTTACAATTTGTCAATCCGTGGCGAAAACCGGTCGACTACTCATTGTGGAAGAAACTCCCGCCGCATTTGGGCTGGGTGCTGAGGTCGCGGCCCATGTCGCCGACCTGGCGTTTAATGATCTGGATGCCCCGATCCGTCGGGTCCATGGATCGTTTGCTCCAACTCCGTACAGTCCCTCGCTGGAATCAGCCGTCGTACCGTCCGCAGCGGATATTGAAAAGGCGATTCGTGACCTGATCGCCGAGTAGCGTTGTCGGGACTCGGCGGTCTTGCTGAAGACATGAATTCAATCTTCTTCGACAGAGCGTATTGATTCCGTCTGTGCGTCGGACTTTTCCGGGGACTGCGGATCTGTTGTGGCATTGATGGCAGGAACATCGTCAAATCGCACCAGTGCGCCGACAAGTGTTCCCAGTGGAAGCAGCTCTGTGCCGGGGATCGTGCAATAGATGCCTGCTATTGCCGCGCAGATAAGGCTGGTTTGCTTTTCAAGGTGCATGCTGCGACCAAGCCAGTATCCGGCAGTCGCGCCAATGGGAAATCCCAGCACTAAACCGATCGGACCAAAGGTTACAAAATCGACGGCATCAATGATGACGCCAGCGGCAATGGGACCCAACGCGTGGTTGAATCGAACTAAGCTTAGCCAGCCAGTCTTTGTTTCGGGTCGTACTTGCGACATAAACTTGTCCCCCCTCGACTTAGGAACGACGTCGATGATCGGAATCTCATGCCTGCATTGGCATCCAGCAATTGTGGCTGCCCGCAGTTTAGTCAATTGACTGTCTTAAATTCATCCGCATTCAATGTCCTGAGAACGATGCCGCCATGTTTCTGGATCACCACGACCACAAAAAAACTCCTTTTTGAAACTGAAAAGGACGGTTGATGCCTGTGGAATCTTCAGATCCAGCGACCTCTCAACCCGCAGGGAATGAAGCGTATCTCAACCACGCAGAGTCCCAACACAGGGCCGCCAGCTTCAGCGATATTTCCTACGGATCCGCCCGCCCGCGATATTTTCAGCCCCAGAATCGAATGGCCGCGTGAAAGAGGCGTTTCACTGCTGATCGCGAACTAATCTTTTTTAATCCGGACAGCTGTTTTGTCCGTTTTGCAGAAAAACACGCTATTATTCAGCAAAAATGATTCGAACAACAGCGTCTCGATGTGAATCAACTGATCCGGGAGAATTCTTTATGTCGTCCAACGAGTCTTATCCCATGCGTCGACAAATTCGGCTGTCTAGTGGATCCGCAGTAGCTGTCCTGATTCTGGCGGTGATAGGGGTCAGTGCAATCTGGACCGTTTACACCAGCTTCAGAATTGATGTCGGGATCGGTGAAATTGCAATCCTCATTCGGAAGACGGGGATCGACCTGAAGAATAATGAAGAAGTTGCTCCGACAACTGAGCACAAAGGTATTCAGCGACAAGTGCTCTCAGAAGGTCGGCACTTCTACAATCCCTACTTCTGGTCCTGGACCGTCATCAAACAGATTGAGATTGGTCCGGGTGACATGGGGGTCAGAGTCAGTTTGACGGGCGACGACCTTGGATACGGTGACTTTCTTGCCAAGGTTGATGATAAAGGGGAAGCCACGACAAAGGGAATTATGCCCGGCATTCTTCAGCCCGGCCGATATCCTATCAATCCCTATCTTTACTCCGTAGAAGTTCAGAAACCCTTCACCATTCCCGCCGGATTCAAAGGCGTCGTGACAAATTTAGCCGCTCCTCTGGCGGCGGATCCGAACAAGTTGCTCGTCGAGCCAGGCGAACGCGGAGTGCAGAAGATCACCCTCGAACCCGGCATACACTATCTCAATCCGTACGTCACACGCGTCGATCAGGTTGACTGTCGCAGTCAGCGATTCAATCTCGGCGAAGAAGGAGACATGGGGTTCCCATCCAAAGATGGATTCTGGGTCAGCCTCGACGGCGCGATCGAGTTTCGAGTCTCTCCGGACAAGGCCGCCGAGGTCTACGTCCTTTTCAATCAACACGATAACGGCCCTGAGATTGACAAGGAGATCGTGCAAACGGTGATCATGCCGAACGCCAGAAGTTTCTGTCGTCTTCAGGGATCAAATTCTTCCGGACGTGATTTCATTCAGGGAGTGACCCGAACAGCTTTCCAGAAAGGCTTTGAAAAGTCGATGCGAGAGGCCTGCACACCAGTGGGAATTGAAATTGTTCAGGCGTTGATCACGAAAATTCGTCCCCCGCAACAGATTGCTGATCCGGTTCGAAAGCGAGAAATCGCCAAGCAACAGGAACTCCAGTATCAGCAGCAGACACTGCAACAGGCGTCGGAACAAAAGCTGGCCATCGAGAAGGCCCTTGTCGAGCAGAAACAAGCCATAGTGAAGGCTGAACAGGAGATTGTGAAAGTTACGACTCAGGCGATGCAGGATCAGGAAGTTGCAATTACCAAAGCCAATGAAAATGCTGCGGTCGCGCAATTGAAACTGGATGCTTCGATTGATGAGGCCGCTGCTATTGAGGCCACAGGCAAAGCCGCAGCCGATGTCGTTCGTTTTGATAACGAGGCGGAAGCCGCGGGCTGGAAGACAGCCGTGGAAGCCTTCGGTGGCGATGGACAAAGCTACGCCCAGTACGTCCTGTATCAGAAGCTTTCAGCCTCTTATCGCAAGATCATGGTCAATACCGCTGACAGTCCCATCATGAAGATTTTCGAGTCCTTTGCGGACTCCGCTGCGGCGGCCAATACAAATCAAAAGCCTGTATCAGGAACGACCACCACGGCCGTACCGACATCGGAAGCGAAGGCAAGCCCATAGTTCGATAGTTCTTCGCAAAAAAAACGTCCGCAGCAGGCGATTCAAATCATATCAGAAATGCAACGAGACCATATCAGTCTCCAATGCCTAAGGAAAACTTAAATGAGCGATACGTCAACGGGCCGGTCATTGAAAACCACGATTGGGCTGGCTGTGCCTGCCTTTCTGTTGCTGGTCATCGGATACGAAATGTTTGAATGGACATTCAATCGTGTCTACGTGCCAGAAGGCTTCAGCCTTGTAATGCGATACAAAGGGCCGCCTCTGCCATTCCTTCCCGGAAACCGACCTCCAGCCGCACCAGGTCAGTTTGCTCAGGTGGATGAGAATGGCCGGCCTCTGGAAATTGGCGTGCTGCAGGATATGCTCGGTCCTGGGCGACACTTTCGATGGATCGGATGGTGGGAGACACGATTGATTGAAGACGTCGTCGTCAAGCCAGGTGAAGTGGGACTGGTTTCCAGCAAGATGGGAAGTAATCTGCCACAGGGCAAGAATCTCGTCGATGGCGCATTGAATGAGACAACAGAGAAGGGAAACCTTCGGCAATTGCTGACTCCAGGAACTTACCGCATCAATGACTACGCTTATACAGTGACCGTGATCAAGGGACCGTCCATTTCTCCTACGGGGCTGACGAAGCAGGCCGGCTGGGTTTCTATTCCAACGGGATACGTGGGAGTTGTGACGAACAACACGACCAACGGATTGACCAGCGCTTCCAGCGGAGTCCAGGACAAAGTGCTTCAGCCGGGGCTTTACCCGATCAATCCGAACGAACAGCAAGTGGATGTCATTGGAGTCGGTTACGTAGAAAAGTCTCTCAAGTCCAGTCTCGTGAGTAAAGACGGTGTTCCACTGCTTGATGAGAGTGGCGAACCGTCAGTGATGGACGACGACAGCGGAATCGCTTTTCCGTCAAACGACGGATTCAAGATTCACATGGACTTCACGGCAGTTTGGGGAATCATGCCGGACCAGGCGGCGGATGTCATCCGGAACTTCGGATCTCTGGAAGCTGCCGAGACCAAAGTCGTGGTCATGCAGATCGAAAGCATTTGCCGAAACATGGGATCGTCTCTCGGAGCAGTCGATCTGTTGGTCGGCAGTACTCGTCAGAAATTTCAGGAGGAAGTTTCCAGTGAGTTTAATACTGTTCTGAAAGATTCAGGACTGACCCTTCTGCATGGATTCGTGCGCAACATACACATTCCGCTGGAAATACGAACGCCGATTCAGGAAAAGTTCGTGGCGGACGAATTGAAGCTGACGCGTGAACAGGAGTTGCTGACGGCACGCACGGAAGCCACTCTTCGTGAAGCAGAGAAGACCGTTGACCTTGAGAAAGAACGCGTCAACGCAGAAACCATGAAAATGGCCGCTCAAGCCATCGCAGAAGGGAACAAAGAAGCGGAAGAAACAAAGGCTGAGACGCTGAAAAAAGTCGCCACGATCGCCAGGAATACAGCCGAACTTGATGCCCAGGCCAGCGTGACTCTTGGTAGAGCAAAGGCGTCAAGCAAACAGCTCGAGGCCGAAGCGAAGTCAGAACTCTTCAAGCTGGCTGTTGATTCATTCGGTTCGGGCAGTGCGTATAACCAGTGGGTCTTCGCCACGGGATTGCCGGCGGATGTTGAGCTGAACCTGTTCTATGCTGGCGAGGGCACTTTGTGGACCGACTTGAAAGGGTTCACTGATGTCATGGTCGGCAAAGAGGCGAAGGCGGCTCAGTCAGCTTTGCCGAAGTCAGCACCAGCCAGTCGCTAATCGAGTAGCGGTGGATGCAATTCACAGTGCGGTCCAGCTAACGTCTACGGCTTGATTGAACGAGGAGGTGCCACACGACAACAGGAATCGCATCGAGACTGCGAACATCCTGGTCTGCGTACTTAAAAGCGTCGGCGAATAGTGCTACGGACCACTAATGTTGGAAAATGTAGTCCGGAACTCGCTCAGTGCCTTGCGAGACCGGCTCGATCCGATTGCAATCCGCGACTTGAGACGTGATCAACTCGATTCGTGCGGAAGCTGACAGGGATTTACGCCAGACAGCAGGCCTGCGATGTCGTTTTTTGTGATAAGTGCTGGAGTAAATCGTCGATGGCATCAGAACCAATTTGCGACTTGAAATCACTGGATTTCAGTAAGCCGCTTTTCACAGTTGAAGATATCCGTCAGGTGAATCCGCAGCGGTTCGAAATGGAACAACTCACTGCCATCGTCCATGTGGACCAGAATCAGCATCTGGTTGTCGGCTACAAGCAGTTGACAGATTCAGAATTCTGGGTGAGGGGCCACATGCCCGGATACCCGTTGATGCCCGGTGTTGTTCAATGCGAAGCCGCTGCACAGCTTGGCGGCTTTTACGCCAGAAAGTACGACCTGATTGGCGGCGACTATCTTGGCTTTGGCGGAATGGACGAAGTTCGTTTCCGTAAACCAATTTATCCGGGATCTCGTCTCGATCTCATCGCAAAAGTGACTCGAGTCATGGCCCGCCGTTTGGCTCAGTTCAACTTCCAGGGTTTTGTTAACGGCGAACTGATGTTCGAAGGGCAAATGCTGGGAGTCACAGTGAACAAATCTGCCTGAAGTCGGTCCCGCAGAACGGTGCCACGCGCTGTTCCACACTTTGCTCACGTTCCACACTTTGCTCACATTAATCAACAGCGTACGGCGCGAGTCTGTTGCCCGAAGACACACAGCCACAATTCGATCAGGAAAATCGCATGTTGTCGGAGGAAACAGACTCCATCAAGTCCCTGAAGCCATGGTTTCAGACTGTCGATGATATTGGCCAACATCTGCACTGGCCAGCTTTCTTCGGCAACGACCAGCCGGTTGAGATTGACATTGGCTGCGGTCGAGGACTGTTTCTCTTCAATGCCGCTGTCACAACGCCGGGAACAAATTTCGTCGGTCTGGAAATCGACTATCGCGAAGGTCGAAGGACAGCGACCCGATTGTTGAAGCAAAATCTGGCCAATGCGCGAGTCATCGGCGGCGATGGTCGCATCGTGCTGTCAGAAATGATCACGCCAGGTTCCGTACATGCTGCTCATGTGTACTTTCCAGATCCCTGGTGGAAGACTCGTCATCACAAGCGTCGGATTTTCAACGTTGAATTCACCCATCTGCTGACTCGAATCCTGCGACCGGGCGGATTTGTGCATCATTGGACCGACGTCGCTGATTACTTCGAAATGGTCCGTTCACTCATGGACGTCCATCCGGAGTTCATCATTTGCCCGCCGCCGGAACAACGTGATGCGAATCACGACATGGACTACCACACCAGCTTCGAACGGAAAAAACGCAAACTGGGCCTGCCGATCTATCGCGCATTATGGCAGCGGCGGTAGTCGATAGTTGTTGTGTAATGGCTCTAAAACATCAACCATCGGCCGCCATAAGCATCACACCGCACCGGACAGGTCCAGCCCCGCAGACAGGTGCAGCATCCAGACAGGTGCAGCCGGCACAGGAAGACTGGGTGCTATCAAAACGTTGACGTCATGCAGAGCAATTAAGTCGCCACTTCAAGCACCGCAGCAAGCCGTTCGCGAGTCTCGGGGCGGTTGAGTTCGGCCTTTCCGAATCCATAGATTGCCCCCATACCGACTGCCTTTTCCTGCCACTCCGGATAATTAGTGACCAGCATCACGGGCACATTGCTTTTCGCGCTCGCCTGGATTCTCTTGAAGATCTCCAAGCCGTCACTCGAGTCCGCATCCAGTTTTCTGTTGATCAGCACAAGGTCGACGGAAGAATCGAGTAGAGTCTTCATCGCCTGATCCGGCAGATCGGCCGTCAACACGCGGGCATCAAAATGCGACTTCAAATAATGTGCGATCGCCGCACTGTCGGGACGACACTGGCCAATACTCAAAACAGTTTTCTGGCTCATCAGGTTTTCTTTCAAAGTACTACAGCTGAATTTCAACGTCAGATCTCGTCAACCAAAAACACCACAAGCGATCGGGCCCCGTGTGCCCCGATGACAAGTGACTGTTCGATATCCGCCGTCTTTGACGGTCCTGAAATGAACCCTGCAAATTTGTGAGCGCCGATTGTCATGCGGGCATAGGCTTCATGCATGTTATTGACGATTTGTGACGCAGGCACCACGAGCGAAATATGCTGCGGAATAAAATAGAGCACTCGATGCTTTACCGTTTCGTCGGTCACCCAGACCGCTCCATTTTCAGCGACGCAAAAATGACCTCGCAGAATCGCAAAATCGACGTTCTCCAGATCATGAGGGTCTTCGATCCGGGAAATATCTATCGTGGAGTCACCAACGCCCGGTACCATCGTGCATCGAACTATGCCCTTCTGCCACGGATCCAGAGTTCTCAGGTAAGCGTCGGCCTCGGACAGAGTTTTCACATGAACGGCCTGGCCACCAACGAATTTTAGAACTTCTGCAAATCGAGCTTCAGGATCTTCAAACGTCTGCCATTGACCGGTCGAATCCATTTCCGGCAGCAGTGATGACTGAGGCTCTGCCGCGCGAATTTTGGAAAGGATCTTGTCGCGAGATGATTGTCCGGGTTCGCTTTTCATGACCACCTGGCAGATTCCTGTTTTCCGATAATGATTCAAGTCCGATGCCGGAAACTTGCGACGTTTGCTGTCATCAACGCCGATTGTTTTCTCTTTCTGCATACATCTGGCGAAACGATTTCTTTGGCGCATCCGGTAGTTCGCGTTGCTTGCCCCACGGATTGAGTGAATTGTAAACCATGAATCTGGGCAGCAGCCTTAAGGACGTTCGCGCGACGCTTCCGAGCAAATTGAACAGCCATGTTCGGGACATCACGCCGGACACGAGTTTCATCGAAAGCTTCTTTGAAGTGCCGATCAGTCGTTTGTTGTCCAGCAACTCACGTAACGTGAATAGCTGCTGATGGAGATCGATCTTCACCGGGCATACGTCAGTGCACGAACCACACAATGTACACGCGAAAGGCAGCGAACTATGTTTCTCCGGCGTCTGCAATGGCGTCAGAATAGACCCAATCGGGCCAGGCACAGTGGATTCATAACTGTGGCCCCCGCTTCGTCGGTAAACCGGGCAGGTGTTCATACAGGCCCCGCATCGAATGCAATCCAGGCTGCGACGGAACTCCGGTGACTTGAGAATTTCGCTCCGCCCATTGTCAACGATGACCACATGCATCTCGTATCCCGGCATTGGCCCGTGGAAGTGAGACGTATAAGTCGTGATAGGCTGCCCTGTCGCCGAACGGGCCAGCAGTCTCAGAAAGACGCTGAGATCCTTCGCTCGCGGAATCAGCTTTTCCATACCCATACAGGCAATATGAACTTTAGGAAGCCCCACTCCAAGATCCGCATTGCCCTCATTCGTGCAGATGACAATGCCGCCGGTTTCTGCGATCGCAAAATTGACCCCTGTGAGCCCTGCGTCGGCTTTACAAAAGCGTTCACGAAGATGATTACGAGCCGCTTCGGTCAGGTAACCAGGATCGGATGCACCTTTTTCTGTCCCCAAATGCTCATGGAAACACTCACCGACTTCTTCTTTGCGAATGTGAATTGCGGGCAGCACAATGTGACTGGGTGTTTCCTTTCGAAGCTGAACAATTCGCTCCCCAAGATCTGTATCGACCACTTCAATACCATGACCTTCCAGAAACGGATTGAGATGGCATTCTTCTGTCAGCATCGACTTACTCTTCACCAGTCGCTGCACTTTGTGACTCTGAAGAATATCAAGCACGATCCGATTGTGTTCGGCGGCGTCGGTCGCCCAGTGCACGATTACGCCAAGCTTCTGAGCATTTGCTTCGAACTGTTCGAGGTAGTCCGCCAGTCGCGATTGAGTGTGTGACTTGATCGCGGATGCGGTTTCTCGCAGCTGCTCCCATTCCGGCACGGCCGCCGCCATGCGATCCC
>JANPHT010000215.1:0-20953 GCA_031424595.1 Planctomycetota bacterium
AGCGGCAGCAGCCGTTAGTGCCATCTGACGTCCGGCAGTACGTTCAAGCCGAATTTGCAGATCGCGAGTCGTGTTATTCAGCAGTGACAACACCTGAGTTCCCTGCCGTAGGATTGGAGTACTGCCCGGAATTGGTGGACGAAGCAGCGGCAGTTCCAGTCGCGTGACTCCCGTGCCGGACGATACCCTCAGATCAACGGAAAAAGGAAGTTGTGCACCTCTGAGTTGATAGGAACCTTCGCTCAGGCTGAGTTCCAGTTCCAGCCTTTCTGACGGTGCCAAGTGGGTTTGGGCGACGACATGAGTCGAGAACGCTGGACCTCCGATGCAATACGTGCGAGTTTCCGCAGCACGAACTTCGGGATGCGCTCGAAAAATGAGTTCCACAGAATTCGCGAAATCGATTTCGTATTTCAGGTCACACGATGGGCAATAAGAATGCTCTTTCAGCGAAGCCAGAGTTTGCTGAACGTCCGCCGGGATTTTGCATGAGGGACACAGGATGTCCCAAAGCAGAACGAGCAGTCCTTCCTTGGCTGCAATCAGGCAGCCATCGATGACTTGTTTGGGGTTCAAGTGAAACCGCTCAGCGAAAACCAACGGTCGAATACGTGCCACTTCAAGATCAGATGCGTGCTCGATGAACTGTCGCAGTGTTTCGATTACAGCAGGGTCAATCTGTCGTTGCTGCAGATGAGTCAGACGCTGCCGAAGTCGAGTGCGGCCGATATTCGTCATTGCCACATTCGCCGCGAACGGGTCAGAGGAGGGATCGCTCAATGCGGAACGTGACTGAAAATCGTCAATTTGAGCATAGACGCGTCGGAAAGAGCGCGGCACGCTGTGCCCCAGCTGAAACTTTGCAATCAGAACTCCCAACCAGTTGCGTGGGACCACTCGGAATATCTGCTTGATCCTGGTGCCGCCACCAGGCAGCGGAGTCAGATTGACAATGTTCATGAACCAGAAGAACGGGCCGGTCGAGAATTCCCGCAGCACGCTCAGGCGTTGACCTTCAATCCACTCGTAGGGATGTTCCTGCCATTTCAGTTTTTGTCCGGCAATTCGAGTTTCCGCAAACCGTTCGACACCGCGAATCGGATCTGTTCGAGTTGTGTAAGTAATCGACGAGAGCCCCATGGCATGGTTAATTCGATCTGTATTGGAAACGTAAGTCCAGAGTTGTGCCGGTGAGGATCGGAGTTCGCAGGTGAATTGGAATTCCAGAACTCCTCGACCATGACTGCCTGGTGCTCCAGGATGCACCATCATTGAAGTAGGTTCGCCGTGCAGCAGTCGTTCCATATCCAGTTGCAGTGACATCGCATCCTGATATCGCGCGTCGGCCGTCTTGGCAAGACACTTTTCAACGACTGAGATACACGCATCGCTGACATCGGGGCAGATTCGAGACACAGATGGCACAGGGTCATTGCAGTGAGCGTTCATGACCGCAATATGATTGTCACCTGCAAACGGCGGTCGGCCGGACAATAGTTGAAACAGCGTTGCGCCTAATGCATAGACATCCGAGCGAGCGTCGGCAGCAAGGCCACGACATTGTTCAGGTGACATATAAAGTGGCGTGCCCAGAATCGCTCCGTCGTTGGTTATTGCCAGTGAGTCAGACTGCTGATCCATCCGAGCGAGTCCAAAATCGGACAGTTTCGCAAAGGGGACTGAAGGTTCATCGCGATCTTTGAAAGGACCGTCTTCGCCCTTCATGTAACATGCACCTTCAGCCGTCAAAAGTATGTTTTCCGGTTTCACATCTCGGTGAAAGACCGACTGCTGATGTGCCACAGCAAGGCCACGCGCGACATCAAGGATCAGCAGTAAAGCATCCTGCTCCGCAAGTCGAAGACCGCCCTGAATCAGTTCGGCCAGAGTGCCGCCCGCAACGTATTCAATTGCCAGAAAGTGATGTCCCTGATCGCTGTTAGCGTCAATGATTTTTGCGATATACGGATTCTCGACGCGCGCCAGCATTCTGGCCTCTTTCTCGAACCGCCGGACGACAACTGCATTCCGCGCCAGTCGTGGGTCCAGAATTTTTATGGCCACAACCTGGCCGTTGCTGATATCTATCGCTCGAAAAACGGCCCCGACAGCCCCCCGACCAAGACACTCGAGTAGCTCAAATCGCCCGAGTCTCTTCGGGATTTCGGGAGAATTCCCGCTCTCCGGAGCAGGAGCACCTACGATCGTTTTGTCGATTCTTGCGTCATCGGATTCGTCAACCGATTTTCGCAATACGGGATCCGGATGTGTATCGGCGATGGACTTGGCAAGCGTCTGTAACTCGCTGGCAAGACTTGAGACGGTCTGGCCTTCCGCGCTGCCGTGGATGGTCTGGTCCAGCACCGTCATAAGCTGTGAAACCTGAGTTGTTTGAACCTTGACTTGAATCGCCAGCTTTTTGAGTAGTTCACAAATCGTCTGTAAATCAGACAAGGAGCCTCTATCGTCTCTATCCGGTTCGTTTTGACCATTGCCACGTTCAGTCCGTGAGTCGTCGAATTCGAAAGCTGGCTGACACAAGTCGATTGCCCACGTGCCTGTAGCACGTTCTGCGATTGCGTCAGTGTTAATCGGGCCCGTAAAAACTCCCAGACGATGAGCTTCCGACAGTGCCTGCAAAAGTTGCAAGCCGAGTTGCAGAAGCTGAAGAATGTTGAGTGGCGTCGTCTTTTCCAGGAGCGACAACGCTGTGCCGGGTAGAAACTCGGTGACAAAAAAAGGAGGCTTATGGTCAGCCGCAATGTCTCTGATCGAGCGAATATTTGCATGTTGAAGTAGCGACAACAGTTGAAGGCGACGCGTGATCGATGCCCACCGGACTTTGTCGATGGTCGTTTCCATTAGTCGCAACTCCACCAGGGAGCAATCTTCTGCCTTCGCGAGGAACGCTGTCCATGAGGGACCGCGGCCCAATGGAGTTAAGCGTTCGTAGTTCTGAGCTCCGCGATAGATCAAGGTGCAAGACTCCTGGTGAAATAAGTATGCGTCGAACTCTGGTCCTGCATGCGTTCATGGCCGCACTCGTCCATCAGGAACGCCGGGCCTTTCGCCTCGATGATACTCGACGTCGAATCGATTGATGATCAGCGACAATACGCATTCTCACTGAATTCTGTACGTCAGGGATCGAATTGGCAAATAGTCGAGCGACGACTGCCAGTTTGCCGGTGCCGCGTGTCTGCGTAAGCAATTGCCACGGTGACGAGTAAGGACTGACCTCGTTTTTTGAATCTCGCCACTGTCAACCAAGCTCAGACAAAGCATAAGCCGCCGTTTGACAGAAGCATGGTATAGCCGCTACGGTGAAACCTTCTGACGGTGACTTTAACGGCGTCGTCACTATCATTCGTTAGCCCCAGTGAAGGACGTTTCCCATGAGCAAGTCGTTGTCGCGTCGTTCATTTCTTCGTAGGTCGGCTACTGCAGTTTCTGCGTTCGCTGCCCCAATGATATTGCCGCGTCGCATTTTTGGGGCGAATGACAGGATTGCTGTCGCGTCTATTGGCGTGAGGAATCAGGGATCCGGAAACGTAAAGCGATTTCTCGCTGCAGGCGTGGACATTGTAGGAATCTGTGATGTGGATTCGAAAGTGGCTGCGGACGGTGCCGCGATTGTAAAGGAAAAAGGCCCTACTCCAAAAATCTATAGCGACTATCGCAGGTTGCTTGAAGAAAGCGGAGTCGATGCCGTCGTGATTACCACTCCCGATCATTGGCATGCTCGCATGACGATTGATGCGTGTCAGGCCGGCAAGGACGTTTACTGTGAGAAGCCACTTTCCCTGACAATTGCCGAAGGCCGACGTATGGTCAACGCGGCTCGCGAGCATAAGCGGATTGTTCAGACTGGGTCTCAGCAGCGATCCTCTAAGGAGTTCTGGAGTGCCTGCATGCTGGTTCGAAACGGTTTGATCGGCGACGTCAAGGAAGTGCTGGTGGGGATTCCGGATCCCAATCACCCCGGCTCGATTGGGGACGTTGAACCGGTTCCACCGGAGTTGGATTATGAATCGTGGCTTGGTCCAGCCCCTCAGAAGCCATATCACAGCAAACGCGTTCACTATAACTTCAGATTCTGGTGGGATTACTCTGGCGGTCAAATGACGAACTTTGGCGCTCATCATCTGGACATTGCTCAGTGGGGCCTTGGTATGGACGAAACGGGCCCCGTAGCCTGTGAAGGCACAGCCGAGTTTCATCCGCAGATGTTCCATGAAGTGACGGAGAAGTGTCGACTGACTTACACCTATGCCAATGGCGTGAAATTGACTCTGGGTCAGGGCCAAAAAGATATTCAGGGTGGGACGACCTTTATCGGCACAAAAGGACGGATCGCAGTCAATCGTGGCAAACTGGTGACCGGGCCGCGTGAGCTCAGTCAAATGTCGCTTGATGCCGCAGAGTTGACTCAGCTCTATCGCAGCGATGATCACACCAAAAACTTCCTCGATTGTATGCAGAGTCGAAAACTACCGATCTGCGATGTGGAAATCGGTCATCGCTCAGCAACCGTTTGCCATCTGGGAAATCTTGTTGCAAGGCTTGGGCGTCCCGTGAAGTGGGATCCTGTCACGGAATCCTGTCCGGGAGATGCTGAAGCTCAGGCCATGACAGACAAAGAGTATCGTGATCCGTGGACGCATTGATTCCAGGTTGTTGCTTAACATCGTGCGAAGGCGACCTTTCACTGATTATTGAATTGCTTAACCCAATGGAATGTGCCGGAACTTCGAGCTGCTTGTTCCGGCGGGCGGTTATTGGTCTCCCCCCGAGGCCAGGAATTCAACTCAACGAGACCCAGATGATTTCTCTACGCTGTTTTCTCTTCACGGCATTGGTCTCACTACCTTGGCCGTTGAGCGTTCAAGCTCAGTCAGATCCAAAGTTACCGTTTCCGCAGAATCGAGTGCATGATTTTTATGCACGGCAGGCGGAACATTTTCTTGACAATCGACCGACAGGTCCGGTCGAGGTGCTACCTCAGTTTCCTGGACTGGATGGAGGTGGCTTTGGACATTGGGGCCAGAATCCAGAAGACGTCAGTTTTGACTACAGTCTGAATGAGGTCGACACTGGGAACGTGGTCTGCCAGTTGACTCGCCACTTTGGTCAGACCACTTTCAAGGGGGTCAACGTTTATATTGATCCCGACACCAGGACGACGGTTCTCTATGACCCGCTGCGGATGACGTTTGTGGATTCGTGGCGAGAGGGATTTGTGAAGTGGGGCTTTGTGCGATTCGGCCTGATGGGCGGTGTGGAGCCGGCCGGTAATCGCCTGGTCGATTTGTCACAGGGAGCGTGGCAGCTGCCGGAGAAAACGACCCGTCGATATCTCGGTTTTTATCGGCACGCCAACCATGTGGCGTTCGCAAGCCAGATCGACAATGCCAGAATCCTTGATTCAATGTCGGTCGTGCAGGGACGGCTGATTCGTACTCTTCAGATTGATGGCATGCTGCCTGATTGTTTCCTGAAGATCCTGAGGCCACCAGCGGATGCTGCGATTGAGGTAATCAAAGATGGCGCTCGATCGATTGACGCTGTGCAGTCTGATGGGAAATTGCTTCAACTGAGTCTCGCAGGAGAAACCAGCTCCGCAAAACTGGCCGATGTCGATGGCGTCTGGGGCATCACATTTACCGGAGGTCCTGTGGAAGGGCCCCTCTATGTCGAAATCACCGAGGGCCGTGTCGATGATACGGGACCCTCGCAATTTGCACAGCCTGAAGGGATTCCATCAGCAAAGATGTTTCTGGCGGGAGCAGCTGGTGAATGGGTTGCCAGTACAGTGGAGACCAAAGGAGTTACTGGGGATGAGTCTGGCCCGCTTGCAATCGACAGTATCACTTTGCCTCCTGTCGCATCAAACCCGTTCAAATCCGCCATGAGAATTGGTGGTGTAGGATGCCTGGACGATGGACGAGTGGTGGTTTCAACGTTGATGGGTGAAATATGGCTGGTCGATGGGATCGCTGAGATGGCGTCCAAGCCTCTGCGATGGCAAAGAATTGCCTCTGGATTTTATCAGGCCCTGGGGATTGTTATTCAAAATGGAAAGATCCTGGTGCTCGGTTCCGATCAGATTACGCGATTGCACGATTTGAACGGCGACAACGAAACCGATTTCTACGAATGTGTGACGAACAGTTTCCCTACGACGGGCGGCCACGATTTTTGTACTTCTCTGCAGCAGGATGATTCGGGACGACTGTACTGGTCAATTTCATCGGGCGACTTTGGTGTGGCCCGCATGGATTCTGCCGGTACGATCGAATCGCTTGGTAATGGACTACGAAATTCTAACGGCATTGGAGTTTCCCGTGACGGCGACGTCGTGCTGGCCACCGTTCAGGAAGGCACCTGGACGCCCGCGTCGGCGATCTTTGAAGTTGCTGCTCATAGCTATCACGGACTCAAGGGCCCAAAGCCGAATCATGGCAAGTATGGCTACGATCTGCCACTTTGCTTTCTTCCTCGAGGCATCGACAACTCCTCTGGCGAAATTGGTTTCCTCCCCACGAACAGACGCCTCGGTGCATTCAGCGGAGCGGCCATCGGAACATCCTATGGCGCGTGTCAGGCCTATCTGGTTTTGCGGGATGTGGTGAATGGCAAAGGTCAGGGGGCGATTGTACCACTTCCCGGTGAGTATCTCAGCGGAATCTGTCGAGTGAGCTTCAATCCCAGAGACGGATGCATGTACCTTGCGGGGACTGAGGGATGGCAGAGCTACGCCCAGGAAGACGGCTGTCTTCAGCGAGTCCGGCTGACAGGAAACCCCATGCCATTGCCCACGGCTATGGAAGCTCACGGTAACGGTGTGATCGTCAGGTTCAGCGAAGCGATCGACCCGGTCTCTGTGACGCTGCAGAACGTTTTTTGTCAACAATGGAATTACCTCTACAGCGCAGGGTATGGGTCTCCCGAGTTTTCTGTGAAGGAACCGGGGCGACAGGGACACGATGTAGTGGAGGTAAAGTCCGTTCGATTGCTGCCCGATGGAAAGTCGGTATTTCTGGAGGTGCCTCAGATGCATCCTGTGATGCAGTTTCATGTCCACCTGCGACTGAAGACGGCGGCCGGGCATGCATTTAAGCCCGATGTGTTGGCGTCAATCTATGAACTGCGTCCAGATTTTGAGGCGTTCCCGGGCTATGCCAAACGGGCCAAACGTCGAGCTTCTGATTTTCCGATTGCGGAAAAATACGAACAGGATCCACGACTCGTGCAGCAGGAAAAACTGGGGACAGACTTTGGTTGGGTCTCGAGTTCCCTCAAAATTTCCGTGAGTGCTTCGGCCGGCCTGCAGTTCGAGCCGCGGCAACTGCGAGTTGCCCCGGGGACTCGCGTATCGCTGGCGTTTCGCAACGGAGATCCAAGCATGCCACATAACGTGGCTGTTGTGAAAGCTGATCACATTGATGAATTCGGTGAGCAGTCAATGCAACTGGCCAGCAATCCTCGAGCGATCGCGACTCATTATGTGCCGAATGATCCGGCTGAGATTTGCTTCTCGCCGATTCTGCAGCCGGGTGATCAATACACAATGTTTTTCGAAGCCCCGAAGGATCCGGGGGAATATCGTCTGGTCTGTACTTATCCTGGCCACTGGCGAGTCATGCAGGGAAGTCTGTTTGTCATTGCTGATGGTGAACCTTTGCCGGAATCTGCGAATGCACCTGTGCGAAAGTTCGTTCAGATATGGACGACAAAAGATCTGGCGTCCGACGCAGATTCTCTGGCCAATCGTAATTTCGAAAATGGTCGAAAGACGTTTGAACTCGCCGGTTGCAGCAAATGCCACAAGATTAATGATCGGGGAGTCGCACCAGGACCAGATCTGACGAAAGTGGCAGAACGTTTCAAGAGTCAGAAGTTGCTGCAGCAGATACTGGAACCATCCACAGAGATAAACAAGCAGTATCAGACGTGGGTCGCCGCATTAAACGATGGGCGAGTGATCGCCGGATTGCTGCTGGACCAATCAGCATCATCCATCACTCTGCTACCCAATCCTCTGAAACCGGAGGTGACGATGACTATCGCAAGATCAGAAATTGATGAGCTCGAAGCATCGTCAATCTCAACGATGCCGATGAGCCTTCTGATCACATTCACTCGCGACGAGATTCTCGACCTACTGGCTTTTGTGCAGTCAGGCGGTCAACCTGCGAATCCGGTCTTTTCCAAATGACGCCTTAGAGTACTGATATTCCAGACGTGCCATTTCCGAAACCACAGCCCGAGAACGCTCGGCTCGGGAGGCATCAGCCATCTGTTCGACACACCCTCTTTTCTGACTGACCAACCTATGATTTCACGCCATGTGTACCGTACTCGCGTCTCAGCCTGCGTGCTGCTTCTGTCGATTATCCGTCTTTCGTCCTCGCCAGGATTCACCAGCAGTGTTTCCTCTGCCACGGATCAATCGAGTGGTAACGGGAACATGGTCATCGGTCCCGATTACCATCGAGACGTTGACTTGACAGACAAAGGTAATCCCAAGGGTCGATACTTTCAGTTTTCCATGCCATTGGCTGAGAGCAGCATCTTTCGCGGCGATGACGCCACACTCGACAAGCGCAAGCCTGTTCGTAAAGAACGAAAGATTTTTGTCTACGTGCCGGCTGCCTACAAAGATGGCACCCCAGCACCGATTCTTGTGATTCATGACGGTCCCGCTCAGTTCAATATGGTACGCAATGCTCTCGACAATCTGACAATTTCGAAAGCCCCGGAACGCAAACTTCCGGCTTTCATTGTCATCGCGGTGGAAAATGGTGGCGACGACAGTTACGGCAGCCAACGTGGTCTGGAATATGACACAATGTCCGATCGTTTGGCGCGATTCATTAATGACGAAGTGCTGCCAGCAGTGTTAGGTCAGGCGGAAATCAAAACGGCGTATCCAGGAATCGCATTCACGAGTGATCCGTGGGGCCGGGGCGTGATGGGTTGCAGTTCCGGAGGCGCGGCTGCCTTGACCATGGGCTGGTTTCGGCCGGACTTGTTTCGTCGCTTGATTACATATTCTGGAACTTTCGTCGATCAGCAGGATGACGATGCTGCTGAGGAAGTCGCATATCCTCTGGGAGCGTGGGAATATCATTCCAGCATGAAGCTCATCGAGACCAGCGAAAAGAAGCCGCTTCGAATCTTTACTCACGTGGCGGAACACGACAATCGAGCCACTGATCCGGAAGAGACGTCTCACAATTGGGTTATGGCGAACGAACGTACGGCGGCTGCTCTTAAAGCGAAAGGCTATGATTACCGTTACATCTATAGCAAAGCGTCGGGGCACTGTGACGGAAAAGTCTTCGAACAAACGCTGGCCGACACACTCGTTTGGATGTGGCAGGACTATCAGGCCGAATGATTTATGGAAACGTTGCGGCTGATTTCACGAAAACTCACCCAACAATGCCTGCCACCTTCAGGGCCAGTTGATATAGGGCTCGGGTTTCCAGTACGCTGGCATTCGATTCGAACAGTGAGGCGACCGCTTGTTTGTGAACCTTCATTTTCAGTCCGCCGATTCCCAGTGCTCCGTAACAAATAATACCGCACTTCTCGACAGCCTTATCCATTGCTCCCACATCGGCGATTCCTAATGGGGGGACAGCGTTCAGATCAATTGCTAGTTTAGTGCCATGAAGACGGCTCAAGGCCCCTTCATTCAGGAAGCAGACGCCAGCCGCGCCAGCGGCGATGATAATCTGGTGACCAGCGCAAAGGCTCTCAATCTCACCGGGATTTGCCGCCGCCACCGCTTCGATTCGAGCCGCCTCGACCTTGGACTGAACGAACTCACAGGCCGTTTGGGCTCTGTCCAGCGTTCTGGATACCAAGGTGACTTTTGCATTCTCGAGGGCAAGCAATTCCGCGGCCCGCAACCCCACCGGGCCCGTCGCGCCGAGGACAATTGCCGAGGCATCAGCGAGGGAAAAGTGTTTGCGAGCGGTTGCGATTGCCGCCGCTGCCGTCGTATTACATCCGTTGGAGTCCATCATGAGCGAGACCTGTAGCGGGCCGAAGAACGACTTCTGCACTTTCTTAAAGAGGCCTTCACCAGCAGCCACATCACTTCCACCGATGAAGATTGCCGTATTCTTCAGGTCTGATGGTCCGCGAGTAAAAATCGCACCGTGAACCAGTCCTGTGACGTTTTCCGTGGACACAGCTCCGTAGGAAAACAAATGCTCCACACCCGAGTCAACCGCCACAACTCGGTCAAAAACGCTGGGAAGTAAGTCGGTATCCAATTGAATTAAGATGGATTTCATGAGATTGGAAACTTGATGAAGAGGAGTTTTTGGCCGTGGAATGCAGTTTAGGCAGCCAACCGCACGACCTCAAACGATGTTGATCATTGATGGACAAAGCTGGAAACGACAGAAACCCCTGTCGGATCGAGGCGAATTTTATCCCGCTCTATGCAAGTTGCCTAAATATCCAATTGACATCCGATTCCTGTTGTAACTTTTAGTCAAACTGTAGCGATTGTGCCGAGTTTCCTCAGAACAGCGGTTCGGCCGATCCGATAAAGAGGACAGGTGTCGGACTAGGTCCGTACGAAGGCTGGTTCTTTGACAATTCACTTGAAATCATGATCGAATGCGAATCGATCGACCGATCGAACGCGCAGAATCGGTAGAGTTCGTGACACGAAACGGCTTGTCCCGAGTTTAGGCTCTTGACAGTAAGTCCTGACAGTCCATACAGTTGGATCGTTTTCAACGGACAAAATCTGCGTTCTGCACTAACTCGGGAGACACCCATCGTGACCAAAAAAGAGATCGTTAAAGCGATTTCGGATGAGTTGGGTTTGACGCAGTTAACAACAAAGGAAATCGTTCAGAAGACCTTTGATGCCATCATCGAGACGTTGGTGGAGGATCGCCGAATAGAGCTCAGGAATTTTGGCGTGTTTGAAGTCAAGATGCGAGCGGCACGAAAGGCTCGCAATCCGCGAACTGGTGGGCAGGTGGAAGTTCCTGCCAAGTTTGTGGTGACATTCAAGCCCGGCAAGGAAATGGAAGCGAAGGTTCGGGAACTGGAGGAACGCGAGGCCGCTCGAAGTCGAGCAGCAGCCGAACCAGCCACTGGACGAATCAATCCGGTGTCGGGAGGTCGTTTTGACAGTGATACTTCCTCAAATCGTCCTACAGGCAACTTTAATTCTTCTTACTACGATGGGTCGAAATAGTCGGCGGAAATGTCGTCGAAGTTTGATTCGCATTGGATCATGTTTTCAAAGTGAAGAGTCGCAACAGCGGCTCAGCCATTGAACAAGAAACTGATCTGTCTTCCGAATACTGTGGCGACCGCGGGACAAACCTGGCGGGAAAACGGGTCCAGGGAAGGACGTTTGCGATGAAGATTCGAACTCGACTGATGGCAGGGCTCTTGCTGGCATGCACCGCATTTACTGCGGGTTGCGCGATGCCGATCTGGAGTCCGAATCCGGACGTCAGAGCGCGCCAATTGATTTATCAGTCGGAAAGCCTGCGGCATATTCCGGAAATCTGGGAACGCATCTGGGGTCTCGAATTACCCGACCTTGCGACGCCATACCGCGTCCATGGCGGTGTAATCTAAAGGAATAGCTGCGGAAACTGCGGCTCATCGCCTTTCGTGAAAACACGAGCATCCGGATGCGTGCCAACGCTCCGGTTGCTGCGTGGGTTTCGACGTTTCCTGAGCGGTTACAATACTGCAGAACGCTGTCAAAAAGATTCTGTGGGATCTTTAACCCCACAGCCCTTCGCGCGGGCTCCTGGGATTAAGCTCCGCCAGCTTTTCGTAGAGTGACCTGGCCTCGTCAGACAGCTCCTTTGGAACTGAAATCTTCAGCACGACGAACTGATCGCCCCGTTCCCCTGATTTGTGGTTCTTTACGCCCTTTCCTCGCAAACGCAGCTTTGCACCGCTGGAGGTTCCCGCAGGCACAGTCAGGACAACGGTGCCTTCGGTCAGAGTGGGCACATCGATCTTGCCGCCGAGAGCAGCCTCTGTGGGTGATACAGGGACATCCACTAACAAGTTTTGGCCATCACGTCGGAACCAGGGATGTGAAGAAATATGAACGGTCACCATTAAATCACCGGTAGGACCGCTACCAATGCCGGGATTTCCCTGACCGGCAAGTCGGATGCTCTGGCCATCTTCGATGCCAGCAGGAATTTTCACCGTCAGACGTTCACTCTTTGCTCCGTTCTGCAACGTGACGGAGTGCTCACCCCCGTCAACGGCCACGATGAAGGGAATCGTAATTTCAGCTTTGGCATCCTGACCTCGCTGAGCGCGCGGCTGACCTCTTCGGCCTCCGCCAAAAGGATTACTGCCTCCAAACATGCCACCGAGAATGTCGTCCAGATCAAACGAGGCTCCGCCACCGCTACCACCACCGAAACCCTGAAACGGATTTCCCCCGGTACCACGGGCTGCATGTCCGAACTGGTCGTAGTTCTTGCGCTTTGCTTCGTCGCTCAGGACGTCATACGCCTCGGTGATCTCCGAGAACTTGGCTTCTGCATCAGGATCAGCCGGTTTAACGTCTGGATGAAATTTGCGCGCAAGTTTCTTGTAGGCTTTGCGGATCTCGTCCTGCGAGGCACTGCGGGAGACTCCGAGCACTTCGTAGAAGTCACGTTTTGACATTTCGGTAATGGATCAGTTCAAAAAGGATATGAACGAAACACAGACAGGGCAGGTTCCCAGAGAACTGTCGAACAGGCAACCGACAGCGGCGCAGGACCCTGCCATTTGGACGGGATAAGGGCAGCTTTACGTCGATTTGCAAATGCGATGCCGAAAACCGGGGCAGACTGATCAGAGTGCCTTGGTCAAGAACCTCCCGTCAACTGCTTCCCATAGAGTTGACAGATGAATTCCATCCTGAAGGAACTCGGTTAGATTGTGTCTAAGATCGCTTTCGATTCGATCCGGTTCGACTCAGTTTTAGAACATGGTGAAAGTAATGAGTGAGCTAGCAGGCTTGTGGATTCCAATTCTTGTTTCGGCCGTGGCCGTTTTTTTTGCGAGCTTTCTCGCGTGGGTTGTCATAGGCCATCACAATCGCGACTGGAATGAGCTGCCGGAAGAGGGCGATACGATGAGTTTCCTGCAAAAGTCCGGAATCAGGCCGGGTCTCTACATCTTTCCCATGGCACGCAGTAAAGAACAGATGGCGGACGAGACAAAACAGCAACGACTCAATTCCGGACCCTGGGGTACGGTCAATATCTGGTCAGCCCAGGTTAACATGGGGCGAAACCTGCTCCAGACATTTACGTTTTATCTGATTGCCAGCGTCTTCATCGGCTACCTGGCGACCCTGGCGCTGGATCCCGGGGCAGGCTTTTCAAAAGCCTTTCAGGTGACGGGCACGGCGGGAATTTTGGCCTATGCATTTGGCACGGTGCCCAACGCAATCTGGTTTGGCTCTCACCTTCGGCCTGCTTTGATGGACATTATCGATGGCGTTTGTTTCGGTTTGATCACCGGTGTGGTCTTCGGAGCGCTCTGGCCGTGAATGCAACCAACGCAGCAAACGATACTCATCGTAAGCGAATGTTGATCGCTGCGTTTTTGGCGTGGATGTTTGCGGGCCTCGAAAACTCACTGTTCATTCTGATTCACCGTCAGATGATGTTGGAACTGCTGGGGCCGGAGACCGCAGAAAGGGTGATCGCCGAGTGGTTCGCCTGGTTTCAGTCGGCGTTACTTTTCGGCGCTGCTGCCGGTGGATGGTTCTTTGGTTCGCTGGGCGATCGCTTCGGGCGAACGCAGGCCATGGGACTGAGCGTTGCCTGCTATTCTGGTTTTACCCTCATGTGTTATTTTGTTCGAGATCCGCATCTGATGTGGGTTCTGCGATTCCTTGCCTGTCTTGGATTTGGCGGATCATGGCCCAATGCGGTGGCACTGGTGGCAGAAGCCTGGCCGTCTGCATCACGCCCGCTGATGGCTGGAATCATGGGAACGGCAGCCAACTTTGGCTTCGTGCTTCTCGGATGCATTGGCTACACATTCGTTATCACGAATGAACACTGGCGATGGGTTTTTCTGATCGGCGGTTCTCCCGTATTGTTAGCCGCATGGATCCTGGTGGCCGTACCCGAATCCGCGAAATGGCTTTCTCTTCGCCATGCGGCGAGCGAACAACCAACGTCTAAAGCGGCCGTTGTTGAAGTCTTTCAGAGGCCGCTGCTCTACCGCACTCTTCTTGGGATTTGTCTTGGGGCGATCCCGGTCGTGGGAACCGCAGCGAATGCGAATTGGATTGTTCCGTGGACTGATCAGTATGAAGCACGGAGCGCTTCGGCTATGGACGCGACTTCTCAGAATCGCCTTGCGGGACCTTCCAGTCCGGACAACGTGACGTCTGCATCACTCAGGAAACCCAGGGCTGCCGATCCTCGCAAGAAAGCGTTAGCACAGATTCAACGTTCGACCGGAGCGATCTTCGGGAGTTTGCTGGGAGGAATCATGGCAAGTTGCGTCGGTCGCCGCCTGTCATATTTTCTGATCAGTTTATGCACCTTTGTCGTCAGTTCGGTCTTGTTCACACAGCTGAATCCACATCATGCCATGTTTCCGTACATGACATTCCTGCTGGGGTTCTTTGGCGTAACATACTTCGGATGGCTGCCTCTCTTTCTGCCTGAATTATTTCCAACACGGGTTCGCACGACTGGTACAGGGATTTCGTTCAACACCGGAAGAATCATCGCCGCATTTGTCGTCCTTCTGGCGGCCTTTCGAATGGACAGTTTTCAGGGTGACTACGCCCGAGTTGGCTTCTGGAGCGGAATGATTTACGTGGCTGGAATGATCGTTATCTGGTTTGCGCCAAAGAAAAACGTCGCATCGGCGGAGGATGCACGATGATTGGCGTGGGTTTGATCGGGCTTGGCCTTCTGGGAAGCGCTCTGTCAGAACGATTGATTTCCGCTGGATATCAGATTCAGGGCTTCGATGTGAATGAGGACCGTCGTGCGACTCTGCATTCGATCGGTGGGTCCCCGTTGGATTCGGCAGTCGCCGTGATTCAAAGTTGCCAGACGATTCTGCTCAGTCTTCCGGACAGTAAGTCTGTGAGTGACGTAATGGAGTCCGTGCACAGTTCCCTGGACCGCCATTTGATTATCGATACAACCACCGGTGCTCCCGATGATTCTGCTCGACTCGGAGAGTTTCTCAGTCGCAGCCACGTTGAATATCTTGACGCCACTGTGGTAGGTTCCAGCGAGCAGGCTCGTCGATGTGAAACGATGGTGCTGTCTGGTGGGACACTTGCTGGGTTTGAAGCCGCGTTGCCGGTGTTACGATGTTTCTCCAGTCAGCAGTTTCATACCGGTTCCTGGGGAACAGGCGCGACAGCCAAGTTGATAGTCAACCTCGTCCTGGGGTTGAATCGTGCCGTTCTGGCGGAAGCACTGAATCTAGCTCGACGCACAGGTATGGATCAGCGGAGCATGCTGGAAATCCTGCGCAGCGGAGCGGCTTATTCTCGAGTCATGGACCTCAAGGGAGAGAAAATGCTTTCCGGAGATTTCGCACCGCAGGCACGACTGGATCAACATGCAAAAGATGTGCGATTGATTCTGGATGTCGGAAAATCTTCTGGAAGCCAGCTTCCCCTGAGTGAACTGCATTCGGTACTTCTGGAACGAGCTTCAATGCTGGGTTTCGGCCAACAGGACAATAGTGCGATCATTAAGGCGTTCGAATCTTAGCCACGCCGCAGTGAGTGAGGGCGGGCGTAAATCGCACCAGGGGTGCGAGGTATCTGCAGGGGGACTTCACCTGGGCAATCAGTTCGGATCAACGCCAGGGTTTTTGGCGAATCCGACAGAGGTGTGGAGTGCTCAGGGATCTAACCGATCCCTATTTTCTGCACGACCACTATCTGATCGGCCCTGCAGGTGGATTCATGCGGAATCGACACATGAATATGCCCAGTACATAGAGAAGCAGCAGCGGAAACATCATCAGCAGCATGCTCCAGGGGTCGGGCGATGTGGTCAGAACCATTGACGCGACAGAAATAACCAACACGGCGATTCGCCAGTTTTCCTTGTATGTGTCGACCGTGCAAATTCCAATGCGTTCCAGGAAAACCATCACCAACGGAAGTTGGAAGCTCACACCGAACATCAGTGGCATCAACATTGCCAGACTGATGTATTCCGACAGTCGTGGTTCCAGTCCGATGCCGAGCCACTCATTGAAGCCAATCAGAAAATCAAGCATCAGCGGGAACGCGTAAAAATAGCCGGCGGCCGCACCTGCCATAAAAAGCACAACGCTCATCGGCAGATAGACATGAATATATTTCCTCTCATGCGGATATAAACCTGCGGCGATAAACAGCCATAGTTGATAAAACACCCACGGCGAAGCCAGCAGTAACCCTGCGAAGAAGCAGACTTTCATGTAGGCCATGAAACCTTCTTCCACCTTCAGTGTTGTGATGCGACTGGTATCTTCGATAACTCGCTGCAGTTGAGCGAACTCGGGTGCCGTCAACACAATTTCTACGCTGTCCGGTTTTTCTATCGACGCAGGCACGTCAGCCACTGATGGTCCTAGTGCCTTTAACAGCTCTCGTTTTTCAATCCAGACTCGCAACTGATCGCGCCCCAATTCTTCGGGCGCTGGTTCCGGCGGTGCTTCTTTCTTTGAGAACATGCCAATCAGGTAAGAGTAGAAACTCTCTTTGGGAGCATCAAATTTAATCGTATCTTTATCAATTCCGCGTTCCCGCAGCGCCGTTTCAATCGGAGCTCGCAGCCACATGAAAATGCGGTCCCCAAAGAAAAGCGTCACCGAAACGGCGATCACCAGGCCAAGCAATGCGCGAAAAACGTGAACTCGCAGCACTTCAAGGTGCTCGCCAAAAGTCATCGTTGTATCATCAAACAGGTCGCGTGATCTGGCCATTGAACTCTTACTCACTTCAATCACAAATACGAACTCTTAATTCTCACGCGAACTCAATTCGCAAAAGCACAACGGTTGATTCTGCCAACAGACTTTACTTCAGTCATTTTCGGTCGGCTTGTAATCGTTCGGCAATTGCGCGGAGTTGCTCACCGAACTCACGGACACTCCAAAGTGATCTTCCGACTCCCCAGGCGCCATCAACAACGTTTGCATCAATGTCGGCGAAAATGAAATCTTCCTGATGGCGACGACTGCGGACCATGATTTCTCCCCACGGATCAACAATGTAGCTGTCGCCGTATCCGACTCCATCGTACCGGCTGATACACTCCTCTTTGCCCAGTGAAACGTTATTTCCTCGTACAAAGTAAACCACGTTTTCAACGGCGCGGGCTGTATGGTCGGCACGGACGTGCATAAAATGACCAATCAGACCTTCCTTGCCGATGTTGTTGAAATGGGGTGCAAAAATGACTTTCGCTCCCTGCAGTGCCAGCAGACGAGTTGGTTCGATGTAGCCTCCATCGGAACAAATCACAACGCCGAACTTAAGTCCTTTGAGTTCAAAGACAGGAAACTCGCGTCCCTGTCGATGGAACTTCATATACGCCGTGCACTTGCTGTAATGTCCCAGTAAGTGGCCTTTGTGAACGACGATCGCCGTGTTGTACAGGTCACCGCCGCGGAGTTCGTTAAACCCCACAATGAAAGCCGCTTCAAACTTTGCTGAATGATCCAGCACCTGCATGATCTGGGTCGAATCGATCGTGAATGCATCGCGGCGAGCGATCTCGCCATCGTCCGGATAGCCGGTCAGGAAACACTCAGGAAAACAGACAATATCGACGCGATTGGCATCTGCTTTTTCCAGCCCAGCCACGACTTTCGCAAGGTTGCCCGGAAAGTCACCGAGTTGTGAATCCAATTGGCAATGACCAATTCGCATCGCGGTCTTCCTGAAAAGTGCTTTGACGGGCGTTGAAATACGAGATGGGACTTGTCATCCGGAATCAAGCGGCATCCGCAGGAGTTGTTGATCGCCTTAGGATTGTTGTTGGATGAAAGCTGCGACATCAGCTTCATCCCGATCTTATTCGCCGCGTGTCAATCTGCGGAATCGTTCGAGCAGATTATTCGTAAGCGGGCCCGGTTTACCAGTTCCAATCTGACGGCCATCAAGACTTGTCACGGCGATCACTTCTGCAGCGGTGCCCGTCAGGAAGCACTCGTCGGCAGTGAAAATATCGTGTCGAGTCAACACGCACTCCTGCACAGGAATCCCAGCTTCGACAGCCAGTTTCATCACCGCATTGCGGGTGATTCCTTCAAGAATTCCGGCATCCGGCTGCGGTGTCTTCAGGACACCTCGCTTGATAATGAAAATGTTATCGCCGGTACACTCTGCCACTTCACCATTATGGTTCAGCATCAATGCTTCGACGGTGCCTGCGTCCGTACCTTCGATCTTGGCCATGATATTATTCAGGTAGTTCAGCGACTTGATCCGCGGGCTCAGTGCGCCCGGGTGATTGCGAATTGTTGCGGCCGTGATCAGCCTCATTCCCGTCTGATAAAGTTCGGGAGGATAAAGTGAGATTGTGTCGGCGATAATTATGATCTGAGGGTTTGCCGTACGACGAATGTCGAGCCCCAGGGAACCGGCTCCGCGAGTCACCACGAGCCGTACATATCCGTCGAGAATTCCATTTTCCCTGACAGTATCTTCAACCGCCACCGTCATTTCAGCAGGGGTGATCGGAATCTGCAATCGTATGGCCAGCGCGCTTTCATACAGTCGATCAATGTGCTCCTTCAACAGAAAGACGCGACCCCCGTAGACTCGAATGCCCTCGAAAATCCCGTCGCCGTAGAGTAGTCCATGATCGAACACACTGACGGTCGCTTGTTCCGATGGGACCATCTTTCCAGCCAGATAAACTTTTCGAGACATATGGAACCTGTTCAGTCATTGAATTAAGAACCTGCGATGGCCTCACTGAGGCACCTGTCGATAGCTCGGCAGACCCTTTCAAAGACATCGTGGTATGGAACTTTGTGATCGACTTTCCTGGGATTTTCGCCTGGTTTGCGTCCAAAAAGCAGCCCTCATCGGCAGATTGTAGCGAGCCGAAGCCCGTTACGAGAGTCTGTCGGCCTCCGAACGAAGGTCGGGAAAAATGGGGCGCATGGCAGATGGACCTGCGACGCGTGGACCGATTTGCTATGGCTGATGACTTGATTGCAGCGGATACGAAGTAGCATCGAGGGGCATGGGAAAACGTGGCGGTTCGCCACGGAATGGGGGCCCAATGTGCGTTGTTCCAGGATCCCCGTAATCCGATTTTGAATTAATTCAGGAAATTCTGGTATTTTACGTATTTATGTCTTGCAGGAGATTCTGCGGATTTCACTTCAAAGGCTGTTCTTGCGGCAGAAAAGACATCGCTCATCTTCTGGTCAGGATTTTGGCGTCGCAGATGGTTTCCATCCGACTTGCTCCGGCTTTCGGGTTCTGTCACCATTCAGCGATTTCCAGAAGTCGGCGGCGTTAGGTCAACCGATGTTGGTGTTTTGAAACAGCGAATTCCATTCGTCTTTTCGGCAGAAGTTCGTGCGATATTCCGCATTCGAAATGAAGACCGGGCGATCAATGAGAACGCTCAAGTCAGTTGGCCCGGCATTTGTGCTGCTGGCGATTGTGGGATTGTTGCTGGGCTGCCAAACGACCCCCAAATCCACATTTTCAACCGATCGCCCCTCTCTGCATACCGTTTCAACGCAGCATTTCGTGATCAACAGTGACGTGCGGCTGGACCCCGACAACGTGTTGGTTCAGGAACTGGAAGCACTGCATGACCAGGTTTATGATACGTTGCGACTTCCGGAGCAGCGAGATCCGGTGAATGTTTACCTGTTCAGCGACGAAGCCTCATACCGTTTCTACATGCACGCGACGTGGAAGGATTTGCCACCGCGGCGAGCCTACTTCGTGGGAACGACTCGAGAACTGGCGGTCTATTCGTTTATCAGCCCGCAGGTGATGGAAGATTTGCGGCATGAGTTCACTCATGGACTTCTTCACGCCACGTTACAAACCGTGCCGCTGTGGCTTGATGAAGGATTAGCGGAGTACTTTGAAGTCAACGCCACGGTACTTGGCGCCGCTCACCCAGCGCATCTTCGTGAGTTGAAATTGGCTGTGGCGGATGGCTGGAATCCGAATCTTTATCGACTCGAAATGTTGTCCGATTTTCGTGATCTGAGCAGCCGAGACTATGCCGAGAGTTGGGCTTGGGTTCATTTTATGCTCAATAGCTCTGACGACTCTTCAGCCGTGCTGCTGAAGTATGTCGAAGATTTGAGGATGACAAAGACACCACGTCGATTGCTGACAGGCCTCGAGACCGCCGTACCGAGTTACTTCAACGACCTGCAGGCACATATTCAAAAACTGCAGCCTGGCCAGTCGATTGCCGGAACGCCATAAGTCGTCACGCTGCAATGCTCCCCATATGAGCAGACTGTTGTCGCCGTACAACTCTGCGGTCGCAGCCGAATTCGGGGAAATCCGGATGTTGTATCAAGTTGAACTCGTCCGGACTCTTGCAAGAGCACTCGAGCTAAAATGCAAGAGCAACCGTGCAAAAATCGTTGTCGAATGGACCTCGTTTTCCGACGCAATCGGGATAGGGGAAAGCCTTGCGGCTTTTCCCCTCCCACATCACCGTGCGTACGGGTCCGTACACGGCGCTTCGGTTGGTTAAGCGGCCGGAGCGACGGGGTGAAGTGTAACGAGGCCGAGAGTCTGGAAGTACCGTGTCGACAGGGCGAAATGAAGAGCCGGGCTTTTGGCAAGACGCCATGCACCGTGACACGAGCCCACCGTTTGCGCGGCGAGATCGCGAGACACGCCAAGGCGGCGAAGTTCCGCAAAGCGACGACGACTTGTTTTCCCTTGTTTCCACACCACCGCACG
>JANPHT010000216.1:0-1667 GCA_031424595.1 Planctomycetota bacterium
TGCCAAGGGCGCCTCCTAAAATCCAGGTCATCCTGAGCGTAGCGAAGGATCCCGTGGAATCGCAGATCAGCGTTCAATTCACTCCACGCCGATCCAAATGCGTCCGGGGTCCTTCACTTCGCTCCGCTTCGTTCAGGATGACAGGGAATGGAGCTAAATTCAGGATGACAGGGAATGGACGCTTCGTTCAGGATGACAGAGTTAGCGGTCAATGGGCAGCGAGGTTGCGAGGGCGTGACAGAATCCTTTCAGACGGCCATTCAGTTCTTTCAGGCTCGCGACTGGCCTCAGTGCATCGCTCTCTGCCGTCGTCTTCTGCAAGTCAATGCATCTCAGGTCGACGCATGGCAAATGCTTGGCCTGGCGTTATGACATTCTGAGCAATTCCATGACGCTGTCGTGGCACTTGAATCGGGCCTCCAACTGCGGCCAAATGATCCGGGTAGCCTGAACAATCTTGGGGAAGTGTTGCGACAGGCAGGACAACTGTCCGACGCTGAAAGAACTCTGCACCGTGCGATAAGCTTGAAGCTTCGCTTCACAGAAGCTGTGTTCAATCTGGGGAACACTCTTCGAGACGCCGGTCGGGCCTCGGAGGCCATTGAAAATTATCTGCTGGCGGTCTCATGGCAACCCCAGTATGCTCGAGCGCATTTGAATCTGGCCAATCTGCTCCGCAGCGAAGGTCGCCTTCCACGGGCTGCCACTCATTATGATCAATTCCTTCACCTCCAGCCCGCGCGAGTTGATGTTCTGCTGTCTGCAGCGGGTGTGCACGCGGATCTTGGAGAACACGGTCGGGCCGGTTCCCTGATAGACAGGGCGGCAAAGCTGGAACCAGAAAATGAAGCCGTTGTTTCCGCGCTGGCTCATTCTGCGGCCGCCGCTGGTGAAACAAACGCCGCGCGGTTGCAGTATCAGCGTCTGGCCTCTCGCAGACCCAACTGCCTGCTCAGCCAGCTTCGTGTGCTGGCGACAATACCAATAATTGCGCCGAGCCACGCAGCAATTCATGAAGAGTCTGTGCGACTGCTGACCGGGATCGAAGAACTTCGCGAACAACGGCTCCCTGTGAATATTCCGCTGCTGCACACTTCGGGTGCAGAACCGCCCATGGCATGGGCGTATCAGTGGCCGGACAATCGTCCGTTAAAAGAGGCCTGGGCCGGCTTGTTCGCCGATCGTATCAATCCACTACCGCCACAACGGATTGAGGGAAAGCCCAAAGTGGGAGTCGTCGTGACGAATGGTCACGAAGGAGTTTATTCGGAATGTCTGGGCAGGCTTGTGAATCGTCTGCCAGGTGACGAACTGGACGTCTCTGTAATTTGCAGCGCTGCGGGAGCCAACATTCTGAAGCACCTGCTTGGCGAATCAAAAGCTGAGTTCTTCATCATACCGGATCGTGTTGATCAGGCCGCTGCCAGGATTCATGATGCCAGATTTGACTTGTTGCATTACTGGGAGATCGGCACAGATTCACTGAATTACTTTCTGCCATTTTTTAAGCCTGCTCCAATTCAAAGCGGCTGCTGGGGTTGGCCTGTGACAAGCGGGCAGCCCCATGTGGATTACTTTGTTTCCAGTGAGTTGATTGAGGGAGAAGATGCCGACCGGCATTACTCGGAAACCCTGCTGCGATTCAGTCGGCTGCCGACGTGGTACAA
>JANPHT010000217.1:0-4516 GCA_031424595.1 Planctomycetota bacterium
GTTCGTCGGCTCACGCGTTTGCTACACGCTTCTTTCAGACAAAGCCTCGCGACCCCGCCCTTGCGCTTCGCTAATCCTTCACCTCCATCAGGCTGGATAAGGGACTCAAACCCTCAAGCTGTTAAACATGCTCGGCACACACGCAGAAAGCCGTCTGCAGGCTAAGCTGCAAACGGCTTTCAACACGGGAGGAAGATAGCAAGTCGCCAGTGGTTAACTCATCGACTTAAAACATGTACGTGCCTTGCAGACAGAACTGTTCTGCGTCCAAACGTGCAAGTTCGCCAATGTCGCCTACCTGACGCGCATGATCGCCTGATTCGGAATATACTCTGGAAACTGATCAATTTGTCGGAGTCGGCAGGAGAATCGGAGGGGCCGTGGCGAAGGCGGCCTGGTGCTGGCGGCGGTAGTTGAGTGGCGTCGTGCCGGTAAACTTTTTGAACCGCTTCACGAACGCGCTGTGGTCGTAGAAGCCGCAGTCGATCGCAATCAGCGTAATGCCCGTCGTCTCTTTTTTGAGCGCTTCCATCGCGTGATACATGCGGACCTGTTCCACGAAGCCGTAGGCCGTCATCTTCAGTCGCTGCTTGAAGATCCGCATGAAGTGGCTGGCGGAAACTCCGCAGAGGGCGGAGAGTTCCTCGATCGTGATCCTCTGCGCGAAGTGCTTTGAGACGTGATCGATTGCCGGGAGCAGTTTGACCAGTTCCGCCTGTTCGCCCATCACTTTTTCGTAGAGTTCATTGATGATCACGAGGCCGATGACCCGACCGCTTGCGTCGACTATGGGGAACTTGCTCGAGAATGACCACCCGGGAGTACGGTTATAGAAGCAGGTGAGATGCACCTCATCGAGCAGTGGTTTTCCGTGCAGGAACACCAATTGATCATTCTGGCGAAAGGACTCGGCGATGATCTTGGGAAACAAGTCGAAGTCTGTCTTGCCGATGACATCATTCAATGTGTGGACCTGAATCACACGTCGCAATGCGGAGCTCATGTAGATGTAGCGGGATTCCAGGTTCTTGATGGCAAACAGCGCTCCGGGAAGTCGCTGCAGCGCATCCAGAATCTGTCGGAAATCTCCCACTCGAGACAGGAATTCAGCGGAAATGTCAGGCTTTGGCATAGGTAAGCTGGCTCTGCGTGCTTCAACTGAAACTGGATGATAGGATATTACTATATTCGGTCAGGATCGTCATAGCTGGGCGGCTCTGAAAAGATCACAATGGTTTCCGAAGAAAGTTGATCGAAGACTCAAGGAACCACATGCGCCATGCACAACATGTTCGAGCCGTTGAAACGACTGGCAACGATTTGCACCCTTCTGGTTGTGCTTGGCGGGCGAGCCGCAGGTGAGTCACCGGAAGTGCTGGTGCTGATGCACGAGCCGGGGCGCGTCGAGCGGTATGATTTGGCGAGTGGTGCGTATCAGGGCACGTTGCTCAGTGGGCTTCCGCCAGCGAACGTGTTGCTGCTGGATCGGGAAGGTCGGCTGTTGATTTCCACCGGCTTGCCAGGAGGCGCGGGGACGGTGTTGCGTTTTGATCCGCGCGACGGTGGGCGCATGGAGACGCTCATCGACATCCCGGAAGGTTACGGTGGACGCCTGTTTCGCGCGACCGGGATGGCATGGCAGGGGCAGGATTTGCTGGTGGCCAGTCAGGGCGACGGCAAAGTGAAACGATATTCCTATCCCGCTGGTGAGTGGCAGGCGGATATCGCGTTGGCCTCACCGGGCGGCATGACACAGGTCGCCATGAACGACGGGCGGCTGTTCATCACGGACTTTGTGGCTCAGGCGGTAAGGCGCGGTTCAGAGCAGCTCGATGGCTCGATGAGCGAAGTCTGGGCGCAGCATGCCGGGCAGTCACCGTGGGGTCTGGTGTTTGACGACAAAGGCCATGCGTTTTTGAGCACATCGGGGAATCGTATCCTGCGTTCGGATGGCACTGAGACCGTCGAGTGGGCGGGCGCGGCGGGAGGACTGAACACACCAGTTGGTCTGGGGCTGGGACCGGATGGGCTGCTCTATGCGGCGAATTTGCATGGCACAGTCACGATCTGGAACACGGAAGTACCGCAAGTCGGTCCGCCGCTTCGCGAAATCGCTGGGCCGGAGGTCAAGACGCCGATCAGCTTTGCGTTCACGAAAGGGGCATTGGCGGAACAGGAGTACGTGTACGTTGCACCGGTGAATTCCCAACTGGCCTCCGCCGAGAAACTGGCCTTCTTTGAATCGAAGATTCGGCCGCTGCTCCACGCGCGGTGCTTGGAATGTCATGGAGCGGAGGCTCAGGAAGGAGGGCTGCGGCTCGACTCGCGGCACGGTTGGGAACAAGGGGGCGAGTCGGGGACGGCTCTCGCGCCGGGCAAGCCAGAGACCAGCTTGTTGATCAAGGCGGTGCAGTATACCGACAAAGATTTGCAAATGCCTCCTGAGAAGTCACTGCCCGCTGATGAGATCGCGCTGCTGTTTGAGTGGGTGCGGCAAGGGGCGATTGACCCCCGTCTGAATGCGGGGGCGGCCACTCAGCCGGAGACCGATGACTGGGCAGCCGAGTTTCAGAAACGTCTCGACTGGTGGAGTCTGAAGCCGCTCGCGAACCCCCAGCCGCCGGTGGTGACCGACGAGCGTTGGTCGCGACATTCGGTCGATCGATTCATTCGCGACGGCTTAGCGGTGGCGAACTTGCAGCCAGCTCCAGTTGCCGATCCAGAAGTGCTGTTGCGGCGTCTCTCGTTCGTGTTGACGGGACTGCCGCCCGCGCCCGAGTTGCGTGACAGGTATCTTCGGCAGTCTGAAAACGATGAGGCCAGTGCGTATGAAGCACTCGTGGATGAACTGCTCGACTCGCCGCACTTCGGGGAACGCTTTGCTCGGCATTGGATGGACGCCGCGCGGTACACAGATACCTACGGCTACGAGTGGGACGTGCCCGCGAAGGGCGCGTTCGAGTATCGCGACTATCTCATTCGGGCGTTCAATGGTGATGTCGGTTTCGACACGTTTTTACGCGAGCAGATCGCAGGCGATCTCGTGAACCCACCCCGCGTGAACACCGAACTCGGGACGAACGAGAGCATCATCGGTCCCATGTTTTATCACCTGGGCGAGCATCGCCACGGGTCGAGCCTGGCCTACAACGGCGTGCATCAGGAGATGGTCAGCAACAAGATCGATGCGTTCTCAAAAGTCTTTCTCGCCACGACGGTGGCCTGTGCCAAATGCCACAACCACAAATTAGAGGCGGTTTCGCAACGCGATTTCTACGCGATTGGGGCAATGTTCATGACGCCTCGCTGGGTCAGCCGACCGGCCGATGCGCCGGGAAAGAATGACGCTGCGATTGCACGGTTGAAAGAATTGCGCGGCCTGATTCGTGATGACCTGGCCAAACAGTGGGCGGCGGTCGAACTCACTGTCGCGGTGTGGCGGACTCCGCTCGACGTCCCCAACGCACCGCAGCCGACGGTTGATGACGTTGCCTATCCACTCTCCCGGTTGCTCAAAGCGGATGGAAATGTCGAGGCGACCTGGACGGCACTCGCTGCCGAGTGGACCGCCACGCGAACGGCTCGGGTGACGGCCAATGCGGCCTTTCAGTCGCTGGCAGATTTCTCGCAACCGGGGGTGCCCGCCGGTTGGGTCACTGATGGCGACGGGTTCGCGCACGGCTGGGCTGCGGACGCGACGCCGCTGATTGCGTTGGAGGGTGATCAGGTCGTATCGCGATTCCTGCCGCGCGGCTACCACACGCACGCTCTGTCGTCCAAATTGCCCGGTGCGTTGCGGATGCCCCCCGAACATCTCGTGCCCGGTCAGTTTGTGAGCCTCAACCTGGCGGGCGGCGAATTTGGCGGCTGGCTGCAGATGGATGAGAACTCGCTCCTGCACGAAGGGGTGGGGATCGTCAATCAGACCGAACCGACGTGGCGCGCATTTGGCGACACAGCGATGAAGGGGGGCGTGACGAAAGTCACCCTCGACTTCGTCACGTCGTCGCTCAATCCGAATTTTCCGGCCCGCGTCGGCATCGTTCCCGGTCTTCCCAACACCGATCATGGTTACGACAAGCGAAGCTGGCTCAGCGTGACCGGGATCGTGACGCACGACGCGGGCGGTGCTCCGCAGGCGACACTCGATGCGTTTGAATCGCTCTATGCAGGTCCTGCTCCGCAGTCTCGTGACGAAGCCGTGTCACGAGTGACAGTGTGGTTGTCGGGGGCTGTTCGGCGGTGGTGCGAAGGTAATGTACGGCCCGGCGACCGGCAGATCATCAACTGGCTGATCGAGCAGAAACTGTTGCCTAATCAAGCGGCTCCCGAGAGTTCGCTCGCCGCGCTGCTGGCGGAGTATCGCCGCGTCGAGCAGGGAATCGCCTTCCCGCGTTCGGTCAACAGCATGGATGAACGCGAGCTGGCGAAGTCTGGACTGCACCTCAACATTCGCGGGAACTACGACGCGCTGGGTGATCTCGTGATGCCCGATTCGTTGCAGATGTTCGCCGGG
>JANPHT010000218.1:0-4729 GCA_031424595.1 Planctomycetota bacterium
GTTCGTCGGCTCACGCGTTTGCTACACGCTTCTTTCAGACAAAGCCTCGCGACCCCGCCCTTGCGCTTCGCTAATCCTTCACCTCCATCAGGCTGGATAAGGGACTCAAACCCTCAAGCTGTTAAACATGCTCGGCACACAAGAAGACCAAAATTGGTAGTACTACCAATTTTGTTGTCGCCGCTCCTTTTCTGGAGCTACGTCATGCCACGAAAATCATCGGTCCCGACCTACCGCCTGCACAAGCCGTCAGGCCAAGCTCGTACCATTGTGAATGGGCGGCATGTTTACTTGGGGAAGTTTGGGTCTGCAGAGAGACGCCAGAAGTATGCTCGCATCCTGGCAGAGGCTGCATCACCGGGAGGAACTCCCGTTCCTGTTGAGATTCCCGGTGGCCAGCTTGTAGATCGAATGTGATTTGCAAGTTCAGATGAATCTGAAATCGAGAGCAACTATCAGGCTCGATCAAACTGCTTTGTTTAGGGCTCGTGATGAAGACAGTTCTCTTTCTCTGCACCGGAAACTATTACCGCAGCCGATACGCCGAAATCCTGTTCAACGCAATGGCGGAGGGAATGGGACTGGAAGGGAATGCGGTGTCCAGAGGACTTGCACCCGATCCGCGAAATCCCGGTCCAATGTCACGGGATACGATGGCGGCGTTGCAGAAACAGGATATCTCCGTTGCAAACTATTTGCGGCTTCCGATGAAAGTCACAGAAGCAGACTTCGAATCAAACGATCATGTTGTTGCAGTCAAGGAAGCTGAACATCGCCCAAAGATTTTGCGAGATTTTCCGAACTGGGTGACAAAAGTCGAATTCTGGCACGTTCATGATCTGGACTGCTGCGGCCCGGATGAAACGATTCCGCATCTGGATCCAGCAGTGGCAGCATTGTTATCGAGGCTCGGCAACGTGATGCCTGAGTAATCCTCCGACAGGTGATCACGGCTGATGTCGATGCGGCTATTTCTTTCGCACGCATTTGCCTTCCATATCCAGCACCACCTTGCCGGTTTGGTCTTTGGCGACCAAGGTCCAAGTGAATGTGTCCTTGTCCACGAAATGTTGTTGGCTGGTGGATTTTATGCCATCGGCGAGAGTCCCGGTAAATGTGAAAGTCTGAGTCGGAGCATCCCACCGGCCTTGGTATTCCTGCGGAACCAGATTGTCCTTATCGTAATACCACTGGCGGAATTCGTTTTGCTTTGGGTCATAGGTCATGAGATGGAGGAACTCGTCCTCGGGTGTCCACGCTCCCTTGTTCTCCATCATCCTGCCATTCAGAATCCATTTACGTGTGGTCGTCGTGCTGGATGTCGTCTTTTCGGGAGTCCAGAGAGCAGGCTTGATGACAACAGTTTCATCCCAAGTCCCGACATAGCGATCTAAGACTTGGAGTTCCGAGGACTTTGCATCCGCCTCATCGGCATGTCCAATGGTCGTGCTTCCAAAAACCGCTACAACGGCAACAAGAGTGAGCAGTGGTTTCATTGTTGTTTTCCAAACAGAGAGTTGATTGCCAAGAACCATTTTAGAACCACGATAATATGCAAAAGTATTTCGAAAAAACATAGAGAGACTACCTGCTGCGGGGCAGACCGGCGAGCTTCGCTGATTTTAATTCTGGTTTATGCAAAGGCAGATCTGCTCGCTGTCGAAATGCTGCCGTAGTTCACTGGCAAAACTCACCAAAGTGCCAAAGAATCCCCGATGGATCGTGCAGGAAACATTCCTTGCCCCAGTGCTCCGTGCGAATCGAGGTGAGCCTGACGTTTTCATATTTGGCGGGCAGATCCAAGGTCTTCAATGCGGTCCAGTGGCGTTCCACATTGTCCACTTCCAGAAAGAGCATGGTATTGTCTATCCAGTCCTTCACGTAGGCATCCTGAAGATAAAAGCCAAGTCCGTCTGTCCTGAAGAAACTCATGTCGTTTGAAACAACACTCTCCTCGAATCCGAGGTCTCTGTAGAACTGGCGTGACATTTCAAAGTTCCTGGCACCGATGAAGGGGCGGATTGACCTGGCATTGTGTTGCATTGTTTGGTTCCAGAAATCAGTACGATTGTCGGCGATTATGGCCGTTGAATTGTCGAGATGTGAGCGACGAGTTGATCGAGTGATTTTTCAGGTTTTTTGAACGATGATGTCAACGTGATTCTCAGGATGCTGGTCGTATTCGAGATGGCGGCATGTGCAACACACTTCGGCGAAAACCTGAATCGTTCTGGAGATGCCCAGCACGTTGTAGTACATCAGTGGACCCATGCACCAGTCTTGCTTTTCGGAGGGCTCATCCAATCCGCCAGTCGTCAAGATGAACACTCTGCCAGATGACAATCCCCGGCAGAGTTTAATCAGTACAGATTCTTGCTGATCAAGCGGTACGCCGATCAAAACGGCAATGAACAAAACTCGCCGATTTCTGTGAGCCTTTGTTGAACCGTCTCAAGCAACGTCTGATCGGCCGCCGATTGCAACCGATTAGTGGCCTTCAGCGGATTCAGGATGCCCATCGCTTCACTCAGAAACTCTCGAGCCTTTTCGCTCTGCTTAGCTTTCAGTTCCAGCTCCGCCAGTCGCAGTAAACTCTGAGCGACGTCAACTTTTGCAACCTGACTGCTCTCATCCGTCGCCTGAACTCCACGACGAATCTCGAGGCACTCGACATAGTGACTTCGAGCTTCGTCCAACTTGTCCTGTTGTAAGAGAATATCGCCGACGTTCTGCAGTGAAATCGACAGGTCGCGTCGGGCGGTCAGATCATCCGGAGCGTCCGCAACCGCCTGCTTTGCGATTGCCAGTCCGTCGCGATACGCAGCGGCAGCCTCGTCCATCAGAGATTGCTTTTGCAAAACGCCTCCCAGCTTGTTCTGCATGACCGACCGATCACGCATCTGCGCGCCAGAGTCAGGAATCGTCTCCAGCACTGAGCACGTGGCAATGCATGCGCGGTAAATCTCGGCTGCCTTTTCCAGATTACCTTCCTGCAGATAGATATTTCCCAGCTTGGACTGCCCCACCAGCAGGTCGCGTTGAACGGCTGAATTTCCGGGCAATGCCTTCACATTGTCCGAATACAGATCAAAACTTCGAAGATAGGCATCTCGTGCCAGAGCCACCTTCTCGTGGGCAATCCGGATGTCGCCCAGTTTCTCATATCCGAATGCCACATCCCTTTTCAGGTCAGGATCTTTCGGAGTCAATGCAATCTGCCTTTCACTGATAAGCAGTCCTTTCAGATAAGCATCTTCCGCCAGGGCAAGATCACCGAGCTGCTGCTGCACGTCACCGATATACTCATACGAGACTGAGAGGTTCCGCTGCAATTCCGGATCCTCAGGATGCAACGCCGCAAGTTTTGCAGAGATCTGATTGGCTCTCTGATAGTGTTTGAGGGCCTCAGCAGTGGAATCGGTCCCTTCCACGTCTCCGGCCAGCAGGTACGTGCGACCGACATCGTTATGAGCAATCGCGAGGCTGCGTTCTGTTTCTGTCCGAGTGTCCAGAGTTCTCGCGACCGCATTCAGCCCGTCGATTGATGTTTTCAACAGCGCCTGTCGCACTTCTGACGCGCCGGCTACAGTTTTGAGTTTACGAGAAATATTGAACACCACTGACTTCAGAGTCGTCAGCGCCAGCTGACTCTGCTCATCTGCGATCTTTCGAGATGCCGCCTCCTTCTCGGCCAGCAGGGCCTTCTGTTCGGCCAGCTTCTTTGCTTGAGTTTCAGCAGCCGTCGCGGCCAGAGATCGGTCGTCCGCTACCTTTTTCTGCTCATTCAGCAAGAACGCAAATACGACGGCAACAACAGTCACAACCAACACGGCAGTTGCAATCGACTGCGTCCACGCTCGATGCCGGCGCATAAACCGTGCAAGCCGCTCCGAATCTGAGTCTTTCGCGACCGACACAGGCTCGTCCGTCAGCCATCGTTCCAGATCAGCAGCCAGTTCCAGGGGACTCGCGTAACGATCTTCCGGCTTCAATGACATCGCTCGAAGACAAACCGCCTCCAAAGATCGCGGGATCAAATGCTGAACCTCACGGGGACGTTCAAACTGACCAGTTCGAAGCTGTTCGATCCATGCAATTCCGTCTTTGTTGGTCAGCGGTGGTCGGCCGGTCAGGACAAAGTACAAAGTCGCCCCAAGACTGTAAATATCAGAGGTCGGTCCCACCGCTGTTCCGTGCCCCGAAGCCTGCTCGGGACTCATGAACGCCGGCGTGCCGACCACAGCTCCGGTGCGAGTCAGTTGGTCCGAGGCCAGCAGTGCCTCATCGTCATCAGTCGTCTTCGATTCACCCAGAACAACCGTTTCCGCAGTTTGCAAACTGACCCCCGAATTAACCGATCTCGCTGAGTCAGCAGGCTGAGACTTCGCGACACGTCCCGTGCTGCGAGCGAGCCCCCAGTCCACGACATACGTCGCACCAAATTCGCCCAGCATGATATTCGCGGGCTTAATGTCGCGATGAATGATGTTCTGGCTGTGAGCGTAGGCAATCGTGTTACAAACAGAGATGAGTCGCGACAACAGCGGGCGAATCACCCGAACCTCAAAGCTACGCCGATCAGCAATCCCACTCCTTGCAAACTGCTGGTGCAAACTGGTTACTTTTACTGACAGAGTTTCTCCTGAAATAAACTTCATGGCATAGATCGGACAGCCGGACAGGTCCTGGCCAATACTCAGAATTGACACAACACCAGGATGGTCGAGCT
>JANPHT010000219.1:0-2805 GCA_031424595.1 Planctomycetota bacterium
AGTCCGCCGCTAATCCATCTCAGCTACCGACCCATGATCACAGAGGACACCGCGCCACGAAAAAAGCCCGATGTCAAAGTGACACCGGGCTCGGGAGTTAGTCTCCGAATGCGGCCAGGCGTCACTTGCGCAGAATCTGGTTGGAAAGCGCCGTTTCGTTATGAAAACGGGCCGACTGATCGGCATAACTCTCCGTACCCAGAGATGTGCGAATGACACGTGACCGCAAGAAGCACATTGAAAGAAAACTCCAAAGCTCTGTTCTACTGAACCGGCACCTGCCAGTTGACGTGCAGTAGGAGACGCCTGCCAGAATCAATTGGTTCACTGAATTTAGTGATTTTCTGGTTCGACAGTAACGACCACCATGGGATCTGCCTGCGAAAGGTATCACTGACTGCCATTTTTGAACTCTTCCCTCGACAGCCACCTTCCGAAGCACTCAGAATGATCAGCGTCGATCTTTACCCTTACTAATCGGCAGGAAGCGAGCAGGAGGCAGTTGAGTGTTGCCAGTGACCCAGGAAGGCACGGCCGCAGTCTGGCAGCATTGGAGTATGTCCAATGTCAACAACTCTACAGAACGCAGTTGCGTCATATGCTCGAGCCCGTAATCTTTCTCGCGGATCGCGCAATGAGTATGCGGCGACGGTAAGAAAGTGGATTACATGGGGCCACTCCATTCCCATAGAGCAACTGACACGAAAAGAAATCAGAGAATTTCTCGACTGGGTTCATGACCAGGCAGTTGCAGAAGACGGGACGAATCCCGGAAGGACAGTCAACAAAGCCAGAGAGAATCTGAGGGCTGTCTTATCGTGGGCCTGGGAGCAAGACCTGCTGGAAACACTTCCTCGCTTTCCTCCGCCCAGGGAGCAGCGAGACGTTGCTGGCCGACATTACCTGAATAAATCAGAGATCAATACCCTTTACTTCGCGACGTATCAGCTGAAACGTCCGAGAGGCTGGACCGACAACATTTCCGTGGGACGGTATTGGCGAAGTGCTTTAGCTCTGTTCTTTAACTACGGCTTGGACACAGGGACCATCTGGAAATCAAAACCAATCCATGAGCCCATACTCTGGCGACACATCACGTGGGATCAACATGCGCCGGATGGACGTCAGAAGGACTCATGCCGCTGGGGATGGATCTATTTCCGGAGAGTCAAGACTGGCAAGTCTTTCTATCGCCCAATGAACCGAGTCGTTCACGAACACCTTCGCAATATCATGCCTCAATCTCCGGAACCCAATGCCCCGGTATTTCGTGGGGGCAGCTCGCGTCCCAACGCAACGTTTGTTTTGCTTTGTCAGCTGGCTGGTCTTCGCCCCAAGCTGGATATTGAGACTGGACAGCAGGTGCCATGGCACTTGAAGGATCTCCGCAAGACTTGTGCGACCTACTATGACGAACATATTCCTGAATCTTCGATCGAGATTCTCGGCCATGCTGTCGGAGGCATCACGTACCGCCACTATGCTCATCGCGATCCACTTGCGTTTCGAGCGATCATGACTATCCCTCAGCCCTCAGCTTTCCTTGCACTTGTCAAAGGTCATGACGGGGAGTGTCCTTGCTGCAGGCGACCATTCAAGACCGCAGACTGAAGTCTAAAGTGGCCCAGAACTTCAACCCGTCGGCAAAGTACGAGTTTGCTGCGTCCGGCGTGCGCCACCGACGCGTGCAAGACAGTTCCCGTTTCACAAATCGGTTGCGACTAACGGAGCAATAAAGGACGACCAAATTTTCAGGTCGTCGATATGACCAATGTACGCTCGAAGAACGTGTGAAACGAACTCAGGTTGGTTAGTAGTGAGTGATCAACAATGTAGGCGTATATAACACCAGATGAAGGGCGAAACCGATTCCAGCACTCGGGCCAGAAAACGAGTTTGGAGCGAAATCGAAGTGACTACATTGCAGGGCCATTTCACCACTTCCTTCGGTGAGTTCTGTGATCGCGTCAGACGCAGGATCAAGCCGCGAATTCGGATTCAGAACTTACTGAAACTCGGCATCCGCAAAGATGAAGCGGTGACTCATGGAATCAGCAGCGAAGGCCCGTGGGTGATGTCTTCGAGTCAGGCCGTGCATGAGGCACTGTCGCTCGATTATCTCCAGGGACAGGGACTGGCCAATCTATTCACAATCTGGCAGAAGCTGACTGCAAGGAAATGAACCGCCCGGTGCGGACCCGCACGCGAGGTGGTGTAGGAGGGGCTCAGCTGCAAGGCTGACCCCTATCCCGATCTTTGTTCGGCGATGAGTGTTTGATTTAGTGTTTCATTCCGCATCGGCCACAAGCGTCCGCGCAATACAACCGTCACTACAGTTTCGATTTCGTACGGCTCTCGACGCATTTGCAAGACACGCCGAGAAAATTTCGGGACCGAACAATGGCATAGGACAAACACCAAGTCGCAACCGAGCATGGTGACGCGTTGCCTGACCATTGCATTCGCGCAATCAAGCATGATGTCACGCTGGTCAAGCACTGAGACCCGCTATTCGCGCATGAAAGTCTGCGAGCTCGCGATCGCCCCGCGCTGGATGCGAACCATCGTCCGCGCAGCCAAGCATGGCTGTGCGCCAATCGGCCGAACGACAGAAATGAGCGTTCGCTCCAGTGATTGTGTTAGGTGACGTGCCCACCCCAGAAAAATCACCGTTGTCCAAATCTCTCATCGGAGTAGCAGGCTCGCCACGCGGTCCCACACTGCTGTTCTCGCAATTTGGACCCACGCCAGGTTGGCAAGGGCAAGCGCGCCGTATCCAATTAGATACCACTTGTCTAGTTTCCT
>JANPHT010000220.1:0-16204 GCA_031424595.1 Planctomycetota bacterium
ATCACCCCAAGCAGTGTGTAGTCGCGGCGACCATCCCGAATCGTGACGGCAAGTTCCAGACTCCGGCGAGTGGCTTCGTCGATAATCATATGCCGACTGCGTCGCCATGATTCGAGTCTCACAATATGAGTCAGTGCCGTCCGTTGCGTTTCTCGCACGTATTCCAATAGCGCGCCGGCAGCGGTGATGGCCGGCGTGTCGTCCACGTCAAAACCCTCCAGCGTTTTGGTGCCGAAGTGTTCGTTGAGCAATCGCCTGGCTTCTTCGCGAGCGAAGCACCAATCCGGCCGGGTTGTCAGGACGAGCGAACCGGGATCCGGACGCCTCATTGGCAACTGTCCGTCCTGGGCTGCACTTTCAGGAATGAGACATTCCGCTGGGCGAATTCGAGCCAATTCATCCTGCAACTGGGAGGGTTCCAGATCAGTCACCAGGAATCGGCCCGTGGAGACTTCCAGCCATGCAAGTCCGATCGTCGTCTTCGATGGCGCGACACAAGCGAGGAAGTTGCTTTGCCTGGGATCGAGCATTTGATCGTCAGTTAAAGTTCCCGGCGTCACGACTCGAGTCACTTCACGGCGAACAAGGCCCTTGGCCTTCTTTGGATCTTCAACCTGATCGCAAATCGCAGCCCGAAAGCCGGCGACGATCAGTTTCTGCAGGTACCCGTCGAGCTGATGATACGGAAACCCTGCCATGGGGACGGGGTTTTCAGAATTCTTGTCGCGGCTGGTCAGTGTCAGGCCAAGGACTCGCGAGGCGTTTTGAGCATCTTCGTAGAATAGTTCATAAAAATCGCCCATACGAAACAATAAAATTGTCCCCGGATGCTCGGCCTTCACGACCTTGTAGCGTTCCATCATCGGGGAAAGTTTTTCGGTCATGGGTCAGTATGCAGAGGAAAGAGTGAATTGTGAAAAGCAGCAGCGTCAGAAAATCCATTTATGCCATCGTCCTGTTCGTACTCTCCATTTCAATCGCCGTCCCTGATCAAATGGTTTGACGCCCGGACATTGACGCCCAGACACAGACGCCTGCGGTCCGTGGGGAAACAAGACTCAAAAATCAATCCATTAAGAACTCAAACTGCTGCCCGCCTTTCACAGGTTACTGGCGGCACTTTTCTGACTTACAACGCTTTCATGTCCGGAAACAACATGCTGACACTTGTGCGATCGTGGATCGATCGAATCGCCTGAGCAAACAGCGGAGCCACAGAGATGATTTCGAGTTTTTCGCCCAGAGGCTCCAGAGCGGGCTCAACTGTATCAGTGATAAACAAGCGGCGAATTTCACTCCTCTCGATGCGTTCGACGGCCCCTTTGGAAAGAACACCGTGAGAGACTGCCGCGTAAATGTCTTTAGCACCTCTTGATTTCAGAACATCCGCCATACTGACAAGCGAACCGCCAGTAATGGTAAAATCATCGACCATCAGGACGTTACAGCCATCGACAGAACCAATGACCTCCAGAACCTGAGCACGCTCGGTGTGATCTTTGCGTTGCTTGTTGCCGATTACGACGGGGACACCCAGTAGATTTGCGAAGGCTGACGCGGATTTTGCAAACCCGACATCGGGGCTGCAGATGACAAGAGTCGGAATACTGAGTGATTTGATGTGATCACAGATCACCGATCGAGCATACAAATGGTCAACGGGAACGCTGAAGAATCCCTGAATCTGTGGACTGTGCAGATCCATCGTCAGCACTCGATCCGCCCCGGCCGCTTCGATGGCATCGGCACAGACGCGAGCTCGAATAGAAACACGAGGTTCGTCCTTCTTATCGCCCTTGGCATAGCTGAAATAGGGGATGACGGCAGTCACCTGCGAAGCACTCGCACGCTTGAGCGCATCGATCCAGAACAGCAACTCGACGAAGTTGTCGTTGACCGGACGATGAACTCCCTGAATCACAAAACAGTCTCGCCCACGGACGTTCTCGAGGACTCTGACAAACACGTTGCCTTCGCTGAAGATTTGCGCCTGACAGGGCGCCAGTTTGACACCCAGGGCCTCTGCAATCCTTTGCGCGAAGACGGGATTGCCCGAACCAGCAAGGATTGCCAGGTCTCCCATCGGTGAATCCGCCATTGGACGGAATTGAGACGTTGGAGTCAGGTCAGATGGCATTTAGGGCGTCAATTTCGTTGTGTTTGAGAGGAACGGCCGGCGACTGCAAAGAGTGATGAAGGTTCGAGGCGAAGCCATCATCGGCGGCCAGCCGTTCTGCTGATAAAACGGTTTGCTGCTTGCAATCAAGGTGACAAGGCTAAAAGGTTACCTGGGACAATACGTCAATTTGCAGACAAGAGCCCCAGCATCTCCAGTTTGGAACGGCATTCGTCGCGCTCACGGCTTCGATTCAGAGCAGCCCACGTTGGGTCCTGAACGGCCAGGAATTCTTCGTTGGCATAGGGCGGTGCCTTCTTCATTGCCGCACCACTGGCCGTCAATCGCTGGATCACTTCGCGATCCTGTCGAGTCAAAAACATCGATTGCATGCGATAATCGAGAAACGCTTCCCAGACCATTGGGAAAAGCGGAGCGACAATTTTCTCCCCAATTGTGGTCGCGTAGTTGCGAATTTCCAATTGTGCATGGCTGTCCATTCGCAGCGCGAGAAAATGCAGGAGGTTATGCAGGTCGATTTTCCAATAGGCCTCTGTATAGGTTGCCAACGGAAGGTCCTTACGAGCCTGCTCCCGGGCAACACCGGATTCAATTCTACTTTGGTAAACGTGGCGAATCCGTTCCTGAAGCTCCTTCTCTTCAGCGCTGAGTTTTATCCCGAGTTCTGGAGGCAGGGGATCTCCGCTTCCCTGGCGATTGGATTCTGCCTGAGTTCGCCATTGATCTTCCGGCGTCGCCTGAGCGGAATCGATGGCAAAGGAGTAACGCGTGCTGTACTCATTGATATTGGCGGTCCGATGCCGAACCCATTGGCGCCAACAGTCCATTGGAACTCGTACAAGGAACTTAATTTCTGCCATTTCGAACGGAGTTGTGTGGCGATGCCGCAGCAGGTAACGAATCAGCGTGCGATCGTCGCTGACCTTCCTGGTCCCCTCTCCATAGCTGACTCGGGCGGCCTGCACGACGCTGCTATCGTCACCCATTACATCGACAAGGCACACGAAACCATCGTCCAGAACGGGGAATTTCTTCCATCGCAGGTCGCTGACCTGCTCAATACGTTCAAGGGCCGATTGACGGGATTCGGGAGTAGAATGTTCCTGGGACATGGGCCGTTCTGTGCTGACTTGAGGGGACAGGCGAGAATTCGTGCGCTGCATTTTCAACGGGCAGCGGGAACTGTAAGCTTCCTGACATGGCTTTCCAATGATTCGGCATGATTCTCACGAGAACCAGGCAACTCGGAGCTGTTACGATGTTCTATGCTTACATTGATGAAACCCCGGTGGGCCGACTGTTAGTCGCGGGCGACGACTCGGGACTAAGGCATGTGGCCTTTGGAGCAACGCATTTCAGTTCGCGAGAAGTCGAACCGGCGGTTGATTGGGAGCAGAGTCCTCGGAAGCTCCGTGAGCCCGTTCAGCAATTGCAGGCTTATTTCCGCGGCCAGCTCAAGTCTTTCGAACTTGCACTCGCTGCCCAGGGGACCGAATTCCAGCATCTGGTGTGGTCGGCGCTTTGCAGAGTCCCCTTTGGAAGCACGTCCAGTTACGGCGAAATCGCGAAATCCGTTGGAAATCCCGCAGCTTCGAGGGCGGTAGGACTTGCGAATGGCAAGAACCCGATTGCCATCGTTGTCCCGTGCCATCGAATTATTGGAAGCAGCGGCAAGCTTGTGGGTTATGGTGGCGGCTTGAAGCACAAGCAGACGCTTCTGCGGTTGGAAGGGATTGCTGTCTGAATATCGCGACCATCCTTGAACTTATGAGAGCCACAGCTTCGCTATAGGGGATTCGAGTGCCCGAGAGAGTTGCCTCAACAAGAGTGCGATTCCATCCAAATCCCGACAGCCGCTGCTTTGGCAGGTCCAAATGAGTTCCAGATTCCGTCAAGTGCCTCTATAGTTCGTGGAGCAGCTGAAATGCACCGCAGTTTTTGAGGCCATCGATGTCGGAAGTACTTGCACCGGAGCAGGAAATCACCCACTACGTCGTTCGTTACGGAACGATGCGACTGCTCGGCGACTTTGAGGCAAAAAGACAGGTCACATTTTCGCGAAATGATGAAGTCGTTGTTCGATCAGAGCGTGGAATTGAATGGGGAATTATTCTTTGCCCCGCGACAAAACAAACGGCCACGTATCTTGGCAGTGCAAAAGCCACGGGCGGAAGAATTCTGCGAGCGGCCTCGGATGAGGATCGCCGGTCCCGCCAGGAGAATTCGAACCGGGAAAAGGCTTTCTTTCAGCAGACCGTCGCGATGATCCGTGAACGGTCGATGCAGATGCAGGTGATCGACGTCGAACAGATTTTTGGTGGTGAAAGGCTGATTATCTATTATCTTTCCGAGAGTCGAGTCGACTTTCGTGACCTTGTGAAGCTGATGGCTCGGGAATTCAATACACGCATCGAAATGCGTCAAATTGGCATCCGCGACGAGGCAAAGTTGCTGGCGGATTATGGAGATTGCGGCAAGCCCGTTTGTTGCAATACGCATCTGCAGGAAATGCCACCGGTTTCCATGAAGATGGCGAAGCTGCAAAAGGCGACTTTGGACCCAAACAAGATTTCGGGCCGATGTGGACGATTGAAATGCTGCCTGCGGTATGAGTACGACACATACGAAGAAAACCGTAAGGAACTGCCGCCCATCGGCGCGACAGTTATTACGAAAAACGGAACGGCAAGAGTTTTGTCGCAGGAATTGCTGGCCATGAAGCTGGTTGTCGTCTACGAAGACGGCCGACGAGTCATGACCGATTCTTCCGATATTGTCACCGTGGTTTCCCGAGGCAGTAAGCCCCGACGCGACTCCGATGACGATGATTAAATTCGACAATCGGGGCTTCATTCGCTCCACAGGTTGTTGTAGAATCAAACATCGTCGTATTCCGATGATGTTTTTTGGCCTCAACGTCCCCGGATCGTTTCAAAAATGACCTCTGTCAGAAACCAATCTTCGTCCCGGACCTACCATCCTCTCGCCTATAAGTTCGTCTTTTCAGCCCTTCGTTTCACCCAGGAACAGCTGGGAAGAGATCGATCCGCGGAAGCCACTGGTCACATCAGCGGGCCGGAACTTCTCGATGGTATCCGGTTGCTTGGGCTGCAGCACTTCGGAATGTTGTCGATCACTGTTTTCAAAACCTGGGGAATTCAAGGTACGGATGACTTCGGAAGAATTGTCTTTGAGTTAATCGAAGCGGGCGAAATGCGAAAGACCCAGAACGATCAACTGACGGATTTCTTCGGCGTCTATGATTTCGGCAAAGTGTTCCGCGAAGAGTACACGCTCGACACAAGTGACGCATTCAGCAAGTGAAGTACGCGTCACTAAAATGGCGATGATTCGCCCGGCCATCGCTGGCAATCAAGTGCGGGGACATATTGTCGTTGCCGCTGAAAACAGATCTGTCTTTAAGGCGTCGCCGTTGGTAATTGGTAGCAGGCGGCTTCTGCTGCATTCCGAACATACAATCGCCCACGGTTAACTACTGGCACGTTCCAGGTGCGGTCATTCAGAGCATTGAGGCGAGCCACTTCTGTAAAACGCTCCGGTTTGGCCTCCACAACAGCGACATATCCCGCCTCGGCCTGAACGATCAGCTTTTCGGCCCATAGCAGTATCTGGCCATAACGATATCGTCCGCCTTTCCATGTTCGCTCCCCTGTGCGAACATTGACACATGCCAGAATGCCGTCATCGAGTCCATAAACGTGGTCTCCCACTTTCACGGCTTCATTGAACTTGAGCTTCAGATTCTTATTTGGCGGCCACACTTCTCGCGGCTTACCATCGGAAAGCGTGACCGGATCCAGCAGAACACAGCCAGAGTCGTAGCCACTGCTGATAAAGATCTCAGTTCCAAACCGCATGGGCTGCGCGACGTTGATCTTGTATTGATTGGTCCATGGATATTCCCAAAGCTTTTTTCCTGTGGCAGGTTCAAGTCCGGCAAGTCCATCTCCATGGAAAATAAGCAACTGAAGCGAGTCACCAATGTGCTCCAGGCGAGGCGACGTGTAGCCTGCCTGGTGGCTACAGGACGCCCAGACAACATCCCCCGATTTACGATCGTACGCGATGACGGCCTTGTTCTGTTTTCCACCCGCATCCACTATCACCGTCTGGTCGTAAATCAGCGGCGAACCACTCATACCCCATTCAACCATATCAGAACCCGCATCGGTGCAAATATTGCGTTGCCAGAGAAGCGAACCGCTGATGGGGTTCAGAGCGCAAAGTATTCCCGACGCACCCAACGAAAAGACCGCTTCGCCTGTCACTGTGGGTGTCGCTCGGGGGCCAGTGGCTCCTTGAGCCGTGTCGTACCTGGCCGCGTCTTCCCGACGCCACAATTCGAGACCGGAATCTGCGTCGTAACAAACGACGCATTCCATGGGACCACGTTGTTCCTGTGTGAAAAGTCGAGTCCCGACAACCGCGAACGACGACCAGGCATCGCCGACAGGATGTCGCCAGAGCTCCTTTGGAGGATTAGTTTCCCAGTCGAACGAACAGACAGGCTCATCGATCACTCGATCGCCGTTTGAACCGCAATAATGAGGCCAGTCTGCGTTGGTCACTTCGATAGTTACTGAATCTTCAACGGGAGCGGCGTGCGAGGGAGCGTATTCTGCCAGCCACTCCTGAGACTGTTCGCTCTGAGACGGCGGGTCCCAAATGAACCGAAAATGAGGACGCATATCGCCCTCAAATGTGACCTTTTTGACACTCAACACCATTGTGCCTGCTCCCAGAACCGTGACCATCACCAGTGTCACAAGGCGAGTTCTGAGCCTGAATCCAGAAAAGACAAGCCACCACACCATCATGGCAAGGTAGCCGGCGCCGATTCCATAAAACGTGCGAATCATGCGCGACGTGTCGTCGGGAGCCATACGATTGGCTGCGATCGTCGAACTGATCGCAAGTGCCAGGATTGTAATCCCACTCTTCCAGTGAAACCGTTCGGGCTTCGCTTTGGATTGACCTTGAGAAGAATCGGTGACTGAGGTCTGATTCGAATTGGTCATTTTCAATTCCTGCGATGGCAGGCCACGCTCGGATGGGAAAGGCAATTCCTTCCAACGCGGCTCTGAATCAGTATCGCAACACAAAGAGGGTTCTGAAGTTTAAGACTTAATGTACACAATTTGCTCGCTGTGACGAACGCTGGATGTTTGTGATGCTCAGAGATCAAAATGTCGTCAACCTCGCGTCATTGTGTTAATCTGCCTCGGACATTGAAGCGGTCTCGTTTTTGGAAGCGTCCACAGTAATGAACCCCATTCTACCTCAGCAATTCAGCGTGACAGCGGAAACGATGGGGGCCGTCCTGGCTTCCTTACGCAAGCATGTCCCGGATCTGACATGGTCCGCAGCAAGGAAGCAGATGTCGGAACGTCGGATTTCTGTCAACGGCATCCTTTGCATTGATGAAGGACGACGAGTCGTCGTGGGCGATCGGATTGAACTCCGAGGGCAGCCACTTCCACCTCCTCCCACAGACGAAAATGTCAAAATTCTTTTTGTGGATGCTCATGTTGTGGTGGCAGAAAAGCCAGCGGGAATGCTGTCCTTGCGACATCCGGGTGACCTGAATTGGCGACAGGAGCGAAAGGATCGTCAACCCTCTCTGGAAGAAAGTTTGCAACGACTGATTTCTCGTCGAAAAGATCCGCAGCTCAGAAACACGGGAAACGAACTCCTGGCGGTTCACCGAATTGATCGTGAGACAAGTGGAATCCTCGTGTTCGCTCGCAACGAAAATGCCCAGGCCGCATTGATTGAGCAGTTTGCAGCGCACGATGCGTTGCGGCGCTATTTGTGCGTCATCCCCGGATGGATTGGCCCGCAAACTGTCGCGACTCGCCAGATCCGGGATCGCGGCGACGGACTGCGAGGAAGTTCACCGGACGGCAGTCACGGTCGTCGCATGATTACTCATATTTCGCCCTTGCGACGTCTTGGGGAATACTCGGAACTCGAATGCCGTCTGGAAACAGGCCGTACCAATCAAATCCGCATTCATCTGGCGGAGCTTGCGCGGCCCATCTGCGGCGATGTCAAATACCGAGGTCCCTTCGGAAACCCGCCAATTCCAGACAAGAGCGCCGCGCCGCGGCTGGCACTTCATGCCGCGGAACTGGGCTTTGTTCATCCAGTGACGCAAGAAATGCACGACTACAAATCGCAGTGGCCCAATGACATGCTTACGATGATCCGACGCATGAAGGGAATCTGAGGCATCAACGGCGGGCACACCACGTATTGGCGATTTTTCGACAGCTGTCTACGTCGGCTTGAATCTGTTGTCTGAGCGACTCAACCGACGAAAATGCCTGAAGAGCCCTCACTTCACTGAGAAGATCAATGGAGAATTCCCTTTCGTAAAGATCGCCCGAGAATCCATCGACATGGCATTCAATCTTCTCACGATGTTCACCGAACGTTGGATTTGGACCAATGCTGACAGCAACAGGAAATGCGAGTCCCTCCAAATGCGTGATCCCCGCGTAAACTCCATGCGCTGGCAGTAGCGTGGGAATATCAGAAAGATTTGCGGTTGGAAAACCAATCGTTCGGCCTCGACCTGCTCCTTTTCGAACAAAGCCGGTAAGTCGATAAGGATGTCCCAATAATCGGACCGCTTCAGACATCGCACGACTGCAGAGTAACTCCCGAATTCGGCTGGAAGAAATCATCTCACCATCGCAGGAAACTGACTCCGCAATTCGACAGGAGATTTGGCTCCCCTGACACATTGCCTGCAAAAGCGTCACATCGCCTCGCCTGTCTTTTCCAAAATGGAAATTCGGTCCTTCGACGATTCCTTTCGCCCGAAACTGGCCGACAACGACGTCAGTGAAAAACTGCTGCGCCGACATCTCGAGAAGTGCTTCGCTGACGGGAAGGACAACCACCTCGTCGGCTCCATGCTGCTTCAGTAGCGACAGTCGCTCCCTGATCGTCGTAAGAACGGGAGGCGTGAATTCCGGACGCAGAATGGCAATGGGATGCGGATCAAAAGTGACAGCAACTGACCGACTTTCAGTTTGGTCAGCGAGTTCTCGAAGGGACTGCAGCATGCTGACATGCCCACGGTGCACACCATCGAAATTACCGATCGCGATACATCCGGAGAGTGCAGCTGATGGAACAAAAAAATCTGGAATGGTCATAGATCAGAACGGGTTCGAATCGAGAAACGTGATGCAGGAAACGCTGAGCAACGGCAAATGTTCCGAGAATCGAGGCACGAGACTCAGATCTGGATTTTGCTCCTCGTTTTCTTTCCGACCGTCGGTGCCAGCATTGCTACGGAAGGCCTAAAATCGCAACACATTCACCGTGCCCGCCACCGGCTTAATGAATCCCTTTTGCCACGATTGCATAAATCGGCTAGTCCGTGACGCCCAGGATCTGTTTTGTCTCTCGCTCAATGCTTCTCAAGTACTTCAGCAGCTTATCAAAAATCCCCGAAGCAAAATCTTCAGCGTTGAGTACAGCCGTCATTTTCACAAGCATCGTCTGGTCGGTCACTTCCTCAGCATCCGTGACCTTGCTTGCCTGTCGCAAATCTGTGAGCTTCGGCAAAAATGCTTGCCTCAGGTGTTCGCTCAGTTCTCTGGCAAGATGCTCGGCCTTGTGAAATCTCTCCACCAGCGGAAAATCCTCTGGACTGTCGTTCATTCGAATCTCCTTCAACAAGAACGTCGGAATCAAACGGCTCTCACCTGTCTCATTACAGTCTGCTGGCCGCCCGCTTGCAATGTTTGTTCAACAGGTCGCAGAGTGGCCGAAACATATTACATTTTCACCATGCGAATGCAGACCGGCCGGCCTATCGTGATGGAATTGCCAGTCGGTGCTAATTCGCCGGTGTCAGGATCAATTGAAAACACAAATACTGAATCGGAATTCTGATTCTCCGCCAACAACCACTTGCCATTCGGTTCAATAAAGAAATTTCTAGGTTCCTTGCCGCCTGTTGGCTCGTTCTCAACATAAGTGAGCAGTCCCGTTTCCTGATCAATTGTAAACGCCGTGATTGTTTCATGACCACGATTGCTGACGTAAAGAAACTTTCCGCTCGGATGAGTCAAACACTCGGCAGTGCTCTTGCGACCATCGAACCCTGCTGGAATCGTCGAGATTTCCTGGATTGCGTGCAAGCTGCCATCATCCGGATTCCTACTGAATCCTGTCACCACGAGAGTCATTTCGTTGTTCGTGTACGCAAACTTGCCGGAAGGATGAATGGAAAAGTGTCGAGGCCCTCCTCCGGGCGTGACAAGAACCGCAGGCTGCTTCGCCGGCACTAGCCTGTGCTGTTTGGGATCGAAGTCGTAGATCATGATCTTGTCGATGCCAAGATCTGCTGCGTAGGCAAATCGATTGTCGCTGCTCAGATTGATGGAATGTGCGTGCGGAGTTTTTTGGCGACCCGTGTCGATGCTGCTCCCTTCGTGCTGGATGTTGCAGGATATTGGCTTGAGAGAGCCATCTTCGGCAATTGGGTAAACCGCCACATTGCCGCCACCATAATTTGCAATCAACAAATTGGTCCCCGTGGCATCAACATTACAATGGCAAGGGGCACCACCTTCGGACGGCTGATGATTGATTTTTGTTAACGTCCCGTCACCGTTGACCTTCAGCGCCGTCACGGCACCATTACCGCGACCGGGCCCTTCACTCACCTCGTTGACTGCATACACAACTTTGCCGCCGGGATGAATGGCCAGAAACGACGGGTTAGTTAACTCGGCCGCCAGTATGGGTTCTGTGAGCTTGCCCGTTCCGGTGTCAAATTCACAACTATAAACACCCTTGCTGATGCTGTCGCCGCTGGTGTACGTGCCAAGAAAGACTCGGTAACGTTCCGCTCGCCCAACGATCGAGGCGAACATCAGAACAGACAAAAAAACAAGTGGCCGCAACGAGACTGCACCAGGATTAGCCATGCGACAGTTTCTCTTTTTAGAAAATGGTCTATGAGAAAGGCTGCGTAAGCCTTCAGGGTCTGGCAGAGTAGTGCATGGGAAGCTCTCGTTGCAAATCAGTCGCCTGCGGATCGCAGATGTCTCAATGAAAGCCAACCCACACCGCCGATAAAAACACAGGTATTATAGTTCCATCAGTGAAACCACTTTCTTAAGAAACTCACGCAGGCTGTCAACTGGGACCTGGATTGAGGTCTCAAATCGGATCCGGATCTGATCAAGTTCGCCCTTGTATGGTTCCACTTCCTGCGATGCTCCCAGGGTCGCTATGGCACCAATCGTGATCTTTCCCGCCGGCGCGTAAACGACGAGATCAACTCCGTCGGATCGCTTGGTATGAAGTTCAGCAATCGTTTTCCCATCACTCCTGCGAGTCCAATTGATCTTACTACGGATGCCATAGTCGACTTCACAGTGGCTGCACGCCTCTTCCACCACTGGCAGCAACTTTTCCAGCAAGCCGAACTCCCACGGAACTCGACCGCTGCCAGGCAGGCCCTTGCGCATCAAATGCCATTTGCGACCAAGCTGCTTCCACGGCATCAGGTCTTCCGGATTCGCCGATTCCACTTTGGAAAGTTTCAGATAACTGGCCAGTGCCTGGGTCAGGAATTTCCTGAACGCAGGCGTGTCGATTTCAGATTTCTTCCAGACCTTGATCGTCACTTCCTGCCACGCAGTCTTCAGATCTCTCGCTTTGACCCGCGGCTCGCGGCCATAGACCGGGATTTCTTCCAGATCGTCCAGTGGAATCAGACCCAGTCTGGCATCCAGATCTTCGGTCGTGAATTCACCTTTCTTAACGCGGAAACAAAGCGACAACAGCCACTCAGCGCCGCTTCGGGCATGCAGGAACCATCCGAGTCCCTTGTCGGCTCGCACTTCCACAGTGGCTCGATCGTTCCAGTTGATGGGGGCGAGTTCGTCGTGCTGCTCGAGTTCTTCGATCACAAACTGCAACGCCTGTCCATCCCAGCGACATGACTGACCAGTGTGAGCGATTCGATCGTGAATGTGCCATTTTCGTCCGTCCACTTCCCACGGCAGCCTGGCGGACTTACCCAATTGTTCGATACTCACGTCACCGGCCTGCCGGGCAGCGACAGCTGCGGCATCGAACGTTTCGATCGTGCCGCGTTTGGATTCTGCAAGGACCGGAGCGAGCAGTTCGCCCGTCCAGCTTCGTAGCCCGTTCTCCTTCTGATCGGCATTCATTGCTTTTGAGCGGCCTGACGACAGCCGATTCTGGACCGCTGCGCCTGCGGCATAGGCCACGACATCCTCCGGCGTTCCCTGAACCACAATTTGGCCACCGCCTGATCCGGCTTCGGGGCCCAGATCAATAATCCAGTCGGCTGTCTTGATGACGTCCAGGTTGTGTTCAATCACAACAACCGTGTTGCCCTGTTCCACGAGGCTGTTCAGCACGCTCAGGAGTTTCAAAATGTCGTCGAAGTGCAGCCCGGTGGTCGGTTCGTCCAGCAGATACAACGTACGACCTCTGTTGGGCTTGCACAATTCCGCGGCTAATTTGATGCGTTGGGCTTCCCCTCCGCTGAGCGTTGGTGCGGACTGGCCGAGAGTCAGATAGCCCAGACCAATCGCGTCCAATGTCGCCAGCGGTGCGCGGATCTTCGGCACGTTCGAAAAAAGTTCCAGAGCCTTGCTGATCGACATTTCCAGCACATCCGCAATGCTGCTGTCGTTGAATTTAACGGTCAGCGTCTCGCCGTTGAACCTGCGACCTCGACATGTCGGACACTCGACCCAAACGTCAGGCAGGAAGTGCATTTCGATCTTCTTCTGCCCCATGCCTTCGCAATCCTCACAGCGACCGCCAGCCCGATTGAAACTGAAGCGACCCGGCCGATAACCTCGCACCTTGGCCTCCGGCATACGGCAGAATAACTCACGAATTTCGTCGAACATGCCCACATAAGTGGCAGGGTTTGAGGCCGGTGTTGTGCCGATTGGATTTTGATCGACAAGTACGATCTTGCTAAGTTGCTCAACGCCCTTCAATTCTCGAAACGTACCCGGTTTTTCGGCAGTCAAATTCAGGCGTCTTGCCACCGCCGGAGCCAGCGTGTTCATGAGCAATGAACTCTTTCCCGACCCACTTACACCGGTGATACACGTGAACGTCTTCAGTGGAATTCGCAGATCGACGTTGCGAAGATTGTTCTGTGAGGCACCAAGAAGTTCGAGCCACTGCAAGCCGATCTGACCAAAGTCGCGAGTGTCCGTGCTGTTTGCAGCGACGGACCTGGATTCTCCGGAATGACCACTAACGGACTGCGACTTCTTTTTGACAGTTTTTTTCTGCCGCGCGTTGGCGATCGGAGGTACGTCGCTCGATTGCGGATCTGCGACAGATCCAACCACACGTCGAACCAGCGGCACGGGAATCTGCAACCTTGACCCAAGATAACCCCCCGTAAGGGAGGCCTTGTTCTTCTTAATCTCCTCTGGCGTTCCCTCAGCCACGACACTGCCACCCAATCGCCCGGCACCGGGGCCGAAGTCGAAAAGACGATCCGCCGCGGCCAGCACTTCACGATCGTGCTCGACGAGCAGCACCGTATTGCCCAGATCGCGTAGTCGCTTAAGTGCGACCAGCAAACGCCCGTTGTCGCGCGGATGAAGTCCGATGGTGGGTTCATCGAGCACGTACAAGACACCCGTGAGCGATCGACCAGCCTGTCCGGCGAGCCGAATTCGCTGCGACTCACCTCCGGAAAGCGTTGGCATCGAACGATTGAGAGTCAAATACTCCAGCCCCACTTCGACCAGAAAGTTCAGCCGATGAGTGGACTCGTTGAGCAAATCACCGGCAACTTTCTTTTCTTCTTTGTTGAGCTTCAGTCCACTTAGAAACGTCAGTGCCTCCGAAAGCGGCATTCGACACAGTTGCGGCAACGTCACGTTTCGCATTCGCATCGACGAAGCTTCCGCTTCAAGGCGACTTCCGTTGCACATCGAACAATCTCGCTCACCGGCCATGTCGATTAACGACTTGCGATGGGTGAAGGACAGTCGTGAAGCAGCTTCGATGGCGGGGTAGAGGCCTTTGTATTTGAAGCGAAAACGACTGAAGTCTCGTCGGTCGGTCGCTGGAGTTTCCGCAACCACTTCCACCCAGGTGTTCTCATCACCGTAGAGCACCAGTCGCTGTTGCTGAGGCGACAACAAATACCACGGCACATCGAGCGGGAGTCTGAAAGTCGCGGCCATCGAATCAAGCATCATACGGAATGGAGCATTCGTTTTTGGATCCGGCCAGGCTCCGATCGCGCCGTCCAGAAGTGTTCGCTCAGGACTCGTCACCAGCAACGCCTGATTCGCACCGAATTCCGTCCCCAGCCCTTCGCACGCGTGGCACCATCCGAGCGGACTGTTGAAAGAGAACTTCTGAGGCGTCTGACGTTCAAACGATCTCTGACACTTCGCACACGACAGGTGCAGACTGTACCGATTGATCGTCCACTGGGGCTCGTCTTTCTTCGAGTCGGCGATCGCCACGTGAATCACGCCTTTCCCGAGATCCAGTGCGGCCTCAATGGAATCTGCGATGCGGGAGCGGCCAGCCTGTCGCCCGATCTGTCCTGGCTCAGTACCTTTGATGTTGTCCCCTGATGCCTCCTGCTGATCGGATGCAGACTTGCCAACAGTCACTCGATCCACAACGACGGCCACCGTGTGCGTGCGTCGATGATCAATTTCAGGGATGTCATCAATTGCGTAAGTCGTGCCATCGACACGAACGCGTGCAAACCCATTAGCTCGAAGGCGATCCCAGACCTTTGAAAAAGCCATCGATCGATCGACAGTCAGCGGAGCCAATAAGAGCAGTTTTGCTCCTGCAGCAAGGTTCATCACGCTTTCAACGATCTGGTCCGTCGTCTGCTGCACAGCAGGAACGCCACACTTCGGACAATACATCACGCCCAGTCGTGCGTACAGAACTCGCAGATAGTCGTAGATTTCGGTCACGGTGCCCACGGTGGAACGCGGCGTAGAACCCACAGTCTTCTGTTCGATGGCAATCGCCGGACTCAGGCCCTGAATACTTTCCACACGGGGCTTCGGCATTTGGCCAAGAAACTGCCGAGCGTAGGACGACAGCGATTCCACATATCGCCGCTGCCCTTCGGCGTACAGCGTGTCCATCGCGAGTGATGTCTTCCCACTGCCGCTCGGACCACAGAAAACGCTCATCTTCTCGCGCGGTACTTCCAGATTGATGGACTGGAGATTGTGCTGACTCGCTCCCCTGATGCGAATACTGGTCGCATTGGAGAAAACGATTTCTGTTTGACGCTGTCTCTCCCGGGATAACGACCGAACTGAGTGGCTCAAGTGACCCGAGTGCGAATGAGTGGCCTGTTTTTTTCTTCCGGCCTGAGTACTCCGCGAGGGGATGACACTCAGCCGCTCACCGGACGTCATTTTAAATTCCGGCAGCACAGTTCTCAATGCCATACCAGTATGAGACGCATCAGCCTTCGCCACTTCTTCCGGAGTTCCCTCCACAACAATTCGACCGCCGCCTGCACCACCTTCAGGACCAATATCAATGACCCAGTCGGACGATTTTATAACGTCAAGATTATGTTCAATCACGATCACGGTGTTGCCAGCTTCGACAAAGCCCTGCAGAACCTCGATCAGCTTCTTCACGTCGGCGAAATGCAACCCGGTCGTTGGCTCATCCAGCAAATACAAAGTCCTGCCCGTTGATCGTTTTCCCAATTCACGAGCCAGTTTCACGCGCTGCGCCTCACCGCCGGAAAGCGTGGGTGACGCCTGACCAAGTTGCATATAATCGAGGCCCACATCACAAAGAGTCTGCAACACTCGCTGGATTTTGGGAAAGCTCTCAAACAATGTCACAGCTTCACGAATATCCAGGTCCAGCACATCGGCAATACTGTGTTCACGAAACTTCACTTCCAGCGTCTCGTGGTTAAACCGCCGACCTTCGCAGACGGTGCAGGGAATCCAGATATCGGCCAGAAAGTCCATCTCCAGCTTCGTCGCGCCGTGGCCTTCGCAG
>JANPHT010000221.1:0-2693 GCA_031424595.1 Planctomycetota bacterium
CCGACTGGCTCCGCGCGCCGGTTTCCGTCTATGAAGTGCATTTAGGATCGTGGAAGCGACCTCGTGATGGCCGTACGTTTTTCAATTATCGCGAACTGGCTCATTCCCTCGCCGATTATGCCGTGGAGGTTGGCTACACGCATATTCAGCTGATGCCGATCACCGAACATCCGTTTGATGGATCCTGGGGGTATCAAACAACCGGCTACTTTGCGCCGACGTCACGATTCGGCTCACCTCACGATTTTCAATACTTCGTTGATCACATGCATCAGCGTGGTCTTGGCGTTCTGATTGACTGGGTGCCAGGCCACTTTCCGACGGATGTGCATGGTCTGGCGATGTTTGATGGCACTTGCCTTTATGAACATGCCGACCCTCGCCTGGGTTTTCATCCTGACTGGAATACACTGATCTTCAACTACGGTCGGCGGGAAGTTTCTGAGTTTCTGACCTCCAGTGCAAGATTCTGGTGCGACGTTTATCACATCGACGGAATCCGAGTCGATGCGGTCGCTTCGATGCTGTATCTGGATTACTCGCGTGATTCCGGTCAGTGGATCCCAAACCAGTACGGCGGACGAGAGAATCTGGAAGCCATAGAGTTTCTCAGGCAATTCAATACTCTGATGCACGCCGAGTTTCCCGGCACAATGACGATTGCGGAAGAGTCCACCGCCTGGCCCGGCGTGTCCCGCCCATGCTACACAGGCGGCCTTGGCTTCACGATGAAATGGGACATGGGCTGGATGAACGACACGCTTCGTTTCATGCGAAGGGATCCGATCTTTCGCAGCTATCACCTGAATGATCTTACGTTCCGCAGCATTTACGCATTCTCTGAGAATTTTGTACTGCCACTTTCTCACGACGAAGTGGTACACGGTAAACAATCGCTTCTCTCTCAGATGTCCGGCGATACCTGGCAGAAATTTGCCAATCTACGTCTGTTGCTTGCAGGACAGTTCACGGCGCCAGGCAAGAAGCTGCAGTTCATGAGCACCGAAATCGGCCAATGGACCGAATGGAATCATGACGCCGAAGTTGACTGGGTCTTGCGAACGTTCGAGACGCATGAAGGCATTCGTCGGATGATGTGTGACCTCAACAGGCTTTATAAAGACGAAGCGGCATTGCACGACGGCGATGTGGTATCCGAGGGATTTCAGTGGATCGTGGGCGACGACCAGACGAATGCAGTGATTGCATTTCAAAGGCAAACTCGCGATGGCTCAGAAGTCGTCGTTGTGATCAGCAATTTGACTCCCGCACCTCGGGAGAAATATCGAGTTGGCGTGCCGCTTCCCGGTTTTTATAAAGAAATATTCAACAGTGACGCAGGCTGGTACGGCGGCGCGGGGATCGGCAACCAGGGAGGCGTTTACTCAAAAAACGAATCCATTCATGGTCGAAACATGAGCATCTCTATTACAGTACCGCCACTGGCAACTCTCTGCTTCAAGGCCATCACAGCGACAGTCCCGCAACAGGAAAAAATCAATTCTGTAGGTTGAGCGGTTTCCAAGTGCAGCCCAATGTGCACAACGGTCCCTTGCAAACTGCACTTCGTAGTTGTTTGTGATCCGCGACTCGCTGTCCGACGCGTTTAAGTTCATGAAATGCAATTCCTGATGAGACTATCAATATGAATTCTTGTCGATTTTTCGCTGTGGCTCTTGGCTTATCCCTCCTTGCCCACGCAGGATGCTCGGAGACCTCGGTGGACGTGACTTCCAGCATTGCTGCGGCTGAAATCGTCAATTCCACATGCCCGATCATGGGAAATCCAGTCGAAGCCCGGGATCTCGATCCCTCTCTGGTGAAGGAATGGAACGGAAAGAAAGTTGGATTCTGCTGTCCTCCTTGCCTTGAGGAGTGGGATGAGCTGACTGACTCAGAAAAAGCAGCCAAACTTGACAGTCCGGGGAAAGGCCAGGGCGATTCTTCGCACGATCATGGTCATGATGATGCTGTCGATAAGCCTGGACAGCCGCAGTAGATCACCGTATGTTCAACTGAATGATTTCAGCCGACGCAGTGAAAGGATGTTGTGGAGAGAGGGCTCTCTCTACCTTTTTCATCGCAACATGAACTCGCCTGGATCTGCCACGGATCCAGCCACCGCTTGGATTTCGCAGCGAACGAAAACCCCGGCAGGCTCCTTGATTTAGTGCATTTTCAGCCATGGAATAATGGAAATGTGAACTTCTGATTGTGTGCCACTGGCTATGCCAGTGCTTTTGTCCGGCATGCACTGGAATAGCCATGGGCACACCTCAATTTAAGATTGACAGAGCACTACGTGCCCGTGCTTGAACAAACAGCCGAAGCAAATGCAGCAATGGTGAAACAAACTGCCTTCAATTTATCGACGAATGATCCTACTTCCGCCGAAATCATTGTGGACAAGGTCCCTATGTCGGGAGAGTTCAATATGGCCATGGATGCGGCTTTGCTCGAACTCGGCGCAGGGAGAAACGTCAGTGTAATCCGCATTTATCGGTGGTCGACCCCAACAGTCTCCGTTGGATATTTTCAAGGATCATCCGGCCAGACTGCTTCGCCATTTCTCTCCGTGCCGACGGTGCGACGACTTTCCGGGGGAGGAGCAATCCTGCATGACGCAGAATTGACTTATTCCTGTGTCTTACCAGCGACTCATAACCTGCGGAAAAACCCTTCCGATCTTTACG
>JANPHT010000222.1:0-4479 GCA_031424595.1 Planctomycetota bacterium
GTAGGCGGCGATTTCGTAGTGTTCCACCTTTTGGGCGGCAGCAATCAACTGCTGTTTTTCCTGCAACTGGGCCTGAGCCTGTAACGATGCTAACTGAACCTCATCTCGCTTCCTGCGGACCGCGTCCAGAGCGGCCAACTCATCTCGGAGTGCCACGTACTGCTGCCATCGGGAGACGAGCCCATTTGCGCGATTAAGCTCCTGCTGCACAACCGCCAATGCCTGCTCTTTGGCAGCAGTGGCCTGCTGGGCAGTTGCAAGTGCGATGGTTTCCGCATCCACAACACCCTTCGCCGCAACCATCGCTTGCTGATCCACGATCAACTGTTGCTTCTGAGCAGCGATGTTGTTCGTCACATTGACGATGTTCGTTTTGGTCGCAACGAGATCAGTTTCTGCGGTTTTCAAATCCGCGTCTCTGGCGACAACCTGAGCCTTTAGCTGCTCAACAACCTTTTTCAGCTCTTCGTCGGCTTGCATCATCTCGGACGCAGCCGATGATTTTTCTGTCGCAGCCTTCAGTTCCGGAATAGCTTTTTGAAGAGCAGCGATACTGTCCGTCAACTGCTTTTCTTTTGTCTGATCAAGTACGAGCTTCTGCTCCTCAGCCGTGACAACAGCTGTTTGATCCGTAATTTTCTTTTCGGCGGCCACATAAACAGCGTTTGCGGCATCAAGTTTTTGCTGTTGCGCTGTCTGAGCAACCACAGCCACCTGATGCTCACCCGCTGCAGCACTCACCTTCTCTGTGGCAGGAGTGACCGCAGCCTGTGCCTGCGCCAGCCGCGACTCCAATGTCGGAGGATTCGTGCTCAATTGCCCAATCCGTGTCCCGTCGGCTCCATTCCAAACACGGATTTCGCCAGTGTAATCCCCAGCAATCACGCGATTGGTCTCATCGCAGTGAGTCGCTTCCAGTGCCAGATCGTTAAAAGCTTCAAAACTCAGAAGCGCTCCACCATTCTGATCCCAAAGTTTTGCGATGCGGTCACGACCGGATGAAACCAATCGACCGTCGCGACAAAACTCGACGGAGAATACGCCTCCGCCATGAGCGCCCCACGACTTAATCTGACCGCCGTTTTCCATTTCCCAAAGGCGAATCGTGGTGTCTTCGCTGGCAGAGGCCAGAACGTTTCCGTCAATACGCCAGGAGACCGAATGCACGGCTCCCGTGTGGCCTGTTAAAGTTAAGTATTCCCGGCCCGTATGCGCCTCCCAAACCAGAAGTCCGCCACTCCGGTCAGCCGTTCCAAGCAGCACTCCATCAGGGCTGAATTCTAATGAATAAATCCAATCCGTGTGCTTTTTGCATTCATAGGCCAGTTCGCCCGTTGCCGTGCTGTAGACGCGCACCACTTTCTGAGGCCCACCCAATGCAACCAGCGTCTGATCCGCACTGATGTCAGCCGCAAGGACTTCATCCAGCTCGTCACCGACTGTCATCACTCGCTCACCAGTCTTGACGTCCCAAACGACGCAGAGCCCTTTCGAGGCACCACGGCCACCTCCGGCAAGCAGCAATCCGCCATTACGACTAAACTTCAAAACGCGTGCGAGGCCTTCTGGAAACGGCAATACGCCAAGTGGCTCCATCGATTCCGAGTGGTAGAGAACCACCTGCTTCTGTCCTGCGACAGCGACCAGCTTGGACCACGGGTTTGTAGCAATTGCCGAGACAGCGGTTGTTGCTGTCGTGTGGACGACCGGTTCCAGGTTCAAAACATCCGGCATCGGAGCCGGTCCCTCAGGTCGGGCACCTGCCGAAACATTGACGCTCAATGCGGCATTATTTTTTTTCGGCAGCATGACTTTGCTGGAAGCTGTCTCTGGCGCGCCGCCTTCGATCCACTTCCGAACAATCTCCAGCGTTTCATCAGGAAGCTTATCCGCGTTGGGCGGCATAAACGGTTCGCTTTGGTGTGACATCAGGCTGTACATGTAACTTGCGCCCGAGTCACCTGGCTGCACCGAAGCTCCCGAAGCACCACCCTGCATCAGCGAGGAATACGAAGATAGATCGAGGTCGGAACTCTTCTTATTCGTATTATGGCAAGTCAGGCACTTATCCCGGAGGATTGGCTTGACATGATCCTCGAAATTGATCTTGTCTTCCGCGAAAGATGCTGAGGTCGAGATCTGCAGGGCCAACACTGTCAAACCAGCTGTGATCGAAGTTATGAGGTTCATTTTTCAGACTCCGTTACGCAATGGTAACTTTGGCCTAATACCCGACAAGGAACGCATCCCAAAGCCGGCCTAAGCTATTTTCTGTTTCATCCAACTTTACGGTAATGATAAACCAAGGACACACTTGCAGATTGATAGCTTCGGCAAATCCTGCCGAAGTTCAAAAGCCCTCAAAGGGGCCGCACACCAAAATGCTTCCCCATCCTTTGCAGGTGGGGCTCACTGGTAAGAACAACCGCCATAACCGGCCCCGCAATCGGCGGGAGAAGCGATGCAAAAATCCGCTTCTAACGATCCTTACAGCTTTCACGAATGAATCAACGAGGCAAACGCCAACGAAAATTAATGATTGAAAAGGAACTCGCGGGAATTCAACATAGACCAGAAGACGTCCTCGAACGCTTCCTGGGAGTTTTGTTGTTCCGCAACGATTGTCACAAGGGAGGCCAATTCCTGCTCCGTGGGCCGTCTGGTGAAACATCGCAAATAGAGTTCAGAGATGATGTCTGGTGGAGTTTTTCCTTCTTTCAGGCGAGTCGCAATCAAACCGCCCTGTTGGATCTTTGAGTTGGTCGTGTCGCCATTAATCAAGTGCAGCGCCTGAGAAAGATTAGGCTCCATTTTAACTTCGCAGGAACAAACGGTTTCGCGTTTGGCTCGCCCGAAAGTCGTCAGAAAGTAAGTGGCCGTATTTCCGTCAGCGATTTGAACGGCTCTGGCACCAACTGGCAACCCCGGGAATTTATCCTGCGTTGTTGTCACAATACTTATGCAATCCAGCATCACTTCAGCTCGAATTCGCCGAAGCTCAGCATGTGCAAAGTTTCGATGGTCTGAGTTGTTTGTTTCATTGGTTTTTGTTGATAGTTGATAGGTGCGCGACGTACAAATATCCCGCACAAGTTTACGGAAGTCATAGTTGTATTCCGTAAACTTCTTGCCCAGCTCGTCCAGCAATTCACCATTCACCGCTGGATTGCTGATGCGGACGTCATCCACTTCATTGATGATGCCGCGTCCAAAAAAATGAGACCATACGATGTTCGCGAGGTTCTTTGCAAAATAAGGGTTCTCCGGAGAGGCCAGCCATTGTGCCAGAGCTTCACGACGATCGCGACCCGCAAGATCAGGCTCGGCACCGCCAAGGAATTTTGGCTTCATGACACGGCCACCGACAAGATGCGTCACTTCGCCACCGCCGGAATTGAAGATGATTGTTTCTCGAGGATCCTCACCCTGCTTTCGCCCGATCTGCGAGAAGAAGGCCGCAAAACCATAGTAGTCGTCCATCGTCCAGCGATCGAACGGATGGTTGTGGCACTGAGCACACTGAATTCGCATGCCCATGAATACCTGAGCCACATTTTCGGCAGTCTTCAGCGTCTCGGTTTCGGTCTGATAGTAGTTCGTTGCAGGACTTGCAAAAGAGCCGCCACGTGATCCAAGAATCTCCTGCACCATCTTGTCGGTCGGTGTGTTGCTGGCAATCTTTTCTTTCAACCAGTTGTAGTAAGCCAGCATGGGCTTCTTCTCAACACGGTTGGCAATCGTGCGTACCTGCAGGAGTTCAGCCCATTTCATGACCCAGATATCCACAAACTCTTTGCGCTGCAGCAGTTGATCGACAAGTTTCTCACGTTTCAGCGGATCGGCATCAGCCACGAATAGATCGTGGTCTTCAACGGTCGGCATCGTTCCCGTGATGTCAACGAACACTCGCCGCATGAATTCCTCGTCGCTGCAAACCTCTGACGGAACGATTCGCAGCTTCCGAAGTTTGGCGTGATTCAACATGTCGATATAGTTGAACTCGGGAGTCTTTGGATCTTCGTACTGAAGCCCCTTAGGCAGGATGATGAATTGAGATCCCACGGTATGGGTTTCGAAACGAGCCATGATGAAGGCTTCACCACGAGCGTGGGCTGTCACATTTCCAGTCTGAGCGATTTCGGCACTGGTCTCGTTGTTTGAACTGAAGAACGCCAACGTAGTCACATCCCGATCCGTGCCGTCTGAATACTTTGCACGAACCGTCAACCTTTGAGTGGTCCCCTCACCATCCATGACAGCATTCTTTGGGAACAGTTCCAGCGAGACGACATTTGGTACCGGGCCAGGATCGTTAGGCGCTCCAGCTTCAAGCCAGCGCAGAACGGTATTGTAGTGCTCGCTGCCTTTTTCGAATCGCTTACCGCCGGTGTGTGGAACACTGCCGTCGCATTTTTCTATCAACAGGCTTTCAGCAGGCAATGCCAGATTGATGCGGCGACCGGGAACTTCGCGAGTCAA
>JANPHT010000223.1:0-2826 GCA_031424595.1 Planctomycetota bacterium
TGCTGGACGATGGCAGCCGCCACCGCACTGTGATTGCTCGGTTGTACGGCATAACCGCTGGGACGCGCACCAGCCAGAAGCCGGTCGATCAGTACTCGTGTGCCGCTGCCTTGATTGCGATTGACCATGCCGACGGATGAATCATGCACCGCCATCGCCACGATCGCTTCGGCAGAGCGTCCTTCGAATCGAACATCTCCACGACGATGCAGGATACCCTGCGATCGTCGGTAGCCATCGATGAGTGTGACGGAGTCATCCAGAAACTTAGAGTTGTAGATTCCCGACTCCGGATCGAGCAGATGAATTCCCGCAATATCGCATTCGCCGCGTTTCGCCGCTATCAAGCCAGCCGAACTGCCAACGGTCAGGAGTTTGGACGTGATCCCTCGCCGCTGAAGTTGCGTCAGCAACCAGTCGAGCCCGACGCAATGACTTCCGATCACAACAAGTTCGGCAAGCTGCAAACCACGGCCAATAAGCCGGACCTGAACGCGTTCACCGACACCGATGATTTCCGTGTGACGAGGAATCGTGATAAATCCATCCGCGCGGCTGAACGAAGTTACAGAACCCGATCCTTTGCCCATTGGAAAGGCGGACAGTCCGTGGTCTCCTTGAACCAGGCCAACCAGCAGGTATTCTGTTCGCCCGATCTCAGAGTTGGTTCGAGTCGCCAGAAACGCGGTCACGGTTTCATGAGATTCTGGTTGCCGTCCAGCCATCAGGCGAATCACGGGGGCCACGAATTCGTGAAACGTAAAGATCGCCGATGTTGGAAAGCCCGGAAGGATCACAACCGGCTTTGCACCGGTCACCGCCATGCAGATCGGTTTCCCTGGTTTCAGAGCGACTCCATGAACAACGATACCAGGATCATTGAATTCTGCGACGACGCGGTAGCAGAGATCACCTTTGCCTTTGCTGGTTCCGCCCGAGAGCAGAACTACATCGCAGAGCGTCAGTGCATTTATTACGGCTGACCGAAGTTCGTCGACATTGTCGCGAACGATGCCGCCGAACATCGGAACTCCGCCTTGTTCCTGCACAGCATCGGCCAGCACCTGCGAATTTGAATCGTACACCGCCGCTGGCTGCATAGGCTGGCCTGGGGCGATGATTTCGTTTCCTGTGGAGATGATCGCCACTTTCGGCTGACGCCACACATCGACATATTCTTCACCGAGCGCCGCGAGCACTCCGGTTTCACGACTGGTCATGACGCTGCCGGCTCTCAGCACGGCTTCGCCGACGGAAATATCAGTTCCGGCAAAGGAGATTCCAAACCCCGGCGTAACAGCGCGACGAATGTAGACCTTTCCATCACGTTCTTCGGCATGCTCGACCATCAGTACCGCATCAGCGCCTCGCGGCAGCATACCACCAGTAGAAATGGCAATGGCCTCACCTGGCCGAAGCGGCATCGTGGGGGCGATCCCTGCTTCCAGAGAGTGCGCCAACAGCTCGATAGTACGAGGAGCCATCTCGCTGACGCCAAACGTATCATTCGCCTGAACGGCATAGCCATCAAAGTTCGATCGGTCGAACGATGGGACATCAACCTTCGCAAGGATGTTGTCAGCCAGAACTCGTCCCAGTGATTCACGCACAAGGATTCTCTCAACGCCGAGCGGTTGCAGATTCAGCACAGCTCGAAATCGTCGTTCGGCTTCGTCGCGATCAATGACGTCGAGGAATTGTTCCTGATCGGACATGGGAAGACTCTGAATCGTTGAACGACAAGCTGTCGGGCTTTAAGCGAACGATGCTGCAACCTTCTCGTCAAGAAGACAATAGATCTTTCAAGTGAAAATGATGTTTCCCAAGCTTGCCCCCATAATTACCCGCAGTAATCCGCACGACATTGTCAGATGCTGCGGCTGCATGAAGGCCACGTTTCATCGCTGCCTGGACAGCTTCAAACGATAAACCGTCAATCACAATTTCGTACACCGCATGGCAGTTGGCCGGCAGTTCTGTTTTTGTCAGGCCTCGCAGAGTCGGGCAGTAAGCGTCATTGGTGCTGGCCTTCAACTTTGGATATCGCGAACCAACTTTGCTTCCCGACCGAACAATGCCACCGGGAAACGGCAATGCCACATCGACACCTTTTCCAATCGCGTCTACGGCCGCTTCGGCAGCGATTAAGGCAGCCGCCGAATTCGTCCCACAGATTAAAAGGTTACCACCGGCGACTCCCGTGATCGTTCCGAAATAGTCTTCACAGACGAATTCACCATCCATGGTCGGAATTCGCCAGTAGCGGCGATTGTCGAACTTTTTAGCAACCTGAAACCCATCGCCAAAATAACGAATGCCACCTCCGATGCGGATCTGTTTTTCCTTCGGACAATCCAGGATGCCGTTGTAGCACGCGGTGGTTGGACAGGTCAGAATGCATTGACCGACGCGGCCCTGCAAAGCTTTCCCAAGGGCGTCGGTACTGAATCCAAAGACCAGCACAGCGACGCCAGGACGTCCATCCGGCGTTTCTTCCTCCGAGAGAGTGCGTTCGATCGCGGCTTCCATGTCACAAGCAATCACGCTGGTGGCATTGCCGCACATCACGGTCGCGGCCGTTCTTGCCCAGCGATCGCTATCGGCGGTGATCAGCAGCCGAGCGGCTTTGATGGGAAATGCTTCTGCGAATGTGTCGATAATCTCAACACCATTGAGTTGCAGAGGAGATGTTGTGGCCTGGGTCATCAGAGATACTCTTCTGTCGCAGCGGTTGCTGGCCTATCAATCTGGCGGTCGCAAGGTGTTAGTTGCGTGCAAATGTGAAAAAACATGCGAAACCCCCGTGGCAAGCGGTCTTGCGACTCA
>JANPHT010000224.1:0-16936 GCA_031424595.1 Planctomycetota bacterium
CCGTGGCCGAAAGGCCAGGGTTTTCGAACGACCTGGCCTGTCGGCCACGGGTTAAACGACTCAATCAACGACACTAACGCAGGCCGGTTGATTAATTGCCTGATGCGAACCTGTCAACCGGTCGCGTCGTCTGCAAAAACCTACTTGCTCTTCAGATCAAAATTGAATGTCCCACCGGTCGTTGCCACAGTGGCATCAAGTTTTGATTGACCATAGTCGGAGTACTTCAACGGGATGGATTCCCTCGCGGCCGACATCATGGGAGGTTCCATCGGATCTGCCACAGTGCCATCCGGCTTGACCAACTTTGTGACCACAACCCGATATTTTCCTGGTGGCGTACCGACAACCACCTTTTCTTCAACGAGCGAACTCAATTCATACTTCCCGACGGAGTCAGTCACTCCGCTGCCTCCGTAGCCTTGATCCGATTCCGAAGTTGGCACAAATCGAACAGTCGCTTTTTCAAGCGGCTTACCATCAAGGGTCACCACACCGGAAACAGTCACGCTGTCTTTCGGTGCTGGCCGTTTGTCACTGCCACATCCAGCAGTCAGGCAAACCATCAACAGGCCAAGAGCCCATAATCTATACACGGCAGATCAACTCCTTTTAGAACGAACAACAACACCACGACAGTAACCGCATTTGAACGCGAGAGCTTCTCAAGCTTGATGATGCCAAGTGAGAGAGCCGAATTCTTTCGAATCCGGCTCTCCGAAAAAATTCCGGCACAGACTCTAGAACTCTCCCAGAACTCGCCCATCCGCTCGATAATGCAGATTCTGCCGAGTCGTTGTATCAATATTTTCCGACAAGAATCTTACCGAACCGTCCGCAAGGAGGACCTGAGAACCACCGGTGTGTAAACTTCCCGCAGTCGCCCAATTGGCAAGACGGCCAATTTTTTTCATGTACAGATAGGCGGGGTCGTTATTGTTGTAAACCCAGCAATTGATTGGATACCACGCGAGATCCACTCCGACCTGCACATGACCTGCATGACCCCATGCCGGTGGCACTCCATTCCACACCTCACGAATTGTTTCGCTCACAGCCACAGTATTGCTCGTGCCATCTCTGACAGCGGCAATGTCGATCGACCAGCTCGATCCAAACATCGCACGCTGAGAAAACGTGTTCGTTGGATCCATCAGCTGATCCTTCAGGCTGTATCCCTGGTAATAGTATTCTCCGTACCAGACGTTGAAGTCGTAGTTTGTTCGGGCCCCGCCGGGGTTTGCGGCACTGACGGAGTAATACTGGTTGCTGCTGGTGTAAAAATAATCATTGTTGGAATCAGTGGGACACAGTAACCCCGCCAGTTTCGTCTTCACGACGTTGTAATTATTGTCAGGATTGCCCGCCACGTCCGACGGCGCATAGGCCCCGTACACGTAGGACCAACTTGCCGCTTCGTTCGGTTTGTAGGCGGCATAAAGATTTGCCTGTTCGAAGAAAGGCAACAACATCGTCCAGCCACTTGCGTTGGTGTATTTTGCCGGGCCACCCTGAGCCGGGCCACCCCAACCCACCATTCCGACATTGAGCCGTGATGGCGGAAACTTCGTGTGGGTGTCATGATAATTATGCAAAGCTAATCCAATCTGCTTGAGATTATTCTTGCACTGAGTTCGGCGAGCTGCCTCACGAGCCTGTTGCACCGCCGGCAACAGCAAAGCGATAAGAATCGCGATGATTGCGATCACAACCAACAATTCGATCAACGTAAATCCGCGACGACGAACCCTCATAACACTCTCCTAAAAAAGAACGAGTCATACACTGAGAGCAACTGCTGCAGAAAAGGTCTGCAAACAGGTAACGCCAAGCTTCACTGAAGTCGCCAGTTAATCTTCAGTGGCGACTGAATCTCCCTTCGTGGGCATGTGCAGCCCGTTGAGCAACCAGCATGCCAATCATTTGCAAATGAATAAGCAATCCAGAAAAGAAGGAGTTACAGTCAAACCGCAGTTTCCAGGAAAAGCTGATGCCACACAGGCGTGCTATCCTGCAATGGTTATGTGCAATCAAGTGTTAACAACATTCCAAGAACGAATTCAACCTCAATAGTGAGATTTTTCACTACAAACATTGAGAATCTTCGTGTTCTTCACTGGTCAATTTCCCCAAAAGAATTGTTCACATCCCAAGACATCAGCGGCGTCTTTTTTAGTATGTTCTCGGAGGAGTTTCGGGACGGTCCAAATTCGGAGGAATCATGGAAACGAAGAATCAGGATTCCGTCAATTCGAGGTAGGGGTCAAGTCCCATGTTCTCGTATTGTTCCAGCCGATGACGTTCCTGTTTAAGCAGGTGCTTTCGTTGCTTGCGATGCGTTTTTTCGAGGAAATGCTGAACTCGCGAAAAATAGCGAACCCACGATCGACTCAATTCTCCCTCACGGTTGGCCATCGCAGAACGCTGTTTCCGCTGGATTTCCCTGGGTTCCCTGCAACGAAGCAGTTCATCTTCCAGCGATAAAAAGAACTGATAACTGCCCGGGTCACCCTGCCGAGCTGAACGACCCACAAGCTGACGGTCGATACGCTTTGAACTGTGCATTTCCGTGGCAATGACGTGAAGTCCGCCGGCCTTCCGGACTTCTTCCTCGAGAATGATGTCAGTGCCGCGGCCAGCCATATTCGTCGCAATGGTCACTTTGCCGGGGTATCCAGCCCCGGAGACGATTTCGGCTTCCTGCTCGTGGTATTTGGCGTTCAGAATCTGATGAGGCACTTTTTTATCTTTTAATAACAAGCCCAGAGCCTCGGAAGCATCCACCGACGGCGTCCCGACGAGAATCGATCGCCCGGCTTTGATCAGTCTCTGAATTTCCGCCACAATCGCATCGCGTTTTGCTTCCTGAGTCTTGAAGACACGGTACGGCCTGGCTTTGCGGATACACTTTTTGTTGGTTGGGAGCTTCGTCACCTTCAGTCGATACGTTTTTTTCAATTCCGCTTTCGCCGGAATCCCTGTTCCCGTCATACCTGCCAGATGAGTGTACTGTCGGAAAAAGCTCTGAACGGTGATGCGTGCGGCTTCGCCGGTTGCGGCCGTGATCGGAACCAATTCCTTGGCTTCGATTGCCTGATGCAGGCCGTCCTGCCATTTTCGTCCATCCATGACTCGGCCCGTGCCTTCATCAACGATCACGATTTTGTTCTCGACGATCACGTAGTCACGGTCACGCTCAAACGCATGCTTGGCTGTCAGTGCTTTCTCGACCTGACCGTAGATGCGTTCTGTATCCATCGAACTCAGCAGGGACGGCTTCGACATCAGCACGACTTTGCGGCAACCGACGTCCGTCAGCCAGGCCGAACGTCGTTCTGGTTCGTACATATAATCCGTTCGCGGCTCCAACTGGAACGTGGCACGATTACTCCAGCGAAAAAGATTGACCGTCGAAGGGTCGTTGGGTTGTGTCAATCCGATGATAAGCGGCGTTCGAGCTTCGTCGATCAGAATACTGTCCGCTTCGTCGACCAAAGCGAAGTGGTGGCCTCTTTGAACAGGATCCTCGCCGCCCTGCAGTGTGCGGATAAATCTTCGAATCTGCTGCCCTCCGCCATCCTCCTGGCTTGCGCCTTTTCGCAGGCGATCCCGCAGAAAATCGAATCCCATTTCTTTGCTGGTGCCATACGTAATATCTGAGGCATAGTTGGTGCGGCGCTCGTCAGGCTCCATCTGCTCAAGAATCTTTCCGACCGTGAGTCCTAGTCGAACATGGACGGGACCCATTTGCTCGGCGTCGCGTTTTGCAAGGTAGTCGTTAACGGTCACGACATGACAACCCTGGCCAGGAAGTGCTCGCAGAAACGATGTCATGGTGGCAGTCAGTGTTTTTCCTTCACCGGTCTGCATTTCTGCGATGTGACCTTCAAACATCGCAATCGCCCCCATAATCTGAACCTGAAAATGTTCCATTCCCAGTGTTCTCCGAGCCGATTCGCGGACGAGTGCAAATGACTCGGGCAGCAGTTTTTCCAGCGATGTGCCGGCTCTGGCCTCCCATCGAACTCTTCGCCCGCAGGTGAGAAGGTCCTCATCGGACATGTTCCGTAGTGGTTCACACTGTTTGAGGATCTGGTCCGCCATCGCTCGCCATCGCGACAATCGAGCCGCAGACGGTATAAAACCGGACTTGAACGAGTGGAACAGAGTACTGGCAATTCGCATAACATAAACCCAATCGAAACAGCTGAAATTTCCGAGTGCTCGATTCGCCGAAATCCCGATTCGGCAAATCGTACGGTCTACAGGACGACTCGCGTAGATCGAATCTCACGAAACTCATCTAAGTTGTGCGGTATGACACCATTGCGAAATCGCAATCCGTACATGCGATGATTACGAATTTTCATCACCCGTGCCGATGTTGATTTCGGAAGCGAAAAGTAGATTCTCCGGGTCCGCCTAAGCCCGTTCATGGCTCACGCAGACCGAACCTGCCAATTAGAACCACGAATATCATGTGTTCATGTGACCACGGCAGAGTCAACGTTTTCGGCTTCATCCGGGTTGTAAGCGACACAAAGTGAAAAGTTCGCCAAGCGTGTACGAACGGACGATTCGGCAGATTCCGCAGGTTTTTCATAACTGTGTAGAAACGAACACATCCGTTCCGAACAGAGCATTATCCAGCGTGGATCGGGGTCTGCGCGGAGCCACGCCAAAGTCTGTTTGCAACAAATATCGCAAATTTTCTGGTTCTCTCTGGACTCAGGGGTGTTTGGTAAAGAGAAAATCCCCGTCTAGGAATGCATGTTGGCAAACTGCGCGCAGAGTTCTGGTTTCAGGGCTCTCTCATCGGTTACACTTCTGCCTGCCTGCACAAATGACCATTTTGACTCGTTGATACTTTCAGTGTCTTTCTCAGGGTTTACGCAATGCTGATTTCCACTTGGTTGACCGCTGTTCGAAATCGTCTTCAGTCTCCTCGTGTTGTCAAACGTCGCCTAAATCAGAAGCAGGCCTCCCAGGCTACTGAGAACCTTGAAACTCGTTCGCTGTTGACAGCCCCCACTTTGGTGGCCATTCGCCCTAATGTGGGTGATATTCTGATCGAAGGCGAAACTCGCAATGTGGCTCCTCGCGAGGTGACACTGCAATTCAATCCCGGACAGGTGATTAGTACTGCGAACCTCGCTTCCAGCATTCAGGTCACCCGGGGCGGCGTTGATCGAACCCTGAATGGCATCGGCGACGTTCCTGTCACGGTTGGGTTTGTGGGGATTGGCGATCATCCCGAAGAGGTGGTTGTTCGTTTTGCCGAAGATCTTCCGGACGATGTGTACCGGATCAGAATCAAGGGAACCGGTGCGACACCGCTAAAGAACCAGAGTAACGAAGTCTTCAATGGGGGTGTTGACCTTGATCGAAGTTTCCGGCTGAATCTGGGTGCGCTGGTGGAGGGCGTTGTGCCACAACCGGTGCTTCGTGACAAAAACATCAATGTGGTGAACGTTGCGCAATTGACCGACGGTGACACATTGAGAATCACGGTCGGTGGTGTGACTAAGGTTTTCGAATTCAACAGCACGGGCGGCATTGCCGCGACGAGTGACATTGCCTTCACTTTTGCGTCCGGCAACACTGCGAGCACAGTCGCTACACAGATTCGCACGAAGATTTCCGGAGCAGGCTTTGGAGTTACGGTTTCCGGCACCGGTTCTCAGGTCAAACTGGCAGGAAACTCGTTCACGCCAACAATTGTGCGAACCCTCGCCACGCCTGCTGCGCTGACGGTGACGGACGGCGGCCTCGTACAACGCAAGAACCAGGTCATTGTGCACTTCAACGAAGACGACCTTAACATGGATCCGACTGTCGGCGCCACGGCCGACAATCCTTCGTTTTATCGCCTGATTAACACGGCCGATACGCTGTCCGCGACGGATGATACGCTGCTGATCCCGTCTTCGGTCGTCTATGACAACGTTTCCAACACCTCTGTCCTGACATTTGCCGCCGACATTCCGCTGGGTACGTACGCACTCAGAATTGGCTCAAACTCCGAGCAGGAAACGTTGGCTGGGGCGATTGATATTGGCACATTGCTGCAGAATACGTTTCAAGCCAATGGAGAAATTGGAGGGACTGATGGGGCGAAGGATGTTGATCTCTACAAGTTCAACCTGACCTCAACTCGCACCATCAACGTCGTCGTCACTCCTGCAGCGGGCAATGATGTTGTTCTGCGATTGTTTGATAACACGGGGACGGAAGTGTCTCTGCAGAACACAGGAGCGGCCGGAGTCGCTGAGACTCTGAGCATGTCTCTGAACTCTGGAACGTACTACATCGGAATCAGCACCAGTGGCAACAATACCTACACTCCAGGCGTAGTTTCGGCGACGGCAGGAAGCACGACAGGGTCCTATCGTCTGAACGTTGTCAGCGCGACACCATTCACTGCCCCGGACGCTAATTCCAGTTTCGGAACTGCAACGAATATTGGAACTCTGGGTGGCGGCAAACAGTTTGTCAACGCCGCGATTGACACTCAGACTGTTCCGCTGCCGCTGTATCCAGGGGGCAACGACGAGCCGGGGCATCGTGAAATTCCCGCCGAATCTCACATTGGATCTTCTGGGGCTGGTCTGGCACCGCCTGATGGAATCCGAGTGGTGCAATACTACTTTGGTGATGTGTATGGCGTGGATCCTCAGAATAACATTCTCCACAACGCCATCACCGAGAATCAGAAGCAACGAGCACGAGAGATCTTCGAGATTTGGTCCAAGAAGACTGGCATCGTTACTCAGGAATCATCCAGCAGCGGCATTCAGGTGATCACAGGCGACCTGCGAGCCTTCGCACCAACAATGCCACCAAACGCCGCTGCGGGCCTCGCATCCGCAGGGTCTTTTGCGATCATGAATGCGAACACAGACTGGGGTAAGAGCGAGTACGGTGGGGGATGGTTTGGTGTGGCCCTGCACGAAATCGGTCACGCAATCGGGCTGGATCATGCCTATGACCTGGTTTCTGTGATGGGTGAAGGAGAAGATCCTACTGCCAGCACAGCAGGCCGTGAGCCAATCTTCCCAACGGACCACGACATTGTGCATCTGCAGCGAATTGATCGCCCGGACAGCACCGATATCGACATGTACAAGTTCAATTTACCAACGCCTGGTAAGTTGACGGCCGAGATCTTTGCTCAACGACAGAACAGCCCGTTGGACGGTGTGCTGAGGCTGTACGACGGCACCGGAAAGCTGTTGTCCCAGAATGATAATTACAACAGCGCTGATGCTCTGATTGGGCTGGAACTTGCGGCTGGAGATTATTACATCGGTGTCAGCAGCACCGGGAATATTGTTTATGATCCCTCGATTTCTGACACGGGATTTGGCGGCACGACCGATGGGATCTATCAGCTGCGGTTGACCTTTGGTTCCGGCGCCAGCAATAAATTCGTTGACGCGGCAACGGCGCCGTTGGCCCCTGTCAGTGAGTTCGACGGTGACGCAGATGGATTTGCCGGTGGCGAGTATGAATTCCACTTCAAATCTGCCAATACGATCTTCGTCGATAAGGCGGCTGCCAATGGCGGAAACGGAACACTGGCTCTGCCGTACAACGAGATTGATGTGGCCTTGCTGGCCACGACGGCAGGCTCAATTGTGCGCGTCGTTGGTAACGGCGGTACGGACGGAAATGAATTGACGGCAACGGATGCGAAGCCTTATGTCATCGGATTGACTGCAAGCAGTGCGATCCTTCCAGACGGCGGTACGCTGGAAGTTCCGCAGGGCGTCACCTTGATGATCGATGCCGATGCCGTGCTCAAGTTGCAGTCGGCAAACATCGACGCGGGGACATCGGCTCAGGGAATTGACCGCAGCAACGGGGCAATCCAGATCCTGGGCGTTCCTTCTCGTCCTGTTTATCTGACGTCTTACCTGAACGACGCACTCGGCGGAGATTCTAACGGCGTTGGTCCGGCCGCAGCCCGCGGTAATTGGGGCGGTGTCGTTTTCCGTGACGATTCAGACTATGAAGCTCAGGGGATTTTCCTGAACTATGTGAACAAAGCCAACATATCGTTTGGCGGCGGTCAGGTGGATGTCGATTCAGTGCCCGAGATTTTTACGCCAATTCATCTGGTTTCGGCCCGTCCGACGATTACTTACAACACTTTGACGAGTAATGCAAAAGCGGCGATTTCAGCGAATCCCAATTCATTCGACGATTCCGGAAATCGCATTGGCCCTGAGATCTATCGAAACACTCTCACGGACAACACGATCAACGGCCTGTTCGTTCGCATCAAGACCGATCTGGGTAAGCCAGTTGATACACTGGATGTCGGAGCTCGATTTAACGACAACGATATCGTGCACGTTATCACCGAGAATCTGGCCATTACGGGAAATCCAGGAGGGCCGCTGGATGGCGTCGCTCGCCTGAGCGGGCGTTTGGCGATTGATCCCGGCGTCGTGGTCAAGATGGGTGGATCTCGCGTCGAAGCGATGCTTGGCAATTCCAACATCATCGCGGAGGGCACGGCGGAACGGCCGGTTGTGATTACGTCGACATTGGACGACGAAGTCGGAATTGGCGGGACGTTTGACACCACAAACAACGCAGCAACCAAGGGTGCAGCGGCTGGCGACTGGGGTGGCTTTTTCTTCAACGCCACTTCGTCAGGCAGTATTGATCATTCCATTTTACGATACGGTGGCGGCAAGACTCCGATTGAAGGCGATTTCAATGAGTTCAATCTGATTGAAGTGCATCAGGCGGATGTCCGCGTCGCTAACTCTCGACTTGAGCTGAACGCGAATGGAACAGGTGTTGCCGGAACTGATGCAACTCGAAATGGACGCGGCACTAACGGGGCTGCGACCATTTTCGTCCGAGGTGCTCAGCCGATTATTGTGAATAATCAATTCAGCAATAATCTGGCAGCTCACGTCATCAGCATTGACGTGAACTCCCTGAACTCATTTACGCGAGTCGACAGAGGACGCAGCACAGGACTTGCTGAGCGAATGGGGGCTCTGGATGATAATCACGGGCCACTTGTTCACGGCAACCTTCTGCGAAACAATGGTGTCAACGGGATGGAAGTCCGCGGTGGAGTACTGACTACCCAGAGCATCTGGGACGACACAGACATGGTCCATGTTCTGTACAACGACGTGTACGTGACAAACCACCATACCTACAGTGGCGTGCGACTGCAGAGCCGACCGACAGAAAGTCTGGTTGTCAAGTTGAGTGGCTCCAACACGGCTGGTTTCACAGCTGGCGGGCATGGCATTGATATTGATGATCGAATTGGCGGAACGGTCCAGATACTCGGTGCGCCGGGATTCCCTGTTGTCCTGACCTCGCTGCATGACGACAGTGTGGGTGCGGGCTTTGACTTCGAAGGGTTCCCAGTCACCGACACAAATGGAAACGGTGCTGCAACTCGTCCAGCGGCCAGCGACTGGCGCAGCGTGAAACTGGAACAGTTCAGTAACGATCGCAACGTGCGTGTTGTGATTGAGGCTGAGCAAGCTGCAACCGGCGGGCAGGATTCTCCTTCACCCGAGTTGCTTGGAACTCTTGCTCCGAACGAAAAGAGTGGCGATGACAATCGACCTCTCGGTTTCGAAATTCATGGTCATATCAGTTCGGACTCGCCGATCGACGTCGATACCTATAGCTTCAAGGGTATTGCCGGAAGCGAAGTTTGGCTGGATCTGGATCGAACTTCCAGCAGTCTTGACAGCGTATTAGAACTTGTTTCTGCAGCAGGGACAGTGCTGGCACGGTCTGATGCGGGCGCGCTTACTGGCCTCGCCCTGGTTCTGGCAAAAGATGCATCGCTGGGAGGAGACCACTATACGCTGAATCATCAGGATGAAGGCTTCCGAGTCATCCTGCCGGGAACGGCGGGTGCCGAAGGAACTTACTTTGTTCGGGTTCGCAGCAAGAATGGGACAACGTCGGGAGCTTATCAGCTTCAGGTACGCGTCAATCAGCGAGATGAGAATCCGGGCTCGACAGTTCGGTATGCCGACATTCGATATGCCACAAATGGGATTGAAATTTACGGTCTGCCGCAACACTCCCCACTCATCGGTGAAGCAGGAGAATCTGTTGGAACAGACAACAACTCCATGGGCGGGGCTGAGTTCCTTGGAGCCCTGCTTGAGAGCGATCGAAATTCCCTCAGTGTCAGCGGCGATCTCAGCAGTGCCAACGACATCGACTGGTTCAGCTTCACCGTGGACTACAACTTCATTCAGGCCATTGGTGGCGTGAATTCCGGGGGCAAATCCTGGTCGACTATTTTTGATATCGACTACGCGGACGGACTTTCACGTCCGGATACGATCCTTTCTGTCTATGACAGAGAGACCGGCAAACTGATTCTGGTCAGCCGTGACTCTGACGTACTGGACGACCAACCGGCTCCAGGAACCGGAACGGGGCTGAATGATCTGACTCGTGGATCAGTCGGTAAGCTTGATCCGTTTATTGGATCTGTGCATCTTCCCGAAGGTAACGGTGTTCAGTACTTTGTCACTGTCTCGTCAAACGGCCGCATGCCAGCCGAATTGAATCAGACCTATTCGGCAACTCCTCAGGACCTGTTGGCTCGTCTGGAACCGATCACGTCACTTCGCCGTATCGTGGAAGATCACATTGGTTTCCAGGGATATCGAACACTTGATCCAATCAATGGGCCGGTGAATGTGAATCCTGATCGCACGGAAGGATTGTTCAATATCACATCGGCCACACGGCTCGACACGCACGTCAAAGCATTTAACTTCTCCGATGTGTCGTTGTACACAATGCAGGGCACCACACTGCTGATCAAAAATCCATTTACGGGTGCCACAGTGGTCAATACCACCGGCAATGCTGACTATGACGATATCGCGATGCGTCCGGATGGAAAGCTGTACGGGATCACGAATGGACCCAACGGCGGGGGCGGTTCCGGGACATTACAATTGCTGGATCCCGCGACCGGCGGTGGCAGTACAATTGGCGACGACGGCATCCCAACAGCGAACAATGTGCTGTCTCAGGATCATGGCGGGATGGCGTTCCGTCGGCAAACAACCACGAGTTTTGGTACCTACGAACTCTTCGTTGCGAATAATAACGGCTACGACAATGACGGAGATGCAAATACCGGAGACGCTCAGCCAGGCATTTGGCGTTTGAATCCCGATTCAGGGGCGGCAATTGACGAAAACACGAACGTAGCCAACTTGCAGCGAGTGGGCGGGCTTCCGACAACGGGATTTGTAAGGACCACGGGGCTTGCCTTTGCCACATCCAGTAGCGATACGCTTTTTGCAGTCGACTCGGCCGGCACGCTTTACTCAACGTTCATCGGCGGGAATACAACGAGCCGAGGCCTTTTCGGCTGGAATACCGTTTTGACAGACGTCACGTTGACCGGGACAGGCTTTACGGGTCTGACGTTGGGTCCTCAAAACGTGGAAGACGGTGCGTATGCCAACATGTTGTTTGCAACAGGTGTAGACGGCAATCTCTATGCGTTTGATCAAACCGGCGTTTTGCAGACCATCTTTGATACCGACGGTGATGGTGTCGCTGATAGTTCATCCACTGTCTTTGCTGGTGGAACTCGCGGTCTGGCATTCTCGCCGCTGGACTTCAATCTGTGGCACCCGACACTGCGACGCCGCAACGACAATGGGCATGGTATCAATAATGCCCCTGACAACAGTCGCGTCCCAACGGCAATGTCACGCCCTATCAATGGTCGGTCGACGACTGAGGCAGAAGGGGGAGCCAGCTTCTACTTTGGACTGGAACAATGGCAGCAAAACCCAGGCACTGCCGATGGCTACTACCAAATGGGCGGTGGACAAGGTCAGTTCGGTGTCCGTGACGGCAATCAGCAAAGGGACCTCACCACCAACAATGCGATCGCGAACACGTACAACCTTTCGGGTGGAGCCTATGGATCGCTGATCACGAACAGTTTCAGTCTTGAAGGCTACGACGCTACCGATCGCCCGACAGTGTACTTCAACTACTTTCTGTCGACCGAAGATATCAACCGCAGTGACGCGGATATGCAGGATGCGGCTCACGTCTTCGTTTCCACCGATGGCGGAACCACGTGGGAACTCGTCGCGACGAATAACGGAAACCGAAATTCGGCTCCGCAGAACACAATGGGAGGCAGCGGCACATTTTCTGAATTGCCAGCCTATCCGTCGCATTCCGCGACTCAGACACCGAAGGATGCTCGCCAGTCGATTCAGGAACTGTTTGATACTGACAACTGGCGTCAGGCTCGTATCGACCTTGGCAAGTTTTCCGGGAAGGCCGATGTAAAGTTCCGCTTTGACTTCACCACGAGCGGCGATGTGAATGACGCCAGTGTTGACAGCAAGACTTACGGAAATCTCAACGACAGAGACCGCAGCCTGAACAACCAATTCGAAGGCTTCTATGTCGATGATATCATCGTTGGTTTTGCTGGTCGCGGTGAAATGGTCACCACCGACAACCCTGCACTTAATGGGGCATTCTTTAACGTCCCCGCAGACCCATCCGGGATTACTCAGCACCTTGCTGGCGAATACCAACTGGAGATCCGGCGAGGTTCGGAATACGGATCGATTCTCAGCAAGCTGACGAACAATCTGACACTCTCACCGGCACTGTTGATGGATGCTAATCAGCGGCTTGTGAGTGAGTATTCTGTCGTCGTGCCGACGATTGATGTCCTGCAGGATGGTGATTCCTTTACAATCTGGAATGGCATTACCACGCGGACTTTTGAATTCAACCTGGCAGGCGGAGTGACAAGCCCTAACGTCGCGGTGGCCGTATCTGCCGGCATGACGAAGGGCCAGATTGCCGATGCTTTGGCCACCGCAATCAATGGTGTCAGTGGCTTTAATGTGAAGGCCACGACACGTCTGGCCGGTCAAAACTCGGATATCGTTGATCTGACCGGGGCAATGACCGTCACTGCGACAGCGATCGCTGCTCCTGAGACGCTCACGGTTTCAGCCCCGACGACGACAACTGAGAATACTCTCACGAACAGCACCGTCAGATTAACCCGCAGCGGTTCGACCGCGGCAGCATTGACGGTGACAGTGAATGCACTTAATCCTGCAACGGCAGGATTCACCGCAGAGGGCGTTCTGACGGATGGAATTACCACGGGCACAACGATTACCGTCACGATTCCACTGGGTGCGAGTTTTCTTGACATCCAGTTTGATCCGACCGACGACGTGATTTATGACGGGACACGGCCGGTGCTGATTCGAGCAACCGCAACGGGATTTGTCTCGATATCCGATGTGATCGATGTCACTGACAACGATCCAAATCCCGCTCCGCTGGGAGTCCCCGGACCGTTCGGTGCTCTTTCCATGACACTGCTGCAGACGACCGTCCGAGAAGACGGCGGCAATCGAGGTGTGACTGGCTACATCACGTTGCCACAGACAGTGACAGACCTTGACCCTTATGACAACGCAAACCCTCTGACAGTGACGATCACCAGCACAGATGGGTCAGAGATTCGCTCGACCAGCACAACGTTTGTTGATGGTCAAATTCGTGCGAGCTTCTCGATGGATATTATCGACGAGTTTTTCGCAGGCGGTTCTCAGGCCGTGCAGATCTTCGCCACCGCACCTGGCTATACATCCGCCTCAGGAACGGTGACCGTTTCCGAAAGCGGGCATGTCAATTATGTCAATCGACTTGGAGACAAGAATCTCCACCGTCAGCAGGGAATGGTTGTTATTGAATCCAACAGCGTGCGCAACTTTGGCGGTTTCGGAATCATCTCGGACGCCGCTGTTCGCTCGCCGGGCAATCAGACCAATCCTGGGTCCGTGCGAAACTTGGCCACTCTGAACGCATTGCGTCTGGTTCCGGGCATCACGATCCGAAACAACGTCGTCGCTAACATCGGAACGGGCGGCATTCTGTTCAGCGGAGACAATAACGGCGGCGGTCAGCCACTGGCACCAGTCCCGTTTGGGAAACTGATCAATAACACCATCTACGGCGGTGGTGCTGCCACCGGTGTTGGTATTCAAATTGAGCAAAATGCAAGTCCGACGCTGCTCAATAACATTGTTTCGAATACGAATCTGGGAATCTCGATCGACGGGACCTCGGGGTCTACTATCGTTGCCACTACTCTGTTCAAAGGCAATAACAACGACGGCACGATCGGAAGCGATTCTATTCAGCTTCTACTGCCCTCAGACGTGTTGTTCGTGAATCCAGGGTTGAACAATTACTACCCAGCATCGGGAAGCCTGGCCGTTGACAGCTCTCTGAACAGTTTGTCAGATCGTCCAGCATTCACCGCGGTGAAGAATCCTCTGGGAATCCCAATTTCAGACCTTGTGGCCCCTGAATTCGACCTCTTCGGCCAGAAGCGTCTGGACGACGGCAGCCAGGATCCTCCTCCGGGTCTTGGAAACGATATTTTCAAGGACCGCGGTGCGATTGAGCGAGCTGACTTCCTGGGGCCTTTTGCGAAGTTCACCGTTCCGGCTGAGGACAACCAGGTCGGCGACCTGGATGGTGGCTTGACCAGAATCCATGTCGATAATCTTGAATTCCCGACAACACTGTCGATCGACCTGCTCGATAATGGCATTGGTGTTGATGACCTGCAAGTTCGTTCTGCACAGTTCCAGCTATTCCAGAACGGTGTTTTGCTTACGGAAAACGTTGATTACCGATGGCGGTACAACCCTAATAATAATCGCGTCTATTTCATCTCGGTCACAACGTTCCCCGTTGATACTCGTTACTCGATCACGGTCGACAACACGAGCCTCACCGGCGTCAAAGATATGGCCGGCAACCGCCTTCAGGCGAACCAGACGGATGGCTCAACATCGTTTACACTCCTGCTGACTGATGGTGTGAATGATGCGCCGATCAACACCGTGCCACCACAGCAGACAATGCTGGAAGACGGGCTGCTGGTCTTCTCGGCCGCGAACGGCAATGCGATCACCGTCGCCGATCAGGATGCGTACCTTGGCCTTTCATCACCAAGCACAACGCTGACCGCTGTTGACGGAATTCTGGAAGTCACACTGGATGCCACGAACGGTGTATTGACGCTGGGAGGAACCACCGGAATTACTTTTGCCGTTGGATCTGACGGATTTGCTGATGCGACAATGACGTTCTCCGGAACGGTCACCGACATTAATGCCGCACTCAATGGGCTGACGTTTGATACGGATCAGGATTTCTTTGGACTCATTTCAAGTGCCGTGAAAATCACGACCCGAGACCTTGGAAATTTCGGACCGGCGCCTGTTAACCCAAGAACCACAATAAACGCCATCGATGTTGACGTTACGTCAGTCAACGATGCTCCCGTGTTCGACGAAATCACTGGGAATCCGTTGGCTGTAAATGAGGATGGCGGAGTTCAGACAGTCCTGGGATTTATTACGGGCCAGGCGGCTGGGCCGGCGAATGAGTCAACTCAGACTTACTCCTTCTCGCTTTCCGTTGTCTCTGAAAATTCAGCGTGGACACCATCAACGTTCTTCACAACCATGCCGGCGATCGATGCTGTCGGGAACCTGACATATCGGACAGCTCCGGATGTCAATGGCTCGATCGTCATAAGAGTGGTGATGACCGACAACCTTGGTGCTGCCAGTCGAGTTCCTCGGCCGACCGATAACACGTTTACAATTACCGTTGACGCAGTGAATGATGCACCAATCTACACCCGCAACATGGCTGTGATTCCGATCGCAAGTGACGAAGATTCCAGCCTAGTCAATATCGATGTGGATCTCATTACATCTTTTGCAGCGGGACCTGCCACCGCGTTGGATGAAATTGCGAACCAGAGTCTGATCTGGTCGACCAGCGGATTCACTCGCACTTCAGGCAATGTGGTCTTCGACGTGCTTCAGGTGAAGCCAGATGGAACTCTCGAATATCGACCTCGCCTGGACACGGCAGGTGTTGCGAACCTGATGGTGAATCTGCAGGATAACGGACTTGGGGGCGCACCTAACGTCAATGCGGCAGCCTCGTTCAGCATTACGATTACCATCAACCAGATTAATGACATTCCTGTCGCACGGACTGGCAGTTACACAGTTGACGAAGGATATGGGGTCACCCTGAATGGCAGCACCAGCTATGATGTGGATGCTCCGTTTAGTGACGTTTTGTCTTACGCATGGGACATCAATGGCGATGGCGATTACAACGATGACCGAGAAGCAGCAGGGCCGAATCCGATCCGCTCATTCACCTGGGCTCAGTTGGCAGCATTAGGAATTACCGCTCCGTCAGTCGCCAACATCAAGTTGAAAGTGACGGATTTGGCAGGAGCGTCCTCCACGGCCAGCACGACGATTCGAACCCTGATTGTTGACTACGGCGACGCACCTGATACTTACAGAACACTGAAGGGCAGCAACGGAGCGGCCCATACGATCAGTGGCAATCTCCTGTTGGGCACGACTCGCGACAAAGAAAGCAATGGATCGCCGACTGCGAACGCAAGCGGCGACGGAAGCGACGAAGATGGCGTCACATTCCCGACATCATTCGAACGAACTCCTGGGCAGGCCTTACCAGCCTATGTGGATGTCGTGTCGTCCGGTACTGGAAAGCTGGATATCTGGCTTGATCTCGATGGCAATGGCGTCTTCGACCATGCAACCGAACACCTGAATGGTGGAACAAGCTGGAGTGTTGTTGCCGGAGTGAATCGAATTCTTTTCAACATCCCGGCGGGTAATCCTGTGGGTGACACGATGATGCGATTCCGACTGAGTTCGGCGGGATCTCTTCTGCCGACTGGTCGAGCAAGCAAAGGTGAAGTCGAAGACTACACCGCCAAAATTCGGCCACTGCAGGCACCAGTCAGCCCAGTCATTAATCGCCCGATCGACTTCAATACGAC
>JANPHT010000225.1:0-1550 GCA_031424595.1 Planctomycetota bacterium
AACCTACCTGACCGGGCTGAAAGTCTCAAAAGCTGAATTCAAAAACATCCAACTCACCCGACACGACGTCTGTCCCCAATGGAACTACACCATCCGGCCACACCCGGAAAACACGGAGTAGTTTTTGGACGGGTTCTAAGATTGGTACGGGTTGCATTCTGCGAAGCTGATACGGTCTGAGCAATTCCGTAGTCATTCGCAGAGCGACCAAGGCACAACGAGCAAACGTGGCGCAGGACATTGGTGAACGGTTCAACAAATTCCATCGCCCCTTGCCCATCGTTCGTCACATGTTCAGGTCCGGTCCATTCACAAAAATCCCGGATCCCCGCTTACGCATTGGTCTTGCGGATCCGGCACAGGATTATCTGGTATGTGATTGAATGTCAATTGCTTTGTGCATTTTGCATAAGGTGGTCCCACGCCCTGTTGTTGCTCGCAGTGATTGTCACACTGACCTCGCAGGGCGACCAAGTTTCGTGAAGACACCCGTCGCGGGTTTTCGCTTTGGATGGGATGGCCCTGGACGGAGTAAACGTTTCGTCAGACGCCGTCTGCGTCGAACGCTGTATTTTACCGCTTCGCACTGAGCTACTCGAGACAACGCTTTCAAGATCTACTTTGCAGAAACCGACGGACGCGAGTTTGCATCCTGGCGTTCGCGGCTCCGGTGACATCGATGAAGTGCTCTGCGGCGTGTCGGACTGGAGTAGCGAACTGAATGCCGTTTCGCTGCCGGTCGTGACCACCGACGCGTCAAAGTACGCGTTCGAATATCGCTCCGGAGTGCGCCACCGACGCAGCAAACGGCAGCAGCCGAACTGCGGTTGGTGTGTCGGACGAATGGCACTTAGTTCTCGGTAAGTCCTTTGAGGATATCACGTTTGGCTTCGTGTCTTGGTTTCATCAGTCGGTCGTAGGGTTTCGGTCGCCGCTTTTTTTTGCGAGGCTCGAATCGGTCGGGCCGATCAGCAACCTGGTGTGTAGCGATCGCATCAAGAATTTGCTCGTAGAGGTACATTCGGAAAGCAGAGTCACGTTCACCCTGGAATGCAATCAGCGGCTGGAAGGCATTCAGTGTCTGGACCACACCTTCGAAGCTGATCGATCGCGGTTTCCTATCGTGTTTGCTGGCAGCCTGGGCGATGATCGTGCGGATCAGATTGTAAGCCAGGATGTGCGTCCAGATTTCCTTCCGAACTAACTCCGGCGTCTTGCATCGCAGGATGTCCATCTGCATCGTTTCCTTGAGGGACCTCAGATCGAGCTCCGCATTCCAGCGCGCGCGATAGAGATTTGCAAGATCACTCATTGTGACATCCTCCGCGTCGAGCAACGTTGTCGCGATGATGAGAGTCTTGCTTCGAAATCCGGGCTGCTCGATTCGCACGCGAGTTTCCCGGACCATCAGAAAATCTGGCAGGAGGTTGTAGGACTCCTGATCAAATCGAACGGGGTTTTCCTGGCTTGACCCATTTGACGATGTGATCGTCTTTACCAAGGCGAGTTCCACGACGAAAGTCCGCTGTTCGGTGTGAAGTGAAACGGCA
>JANPHT010000226.1:0-43448 GCA_031424595.1 Planctomycetota bacterium
CACCCTTTTTGACTGGTTAATTTTCTTTATTAATTGAAATTCTACATTCTCCAATAATATATACTTATGATTGGTCTTTTCTCAAAGCTTTTTGGCGGCAACAAATCTGAAAAGGATGTAAAAAAGATTCAACCGGTTGTGCAAAAAATCAACCAGTTTTTTGAAAGCTGTGCTTCCCTTAGCAACGATCAACTCCGTAATAAAACCCAGGAGTTCCGCCAGCGGATCAAAGAACACCTGACAGAAATTGATGCGGAGATCGCTCGTCTTGAGCTGTATCTGATCGAACTTCGTCAGTGCAATTTGCTTCCGCTGAATCTTTCGATGTTAGAAGAAGAGATCCGCAGCATTTCTGCCAAGTGCGAGAAGTGGCGTGAAATCCGCAACCTCATTGCCGGGGAATCCAAAAGCCATGAGCTGATCTGGGATGAGACTCTTCGATCAGATGACCCGATGTGGTCGGTGCGAGCGATCGTTTCGCGACTTGAAGTTCGAGCGGAAAGCCTGACCGAACAATTTCGCAATACAAAGCACACTGAGGTCGAGTTCAGTCGGGATGTCGATACGGTTCGACAACTGCGCGGCGAAATTGCGGCTTTGTGTCAGTACTCCGGCCTGCATGAACGCACAATGGCTCGGCAAGCAGTTTCCATTCAGGCACGGCTTACAGATCGTTGTCTTAACGAGGCACAACGAATGGAACAACTGCTGGAGGAGCAGCTTGCCGTGCTGCGTGCAGAACTCGCGCGAGCAGAGAACGTACTGTCCGAGTCTGCGGTACCGAAAGTGATGGATGGCTGCCGCTTCAGTGGGCATTCTGACGGATTCGCCGCGGATCTTTCTGTGACCGGTATTTTCAAAAGCATGGCTGAAGGCGAAGCTCAGATTTTTCGATTGCGGTCGGAGCGGAGTAAACTTGCATCGGAACGGGCGAGCCATGATGAATCGCGGAGCAGCAAAAAACTTCTTCTCGACAGACTACGGCATGAAATTGCGGCGGCATCCAGTCTGGAGCAATTGGATGCTCTGCGTGCTCAGATTGCGGAGATTGATGCAGAAATCAATTTGTTGGAAGATCAGCGTCAACATCTCGATCGAACGGAAACCAGTCTTCGAGAGGTTCTGGTGCGACTCAGGGCACGAGGTAATTCTCGTGTCTTTGGATTGGCATCCCAGTACATTCATCGACTTACCGAAGGCGAGTGCCAGACTGTCGGGGCTAGTTTGCCGGATCGATTGCTGATCCACAGCGTGTCTCATGCGGAACCGATGACGCTGGGACAGCTTGGTCGAGCCACTCGCGATCAGGTCGGCCTCGCGCTCCGCCTGGCGTTGATTCAGGTGCGAGGAGAAACTCACGGTCACGTCCCACTCATTCTGGATGATGTGTTTGTTGGTTCCGACGACGCTCGTAGGACAGCGACCGTTCGTTTACTGACTGAGATTGCGCAGCAGGGGCAGCAGATCATCTTCCTGACGTCGCAACAGGATGTTCGTGATACCTTCGCTCGTTTTCATGCGGATGTTCGGCCATTCGGAACTCGGATTGAGATTCCTGCCACACCAGTTCAGCCACCGTCACCAGTGGTGCTGCATGCGTATGTCGAACCGAAGATTGAGGCCAAGCCGTCAGTTGTGGAGCCTATTGTTTACCTTCAGCCCGCAGCCCCGCAGCCTTTGATTCAGGAATCTGTCCCAACGAACCCCACCAACTGGCTGTTTTACCTGGAAGTGGATCACGGTGTGGAAGACCTTGCCGGGATCACTCTGGGAGAATTGGAAGCGTTGCGTTCCGCTGGAATTCTGACCATTGATGACATGCTGACACGCACTGTTCCTCAACTGGAAGAGTCCACGCGGCAGAAGGGTTTTCTGCTTTCCGTTGATCGGCTTCAGGCATTACGAGGCCAGGCCGAATTGACGACCCGTGTTCCCATGCTTCGACGTAGCGATGCCGCTTTGTTGTTTGCATCAGGGATTCGGTCTGTGGAAGAGCTCAGCAAACTGCGTCCTGAGACCGTTTATGATCGAGTCAGTGAGTTTCAACGATCTGAGGTCGGAAGCCGGTTTCGCCGTGGAGGACGATTGATTGATCGGCAACAGGCCATCAATTGGGCTCGCTTTGGTCAGTTTACTCGATCTCTCGAAGAGGCACGCCACAGCCATTCGCGATTCGTTGTTCGGCCTGTTTCCCGAAGCCATACGCCCACGACACAGCCGCGGGTTACTTCTGCAGGTGCCAGACCGGATTCTGATGCGTCGCCACAGAAGAACAGAATGCGTCGTCGTGTTGCGGAAGATCTCAGCACTGAGGAACGTCGCGCTCGACGACAGGCACGGCGGAAACAACAGGTGTCCCGACTGCGGACCGAAGTGGCGGAGTCTGTCGATGACGAATCGGTCCCCGCCGAACGCAGCGGGGGGATGCGTTTTTTTCTGAGTCGCACCAGCGAAGTGGAAAAGGCACCATCGATCGGACCGCGTACCGCTCAGATGATGGAAGCGATCGGTGTTCGCACTGTTGAAGATCTTTTGTCTATGGCACCTGATCGACTGGCGGAGAAACTGAATCATCGACGAATTACCGCGTCAATCATTCATCAATGGCAGGCGCAGTCGCGATTGATGTGCCAGATTCCCGAGCTGCGTGGACACGATGCGCAGATTCTTGTGGCGTGCCATATTTCGACGCCGGAAGGATTGGCCGCTCAGAAGCCGGCAGAGCTTTACGCCCTCGTCGAACCATTTTCTCAAACGAAAGAGGGCGAGAGGATAATCCGCACCGGCCGAAAGCCGGATCTGGCGGAAGTAACAGAGTGGATACAGTGGGCCGCTAACGCTCGGTCATTGAGGGCAGCGTAGGGTAACCGCGTTTCGAGTATCCCGAAGTCGTAAGAGTTCAGGTCATGCAAAGTGTCATCGGTGAACTGTTGATTTCGGTACTGAATCGTGGTGCTCGGTTTTCCATTCAAGCAATGACATTCAACCGCCAATCACTGCTCGCAGTTGATCCAGATGAGTGAGTAATCGATCCGGTCGAGTGGCAGGGTCTTTGAGTACATCGGCAGAGACCTCGAGGCCTGATTTCTCGGCAACCAGCAGTGCGGTCTTCATTCCGGCCGCCCTTGCGGGCACGAGATCCGTGGAGAGACGACAACTGATGTGCAATGTTTCCTGCGCTTGAATCCCAATCGATCGGAGCTGCTGCACGGCCTGCGCAAACAGCATCTTCGACGGCTTTTTTACACCGACGTCGTAAGAAAGAATCAGAGCCTGAGGCCGAAAGAGTTCATAAATCGGAGGCAGGTCACCCTGAATTGCCAGGGCGCGAAGAGCCTGAACGAAAGTAAATGATTGGCCATCGGAAAGTAATCCCTGCGTCAATCCTGCGGCGGATACATCCGACATCGCTCTCGCTGCACCTTCTCGAGCCTCCGTGGCCTGCAAACAGGAGTGAAAGAAGTAGGCGACCTTTTCGCTGAATTCGTCCAGGTCCCCATACTGTCCTTCGTCGTAGTGGTACTCTTTTTCAAAGAGTCTTCCGATCAGCGTGCGCCATGTGTCAACAAGGTTAACCTCCGTCACATTACCTTTTGGAACGGCCTGCATGGATTGGCGTTCGATCGTACTCTTGTAAATTCCAATCATCGATTGCCATGGCGGTCCTGGTTTACGATACATATGGTTCCACATGTTGAACTCATGAATCGTCTTATCCAGGGCGATCTGTAATCGTGCCTCCTCCTGCGGGAAGAGCATGAATTGGCCATCGGAGACTCGCACGAGAGTGCTGTACACATCCCACAGCACGGCACGGATGCCGGGCAGATGCCGGGCAGACGGATTCGCATTGACTGGTTTTGGCGGCGGGACCCTGGGCCAGATCAGCTTACGACCGTCGAGGAAATCAGCATAATCGGCAAGTGAAAGAGACATGTAACCTGGCTTCAAAGAGTGCCTAAAAATTGGCGAGTGGAAAGTCTGGAATATCTAAAACGCAGGCTGAAGATAAAGCATCTGCGGGTTTCAAAATTGCGGAAAATCGATGGCAACAAACCGCTAGAGCTCTGACAATCCGCTGAAGTCTGTTCATTCAGAACACGCACATCTCCGGAACCGCAACTCTTGCGGACTCAAAGCCTGACTGCAGAGCAGGGGGTTCGATTCAGGTCGTCTGGCTCGGATTCAGACGTGGTGGCTTCTGGTGACTCGTAGCCAAACAGCTCGGAAAATCGCTGCAGGTAAGGTCTAAGTCGATTCACATATTCGCGGGAAAACCGGTACTCATTGTTCTGATAGCCAATCAGCGAATCCGTATAGACCTTCAGTCGAGGCTGCATAACATCCCAGGTCGTCAGTCTGAACTGCTGATAAACCTTCTCGATGATCTGCATCGGCCGCTTTGTGATGTCTTCATGTCGCAGTTCGATCAGATTCTCTGTTGGGATAAGATGTTTGTCGTCATGCCATTTTTCAAAGATCAATTGATACCGCTGCGATATGAAGGTCTCAATCTGTTGGGGCTCATGGCTCTGAAAAGCGAGATTGTCCATAAAGCGATCCATAAGCTTCATTGTTGAGGCATGCACCAGATACGGATTTCGGTACACATGGATAAACTTTGCGTTGGGGTAAATCCTGAGTACTTCCCGCACGCGGCCGAGATTCGGGGGATTCTTTAAGAGCAGTCGTTTTCCGCGACACGCATAAGAAACTTTCCTCAGCAGGTACTCAAACATTCCGGACCAGTGGGCGACGTCACTGGCAGATACTCCTTCGAACAGGACTGTCTGTCGAAAAGTTTGCAGGGCGATTCGAGGAAAAAAGTAATTCAGATAATGACTCATGTGAGTCAGACCGGCCAGAGCAAAATCTTCCGACATGGGTTCGTCGATGCCCAGAGGCACGGCGTCCATCGGCCTGCTCTTCGGAAGTCGTCGTTTAAGAATCCAGCGAGCCAGCCATTCCCATGTCAGGAATCCGCTGGGGATCGCACAGTGCAGCATAGTGACGCTGGCGAACTGCGGGTCCTGCAGCATCAGGTTATGCATATTTGTCGTGCCGCTGCGCCAGTGACCAATAATGAACACAGGTGATTCCGCCAGTCGGTGACGACGAATGGCCATGCCAAAACGCAGGCGTTCGAAAAGGCGAATCGGAATCGTCGCGATCACGAACAAAGTAATCCGCATCGCTCGCCATCGATGACCTCTTTCAATCTGACCTCCGTATCTCCATAACAGCGTCAACCAATTGCGCAGGGTTGAGAAGTGCAGGATGTGCGGAAGTCGCATTTTCGATTCGTCAGCGGACATGTGATCTTTTGATCCGACCTTGGGACTCAAGATGGAGTGCAATCGATTGGCAAGTCTATTCGAATTGCAAATCGAACTTGTTTTCTGCTCCGTCGATCACGTTCACCACAATACCACCCGGCAGTAGTTTGGCATCGTCCACAGTGGGCTCTGGGGCAACCGCACCCATGTCGGTGACCGCGACGTTGTATAGCCCCGCAACTGGACCCGACGATGCGGGAATCGCAAATTTCCCGTTACGAATCATCGCCCAGCCTACGGGTGCGTGTTCGTCTTTCGGCTTGAATGCGATAGTGCCAAATTTCAGAGGCTCACCCTTGAGTTTAATCATCCCGGAAACGGCTACGCGTTTCCCATTCGTCAAGAGCGCATTCTGGCGAAGCCACGTACCAGCTGCTCCAATCCAATTGGCGAGTGCGGGATGTTCGTTAGCGAGCCCGACCCCGTGAGGGCCATGTTGATAGATATGCAATTCCGCCGAGACGCCGGCTTTGTGGCAGGCCGCATAAAACGCGAGACTGTTAGCGGGAGGAACTCCGGTATCCTCGGAGGTATGAAACAAAAATATGGGCGGAGTCTCTTTCGTCACCTGAGTGTCGTTGGAAAGTTCATTGAGCTGTTCGTCGGTGGGGTGGTCGCCGAGCAGATTCTTTGCTGATCCTTTATGAGCGTAGTCAGCGACGAAGCTGACTACTGGATAACCAAGTATCCCAAAATCCGGCCGACAGCTTTGCTGATCTATGGGGTCCACCGCCGAGGACTCGCCCGCATCAAAGTGAGTCACTGCTGTGGAAGTCAGATGCCCACCGGCTGAAAAACCCATGATTCCCACGCGGTGCGGATCAACGCCGAACTCTTTTGCATTTGCACGAACGAAGCGGATCGCTCGTTGAGCGTCGTGAAGCGGGGCTGGATGTCGATAGGGTGACAATCGGTATCTCAACACAAATGCAGTGACACCGATGCTGTTAAAGTATCTGGCAGGCTGAACTCCTTCATGATCGGTCGCATGGATAGCATAGCCGCCTCCCGGGCAAATCACGATCGCTGCACCGTTAGGATTACCTTTCGCCGGGTAGACCCAGACGCCAGGTTTGTCTGCGTCATTGTCGCCAGTGGCCCCTGGAGCACCATGGGGCCACAAAAGCTTACACTCCGGCTGGCTATCGGCGAATCCGTTCCGGGAAATGAACAAGGCGGCTGTCACCGAGACGTAAACTAGAAACTGTTTCATGGCCTGAATCCGGAAAAGAACTGCGTGTTCGCTCAGCCCGACGAGAGTGGCGAGAAGTGTGGATGGTAACTCAGACTCGCTGCCGGAAAAAAGCGAATGGCCATCTCATTTTCAATGCCCCCATTCGCGAATTGTCGCTACCGCCGTTAATGCGATTTGCGGCAATCTGTCTGAGAAAGTCGACAGAAGGGAGCTGATCGACTGAAATCAGCAGCGAGAAAACGGTATAAAGCCTGTTCCACTTCGCTGGAAACTCAGCCCGATGTATCGCTTTAAGTTTTGACGAACTGTTCGTGCTGCCGAATGGTTTTCGACCCATGAACGCATCGAAAGAGGTGTCTGCAATTCCCCGGGACCCCACATACGCCATGTTTGAGGTGTCTTCAAAGTTTCAGCCATCATTTCCCATCAGACTGGCAGCACACAAACCTCGACTAAAGAAAACAGGAATCCAAACGAAAATGGACGTAAACGACTATCTGATTGACCACGCTTCCTTCGACTGGCCAAAACTGCTTTCTTCATGGGCCTGGTTCCTGGACGAAGAAATGGAGGTTCAGCCGTGGCTGATGAATCGCTTTGGTGATCTATTCTTCGTCGACGAAGTTGGCGTCGTGCTTTGGCTGAACATCAACGACGGCGAACTGACCGAAGTGGCGTCTAACGTGGACGAGTTTTTTGAGCTGCTGGAAGAAGACGACGTCCCGGACGAGGACGAAAATATTGAGGATGAAGACGCCGCAGACAGTGCTTCGAGCTGGTTCCTGATGGGGTTTGTCGACGAAGTTTCTGAGGCTGGCATGAAGCTTGGTCCGAATCAGTGCTACGGATTCAAGGTTCCTCCGATTCTTGGTGGGGAATACGACATCACGAATGTCTATGTTGCGAATGTCGAAGAATATTGGGGCTTTTGCGGAGACATTCAATCAAAGCTTGATGGTCTGCCCGATGGAGCGGAAGTCGAGATCGAGATTCGGACCCCTGACAGCGGCTGAAGTTGGAAGTCAGAAGTACGGCGGGTGGGCTTCTTTCGGTGCGTCGACAAGCCCCATCTTTAAGTCAGACTCTATTTTGACCGAACGCTCGTTCCATTCGGAATCGGACATGGTCCGGAGATGTGAGCGAAGGGACCGACAATGCAGTTTTCACCTATCACTGCGGTGCCTTCAATCACACTAAATGGCTTGATGACCGTGTCGCGTCCGATTGAGGCTCCGAATTCAATGCTGGTCTGGCCTGGATCTTCAATTGTCACGCCGGACAGCATAAGGGTTGTCAGAATCTTTTGCTGAATGCTGAAGTGAACTTCCGAGAGTTGCACCCGAGTATTCACTCCAAGTGCTTCTTCAATGGTCAGGCTGCAGGTTGCTGCAACCTTGTGGCCTTCATCCATCAGAATTCTGGGGCAGTCTGTGAGATAGTATTCGGACTGGCTGTTGTTGGGCCGCACTTTACGCAGTGCAGAAAGCAACTCAGGCCCTTTGAATGCGTAGCATCCTGTGTTGATCTCGGTGATCAGCCGTTGTTCGGGCGTAGCATCTTTTTGCTCGACGATGCATTGAAAACTTCCGGAGCCGTCGCGCACAATTCGGCCGAGCCCGTCGTTGTTCTTTGTGTTCGCCGTACCAATAACGCATGCCGCACCAAAGCTGGACTGGCTTTCCAGTAGTGCCTCCAGAGAACGTCCCTGAAGCAGAGGGGTGTCCCCGGCAAGAATCAAGACGGATCCGTTGTGACCCGCAAGATGGGATTCGCACATCATGACAGCGTGGCCCGTGCCTTTTTGCTCAGTCTGTTCTGCAAAGACCACATCGGAGTGATGGGCCAGCGCTGATCGAACCATTTCGGCCTTGTGACCGACGACGACGATCAACTTTTCCACACCTGCAGCCCGCGCGGCATCCAGGACGTATTCAATCATTATTCGACCACACACCGGATGAAGTACCTTGGGTACTTCGGACTTCATACGAGTGCTTTTGCCCGCAGCAAGGATTACGGCAACTGGAGCAATCATTTCAAATCCCGCACAGGTGTAGTCGTCGTTGGACAGCAGAAGCCACAGGCTTAGAAACGCAGACCGATCTGCCCGATAAAGCCGTTCGCGATGTCATATCCAGGAGTGGCATTGGCAAATTCCACCTGGCGATTAAACACCCAGCCGCCTTCGATGAACCAGTTGTAAAGACCGGTATCCATTTTCAAACCTGCGAGAACGCGATAGTCCTGGATTTCCACCTGAGTGTCGGGAATCATGCCGCCGTCAATGCCATAGGCTTCAACATGGTACTCCGCACGTACATAGGCCCATTTTGACCAGTAGGATTCGTTGCCAAGGAAAACGCTGATGCGCGCTTCGGGATACATCAATTGCCATTCCCAGTAGTCGTCGCGATAAATCAATCCGGCCCACGGGATCACTCGATCGTTCACTCGATCCCAATACATGGCACCAAGTCCCAGAGTCCAGTATTGGTCCAATTGCAAAAACAAGATACCACGGCCGTCCAATTGAAAACCGTCTTTCCAGGCATCAACTTTGAGATCCGTGTTGATCGAAGGTGTCACGCCCAGACTAATGCTGAACGGCCCCGCCTGCGGTGTTTCGATCTCAAGATCAACTCCAAATCGATACAGGTCACTGGGAAGGTTTACGTTGTTTGGACCATTCCAGTTTCTATAGCCGAATTGATTGGTCCAGTTAAGGATCCAACCGGGAATGAATGGCGTGCCGTAAGCTAGCTCGTAATCGACACCAAGGATCTCGTGCTTTCCGGTCGCCGCACCGCCATTTGACACATTTCGACCAGGTATCCAGGAAACATCGACTCGATTCTGCCAGCCGAACCGATATGGCTGCGCGCCATTGACGCCGTATGTTGTGACACCCTGTGAAGGAATGCCCTGCTGATAGCCATACGGCTGATAGGGCATTGGCTGCGCCCCATAGTTTTGGGAGAGAAACGGATCGGAAACACCGGGCGGCGAAAACGCGTTCCAGGTGGTGTTTTCCTGATAAATGGGTAACGACATATCCGGTGAAGAAATCACCGGCCCGTTGTCCTGCGGAATAAATTTCAGAGGCGCTATCGCCGAAGGCGACGCGGAGTTCGCGGGCGATTGACCGGCATCAGATGGAATCGGGACTGGCGAGTCTCCGGATTGAAATACCGTCATCGCCGTCATCGTTGGCTGATAGATGGGCGTTCCGCCGGTGTTTTGGGACTGCCCGTAAAACGCATGTTGAGCAGACACGACTGGCGACAGCACCAACAGCGTCACTGCTGCGACGAAGGGAGTCAGTATTTTCTTCACAGGATCACCTGCCGAGAGAAAGGAGAGGCAAATTTCAGGTGGGTGGCCACAGGTGGCCGGTTTTCAGATCGCGAAACCCAAAGACCGGGTTGAGAGAGGTGAATGTTCGCGTCTTGAGAGAGATCCCGGAATTCTGCGGATTCGGCCGATTACGTCAACATCAACTCTTCGTCCCCACGCAAAAATGACCGGTCACTTCCCATTTTTGCAGTCGCTGACGTCGATATCCGGCCTTTTCTGCCGATCCGTCGGATAATCAAGAGCACAAATCATTATGGAGCCGATTGTTCAAACTCTTCGCTCTCTGCAGACACTGAAGTAACTTCCCCAAAGGCTCTCAAATTGCGAAGCGACGACGATCCATTTTGTTTCTGGTGATGCGATCAGCTCCATAACCCGAAATGGCAGATGTTGGGCACACATCAACCCGCCCATTGACTCGTGGCTGAAATGGCGATTGAGTGATCAAGGGTCATAGTCGGCGTCCGATTGGCGTGTGCCTGCTTGCAGCATGGAGCAATTCGCGCCACAATCGCTCTGGTCAACGTGTCTTTGCATTGTGTCGGACGGTTCAGAATTGCGTTAAAGGGTGTGGCGATGCTCCTGAAATCGTTTCTCTGCTTGAGTGCCTGCGTAACTTTGGTCGCGTTTGGGTTTGACGCCAACGGTGCCGATCCGGTCAGGTACTCGAATCAAGTCGCGCCCGTACTTAGAACGTATTGCCTCAGTTGTCATAGTCGCGTTGAAGCCCAGAATGGTCTCTCACTTCAGGCTCCGGATGATATTTTGAAGGGTGGCGAGAATGGCGCGGTCCTGGATGCCGCGACTCCGAACAATAGTCGGTTGCTGCAGGTTCTCACGAGCACTGGCGATGATCATATGCCGCCCGTTGATGAGCCACAGCCAAATGCTGAGGAACTTTCACTGTTGAAACGATGGTTGATCGATGGGGCAGCTTTTGACAGTCGCATGGCTGTCCTGCCTGCCTTGCCACAGGTGGCAGTCACGTCAGGAACCGTTCGCTCGCCAGTATTGGCAATGAGCGTGAGTCGTGACGGTAAGAGTTTGCTGATGGGAAAGTTCAAATCTGTTGAACAGCGGTCGATTGAGAATCGTGAGTTGGTCTGGGCGATGGTCGTGCCGGATGGAAAAGTCAATGGGCTTCATGTTTCGCCTGACGGTGAATCGATATTGCTGGCCACGGGGACCCCCGGCCTTTCCGGGCGTGCGATTGAAGTTGGCATTGGAAGCACTGAAATCAGACGAGAGTTTGCCGGGCACAACGACATCCTCTACGCGGCCACCTGGTCTCCGGACGGAGCGCTTGTCGCCACAGCGGGTTATGATCGCAGGATCATTCTGCATGATGCGAAAACCGGGAAAACAATTCGCGAACTTTTGGGGCACAATGGTGCCATTTTTGATCTTCAATTCAGCCCTGATGGAACGTTGTTGGCTTCGGCCAGTGCGGACGCCACTGTCAAGATATGGCATGTGGCTTCTGGTGAGCGATTTGATACTCTCAGTCAGCCGCAGTCCGAGCAATACGCTGTGACTATTAGTCCCGACGGTAGATTCATTTTCGCGGCCGGGGCCGACAGCCGAATTCGCAAGTGGAAGTTGGTTTCCGTCTCGGCACCTCAGATTAATCCACTCATGATTTCGCGGTTCGCTCACGAAGGTGCCATTACCAAAATGGAAATGTCGGCCGACGGACGCTTTCTGGCCACTGCATCAGAGAATGATTCCATCAAGCTGTGGGACACAAAGACCGTCTCAGAGCAATTTGCGGAGACGCTGGACGCTGATTTTGTCAGTAGCCTCGCGTTCGAAGATGCCTCAGCTCGATTGGTGATTGCCACAGCGAAGGGCGGCCAGCACACAGTCGCATTACCGCCAATCGCTCCGCCGGAATCCACTGTGCTGGAAGCATCAGTTGTGATGGTTTCGGATGCGACTGACTTACCTGTTGATGTCGCAGAAGTCGAAATCCATTCGACAGATGTGCAGGTGGTCTCATACCCCGCCGCGATTGCAGGGGTCATCGATGGTGGAGAGTCAAACAATCCGGATATTGATGCTTTCCGCTTCGACGCCCGCAAAGGGCAGGCTGTACTGGTCGAGGTCAATGCCGCAAGGGAGAAGTCTCCTCTTGACTCAAATGTGGAAATAGTTGATGCCCAGGGTAAGCCGGTGCTGCAGGCTCAGTTGCAGGCGGTGCGAGATTCGTACTTCACTTTTCGTGGAAAGGACTCCGACACAAGCGATGACTTTCGAGTCTTCAACTGGCAGGAGATGGAATTGAATGAATATCTCTACGCTGATGGTGAAGTGGTCAAGCTATGGCTCTACCCACGTGGCCCTGATTCGGGATTCAAGGTCTATCCGGGATTCGGCAGTCGGCAAACGTATTTCGAAACGACTCCCACGTCACACCCGCTTCAGGGGCCCGCGTTTATTGTTGTGCCTCATGCGCCAGATGCGGCTTTGAAGGATACGGGGTTGCCGGTATTCCCGATCTTTGCGCAAAACGATGATGATCCGATGCGACAATGGGGCCAGGATTCGCGGCTAATGTTCTATCCTCCTGCAGATGGCTCTTACGTTGTGCGAATTAAGGACGCTCGTGGATTTCAGGGAGCCGGTTATAAGTACAAATTGCTGCTGCGACATCCGCGGCCGGATTTTTCCGTTGCGATGTCCGGCGCTGAATTGTCGATACACCGTGGCACGGGACGTGAGATCAGCTTTACCGCAACTCGACTTGACGGATATGCAGGGCCGATTGAGATCTTTGCGGAGAATCTTCCACCAGGATTCTCACTGTCGGATCCCGTTTTAATTCAGGACGAGCAGCGTCAGGCTTTTGCCACGCTGATTGCATCCGCCGATGCCGTTCAGCCGGCCGATGACGCTGTGGCAAAGATTGTCCTCAAGGCTCGAGCTCGCATTTCTGAAATGGAAGTCACTCACGATATCGGCGGATTAAAATCGCTGAAGCTTGCGGAGAAGCCCAAGGTACTGGTTCGAGTCTTGTCTGCCGAGCAACAGGCGGCTGGTGTTGCAGAGCACACTCCGGAGTTGACAGTGTGGACTGGCGAAACCGTGAAGGCATTTCTGAAAGTGGAGCGACTGGATCACGCGGGACTGGTGGAGTTTGGTAAGGAAGATTCTGGTCGCAACATGCCGCACGGCGTGTTTGTGGACAACATAGGTCTTAACGGGTTGATGTTGCTTGAAGGCCAGAACGAACGGGAGTTTTTCATCACGACAGCGAAAGGGGTGCCTGAGATGAGTCGACCGTTTTATCTGAAATCAAACGTTGATGGCGGCATTACAACGTTTCCCGTGATGCTTCATATTCGTCATCGCTCTGCCGAGGAACCGCGAACTGCAGCGCAGTAGTACTTGCCAGTTGGTTCAGTATTGCGTTCCGGACGCGATCGAAACCGTGCGAGCCGATTCGTTCGTGACAACAGATTCATTCTGGTGTAGAATCTGCGTTCGTGGCATTCCAGTCCGGCAACGGTCAGATGAAGCGGAAATCCGGTCGTGCCTTCGAACAGCATCATCGGAAGATATTGATGCTGGTCATAGAATCCGTTGAACATGGTCAACTGCTGCTGGCCATGAGTCGGATCTGCAGTCGGATCGAGATCAATGATGATGTGAGCGGGTTGCTGCTTTCGAGTCCGCACCAACAGGTCAATCAGAAAATCATTGATCGCGTTGATACGTTCAAACTGAGCGCGTCGCACTTCGAAAATAACTTCGCGTTCATCGATCGGCTTCTTCACATCGCGGATCTTTTCCGACGATCGTTTTGAACAGTGGATCATCTCGCAGAAGTTGAGCGTCATTGCCGTCCGGGTAGCCGGCGAGAATCTGATAGACCTGCTGAATCAGAATATCTTCAGCCGTGTGAGTGACGGCTCTTTCCGATCCTGGCTCGGGCAACCGCCGCGCCGCTTCGGCCAGGATGCCAAGCTTCTGATCCAGCTCACGAATTGGCAAGAGACCGGCATCGCTGACGATGCTTCCGCCGTCAAAAGTCATCGTGACTGGCTGCCGACCCACTTCAAAAAGCTGCAACTGTTCCGTACACTGTGTCTCGGACATCGATCTGCCTTCCGTGCGTGTTAAGTGATGCTTTCACAACGACTTATACGCACGAGAAGGCTTTTCGTTGGCACGCACTGCGCAATTCAGGCTAGGCCGATTCCTCTCTCGATCAGCGACGATTTTCTGGTTTTGGTGCACTTCGATGCTTTTCTTTCATGGCGTCAATCGTGTCTTCCCATTCGTCTATGCAGCGAAGCTGTGGCTGCCATGATAGTTGAAAAGGTTCGTGCTTACCGGCAATCGAGTCGCCACGCAGATGAGAGGTGCTTCGAATACTAGTGTTCAATCATCGGACACCAGGATCCGTCAACGATTGCTTCGATTGGATTTGCGTGAAAACACGATCGTAGAATCCTGAAGTTCAGACTCCTGCACGCGTTTCTGATAGACGGCCATGACGTCGCTGCGGGTGATTATGCCGACGAGTCGATGGGGGCCTGTTCGGCTTACGATCGGTAAACGTCCGATCGCGTGGACGACCATATGATCGGCAGCCTGGCGCACAGTGCAGTCATCATAGAGATAGCACACGGGATGACACATGATCTCGGAGACTTTTCGATCGCCGGAGGTTGCAGGATCGACCAAATCGTGGCGCATCACAAGTCCGATCAGCGTTTGATTGCTGTCAAGGACAGGAAACCCCTGGTGCGATGTCGCTGCGAAGTTTTCAGCCAGCCACTTTCGCACGACGGCGATCGATTGCTCGGCGTTGATCGACATAACATTAACGGATCCGGCATCACGGACCAAGACCTGGTCGAGCACATCCGCGATGTATTCTCCGGGTGTCCGGACGCCGCGTCGTGCGATCTTTTCGGTCATGATCGAATTTCGCATGAGCAACGAAGACACCAGGTACGCGGTTGCACAACCGCCGAGCAACGGTAACAGGCCAAACGGCTGCAACGTGGTCTCAAATGCAAATACGGCAGAAGCGAGCATCGCTCTCGACGCGCCGGAGAAGATAGCGGCCATCCCGACCAGGGCCGCGATTCGCGGGTCAACGCCAAGTGACGGAACCCAACGTTCCAGACCAATTCCCATGACCGCACCGAATCCGCCACCGATCGTAAACAACGGTGCCAGAGTTCCTCCGGACGTTCCGCTTCCCAGCGCGATCGACCACGACAGAAACTTCATCGAACACAGGATTACGATCGCCGTGGCCGTGAGCCGATTCGATAGGATGGCCTCGATATTGTAATAGCCGACACCCAATGTGTCGGGTGCCAAGATTCCAACGATCCCCACGGCGATGGCTCCGATGGCGGGCCACCACATCCAGTGAACAGGCAGTTTTTCGAAACCATCTTCGATCGCGTAGACCGCTTTCGTGACGACCACAGAAACCAGCCCCATCAGTCCGCCGAGCAGAGTATAGACGATCAGTGCAGTCCCCGGCGGCTGTTGCAGATTCGACATCCTGAAGACGGGCTCCATGCCTTCAAATGCCATTCGAATGCCGGTCGCCGTGCAGGCTGCAAGGGCCACCGGAATAATGGATCGAGGTCGGAATTCGAACAGCAACAGTTCAATCGCCAGCAGGACGGCAGATACCGGACTTCCGAAAGTGGCCGCCATTCCTGCCGCAGCGCCGGCAGCGAGAAGTGTCTTCCTTTCCATTGGTGTCGTGCGAATGACTTGCCCTGCAATGGATCCCAACGCGCTGCCGGTAGCGATGATTGGTCCTTCCGCGCCAAAAGGGCCCCCGGTTCCAATCGAGATTGCGGCCGATACTGGCTTGAGGATTGCAATTCGAGCGGGGATGCGGCTTTCGTTGGTCAGCACTTGTTCCATAGCTTCAGGGATTCCGTGACCGCGGATGGCCTTCGAACCAAAGCGGGCCATTAAACCGATCAGAATCGCACCAATCACAGGAATCGGGACCGACCACAGACCCAGTCTGCCAATGGCGTTTGCGGGAGCTCGGAATTGCAGTGATATGTCGCCGAAGTACGCGAGGTTCGTGATAACCGCTATTAACCCCATCAGGAGCTGAGCTACAAAAGCCGCGACAACGCCCAGCAGGATGGACAGTAGACACAACAGCAGCACCCGACGATCAATCAAAGAATAGTCGGGCGGAACAAGCGATGATCGACGCAATGACGGTTTAGAGGCGGAAGTCCTCGGAGAATCTCGATTCACAGAACTCTGGTGGTCCCGAAGATTCATTTGATATCCTGTCTCAGAATTTATGAGCGCGAAAGCACACGGCTGACCGGAGATGCTGCAACTTCTCGCACTCCGGTCAGCGGAAAGTTACGGAATCGACTACAATCGGATCTTTGCCATTCATCCGACCACGCAAGTGTTACGAACGCTGAGATCCGCTGACGCAAACGGTGTGCCTTTGAATGTCTCGTGAAAAAGGAAGTACCAGGATCGAACCATGTTTCAGGCTCTTCGATCAGACGAAAGTCGCCATCAGCTTTGGATCACGATTGCGACGCTGGTTTCCATTGCCACCGCGATGGCAGTCACTTTCTGGATCATTCTTGAGATCCAGCAGGAGCAGGCGGCGATTGACGAGATGCTGCGTATCGGGGCACCAAACATCGCCGGCAGATTGCAGCTGATCTCCGAGAAACTCCGCTGGCAACTCCCATTCACGGTGCTGGTCCTGGTCGTCCTGATCGGAGCGGCCACGACACGCGTTGCCATCACACAGGCGTACGCTGTGAGTCAGCAGTCATTGCGTGACACAAAGACACTGGCATGGCACACATTCGCCAGCATAGACCAGGGATTGATCACAACGAACATTGAGGGAGTTGTCACCAGCGCAAATCCGGAAGCTCATGATTTGCTGGGACAGGAAAGTGAATTTGTCGGAAAGCCACTTCAGGAAGTCTGTGTGGAAGGCAATCCACTCGCGGAAATCACCCAACGAGTTCTGTCATCGGGCGAGGCGGAGCACGATCAGGATTTCGCCCTGCCGCGACGCGGTTACCTTCTGCGACTTCGGGCACACTGCAACCTGCTGAGAAATGAGGGAAATCAGGTTTCTGGTGTGGTCCTGCATGTCCGAAATGTCACGGAACGCTATTTGATCGAGCAGCAACTCCGACGAATGGAGCGATACATCGGACTGGGATCCGTCGTTGCCAGCCTGCACCACGAAATCAACAATCCGCTCAGCGCATTGGCGCTGCATCTGCAATTGCTGGAAGAACGGCTGTCAGTTCAGGATGACGCAGAGGTGAAAGACACGATGCGCGTTCTGAAGACCGAGATCGGACGAATCACCGGCGTCCTGAATGGATTTCGCGAATACGCATCCGTGCTGACTCTCAATCGTGAAGCAACAGATCTCGGTCGAATCGTGCGGAAAACAATTGACCTGATTCGACCTCAGGCTGAACGCCAAAGAGTACGAATCACGACCAACATCGCTGCCGATCAGGAATGCCTGCGGGCGGATCCAGCCCTGCTGGAACAGGTTTTGCTGAATCTCGTCCTGAATGCTCTGGAGGCCATGCGGAACGGCGGAGAACTGCAGATCGATGTGAAATACGAAGCTGCGGAAGTCATTCTGTCGGTGAAGGATTCCGGTGCCGGAATTCCGCCGGATCTGCAATCCAGAATCTTCGATCCATTTTTCACCACAAAGGAGCATGGATCCGGGATGGGACTGGCGTTTTGCGACAAGAATGTTCGTGAACATGGTGGTCAGATCAATTGTGAAACAAGCGACGCAGGCACACTGTTTCAGGTGACGCTGCCCCGCAGCGTTGATGCATGAGAATGGATAAAAGATGGATCCTGAGCTCCCTCGGGTTTTAATTATTGATGACGAGCCGAACATTCGATCCGGACTTGCCAAAGGGCTGCGATCCATCGCCGCGCAGGTTGACACCGCAGGAAACGGGGAAGAAGGTCTCCGGAGATTCGAACAGTTCAGCCACGAAATCGTGATTACCGATCTGCGACTGCCAGGGGAGATCAATGGCCTGGAGGTTCTGAAACGCATTCATCAAAGTCGGTCTGAGACATGTGTGATCGTGATGACTGCCTATGGCTCCGTCGAAACCGCCGTTGAGGCGATGCGCCGCGGCGCGTTCGATTTTGTGACCAAACCGGTCGACCTGAACGTGATGAGATATCACGTTGCGCGCGCCACCGAGGATCGCCGACTCCGAACAGAGAACCGACAACTGCGTGATCGTCTGGCGGAAGTTGGTGAGACTCCGGAAATTATCGGAACCTGTCCCGCCACACGCGATGTCCTGCGACAGATTCGTCAGGTTGCGCAAACCGACGCCACAGTGCTGATCCTTGGCGAAAGCGGAACAGGGAAGGAGTTGACCGCTCGAGCAATTCACCAGCTGAGCCCTCGCCGCGAGAAGCCCTTCGTGACAGTGAACCTTGGCGCGCTTCCGGAAACACTTCTGGAAAGCGAACTCTTTGGCTATGAAAAAGGAGCCTTCACGGATGCCCGCCGACAAAAACTCGGTTGCTTTGAAGCCGCCCATGGAGGAACTCTGTTTCTCGACGAAATTACGGAAACTTCACCGAAAAGCCAGATTGATCTGCTCCGCGTGCTTGAGCAGCGCGAAGTGCGACGACTGGGAGGTGACGATCTGATTCCCGTGGACGTCCGCATCATTTCGGCAACGAACGCGGACGTGGAACTCCTGGTGGCAGAACGTACGTTTCGCGAGGATTTGTATTACCGACTGAATGTCGTGCCCGTGCAGTTGCCACCACTTCGCGAACGAGCTGATGATATCCCGCTGCTGGTTGAACACTTTCTCGCACAGTTTTGTGAACGCCATCGGCGCAGTGTTAAGCGGTTGTCCGTCGAGGCGATGCGATTGCTGACCACGCATCGCTGGCCTGGCAACATTCGACAGCTGAAGAATCTGATTGAGCGTCTGGTGGTGACCGTAGAAAGCCCTGTGATTGAAACTTCAAGTATGCCACTGGAAAGTCGAACATCCACGGAACAGACAATCACGACTCTGGCCGACGCGGTCATGGCAGTCGAACGACAAACGATTCAGTCAGCACTCGTCGCGTGTGATTTTCATCGCGAGAGAACTGCTCGGCTGCTCGATGTCAGCGTTCGCACTCTGCAGTACAAAATGAGTCATTACGGAATGCATTGATTCTCTGCAAACGCGCACGCCAGATTCCGTTTTCCGTTTTCGACACTCAGATTTCCCTTCGAGATGCTCGAAGCACTGATTCGTGCAAAAAGTTGCAGCCGGGGTGCAGGATCTTGCAGGACCTCGCGATTTTTCCTCAGGTGGATTTGCAGCTGGTCCCACAGTACGCCGGGAAAAATGCGGATTAAGAAATCCTGGTTGACGGGCACACGAAATGCCGTCGCCATTGTCGTCGAGTTCCGTAGCGAACGAGGCGGTTTATTGTCGGTGCGTGAGTTGTCTGACTTGTCACCGACACCGTTTGGTCGTCTGGCAGTTCGGTAGGCAATTTATGAGTATTGAATCACGCACCTGCTCGGTTGAAGGTGAAGAGTTGTTGCACCAATTCGCCGAGCGACTCGCGATTCGGGCATGCACCATGAAAATTTCTCCGATTCCAACTATCCTCATCATGTCGTTGACTCTTTCCGTCCCGGCGTGCCAGAAGGTCGAGGGCGAACCCCAGAGTGGACAGCATGAAGAGGGGCAGCACCACGCGGAGCATAAGATTCTGGTGACCAGTCCGGTTGCAAAAGATGTTGTGAGCACTCAGCCTTACGTCTGCCAAATCCACTCGCGTCGTCACATTGAGATCTGTGCCCTGAAGGGCGGTTATCTCGAAGAGATCCGGGTCAGGGAGGGCCAGGTGATGAAGCAGGGCGAGCCGATGTTTACGATCCTGCCTACGCTCTACAGGGCAAAACTGGACGCAGAGAAGGCCGAGGTCCAGCTCGCTCAGATTGAATTCACGAACACCGAGAAATTGTATCAGCAGAAGGTCGTCGCGCAGCCGGAGGTGGCACTGGCGCAGGCGAAACTGGCAAAGGCCCAGGCTGAGATGAAGCTGGCGGAGGCCGAATTAAACTTCGCCACGGTGAAAGCACCTTTCGACGGAATCATCGACCATCAGCACCATCAGCAAGGCAGCCTGATCGTGGAGGGGGATGTTCTCACGACCTTGTCAGACAACGATGTGATGTGGGCGTACTTTAACGTGCCTGAGGCACGCTATCTGGAATATCAGGTCAGCAAAGATAAAGACGAACTGAAAATTGAACTTATGCTGGCGAACGGCCAGAAGTTCCCGCAAGTCGGCACGATCGGTGCGATCGAGGCGGATTTTAACAACGAGACCGGGAACATTGCCTTTCGCGGGGATTTCCCGAACCCGGATCGCCTGTTGCGTCATGGTCAGACCGGCACGGTGCTGGTCAGCCGTGTTGTGAAGAACGCCATTGTGATCCCTCAGCGAGCAAAATTCGAAATCCTCGCCAAAAATTACGTTTACGTCATCGCGGATGAAAGCACGAACGATAATGGTCGCGAAAAGCATGGGGAAGTCAACAGCCATGACGGCGATGAACATGTGGCAAGCGAGGGCGAAGAGGCTACGGCTGGCGAGAAACACGGCGAGAAACACCAACGGGAGCACGGCGTGGTGCGCCAACGTGAGATCCAGATCCTGAACGAGCTCGACGACATCTACCTGATCAAGGACGGCATTGACGTCCACGACAGGATCATACTCGAGGGCATCCGCCAAGTGCGCGACGGCGATGAGGTGGAGTACGAATTCGTGGCTCCGGAAGCTGCACTGGACCAATTGAAACACCACGCAGAATAGACCACCCAAGCCATGTTTGCGAAAATCCTGCACCGGCCGGCATTGGCCATCGTCATCTCGCTGATCATCCTGTTCATGGGCGGGCTGGCGATCGTCACGCTGCCAATTTCGCAATTCCCCTCGGTCGCGCCACCGAGCGTCGTCGTCTCGGTCTCTTTTCCTGGTGCAAGTGCCAAAATCCTGGTGGATTCGACACTGGTGATTATGGAGCGAGCGATCAACGGCGTCCAGGACATGCGCTACATGAGTTCTTCCGCGACCAGCGCAGGTGAGGCCACAATCCAGATCGTGTTCGAACCCGGCACCGACCCGAATGTGGCGGTCCTGAACGTGAATAACCGAATTCAAATGATTCGAAACCAGCTTCCTCCGATCGTCGAACGGGAGGGCATCATCGTCATGCAGAACATGACCAGCATGCTGATGTATGTCAATGTCTATAGCAAAGATCCGAACGTCGATCAGAACTTCCTTTACAACTACACTTCCAGCAACATCCTGCCGGAGGTTTATCGAACACCCGGCATCGGTAGCGCCAGGATTCTGGGCAACCGAGCCTATGCGATGCGGATCGAACTCAATCTGGAACGTCTCCGCGCCTACAAAATTTCTTCGACCGATGTGATGGAAGCGATCAAGGAACAGAGCATGCTCGGGTCGCCCGGGCGACTGGGGCAGGCGACGGGTACGACGTCGCAAACCGTCGAATACGTACTGACATGGATTGGACGCTACGACAAGCCGGAACAGTATGAGAACATCATTTTGAAGGCTAACCCGAAAGGAGAAATCCTGCGAATAAGGGACGTGGCCAAAGTTTCGCTGGGCTCGTCGTTCTACGACCTTTACTCGGACCTCGACGGAGATCCGTCGGCGGCGATCGTTCTCAAGCAGGCTCCCGGTTCCAACGCGACCGAAGTCATTAGTAAGGTCAAGGAGAAACTCGAGGAGATGAAAAAATCCTTCCCTCCAGGCATGGACTATGAGGTGACCTACGACGTTTCAAGATTCCTGGATGCTTCGATCGAGAAGGTGTTGCACACTCTGTTCGAGGCTTTTGTCCTTGTCTCATTGGTCGTCTATGTCTTCCTCGGCGACTTTCGCAGCACGCTGATCCCGACTTTGGCGGTTCCCGTTTCGCTCATTGGGGCGTTCTTTTTCATGCTGGCCTTCGGCATGTCGATCAATCTGATCACTCTGTTCGCATTGGTGCTGGCGATCGGCGTCGTTGTCGATGATGCGATTGTGGTGGTCGAAGCGGTCCATGAGAAGATGGCGACAAAACACCTGGGACCCTATCAGGCCACTCAGGAGGTCATGCATGAAATCAGCGGGGCGATTATCGCCATCACGATGGTGATGACCGCCGTATTTATTCCAGTGACTTTCATGCCTGGGCCGGTGGGTGTCTTCTACCGACAGTTTGGTTTGACGATGGCGATGTCCATCGTGCTGTCCGGTCTGGTGGCTTTGACGCTCACGCCAGTGCTTTGTGCAATGATACTCAAGCCACATAGTCACGGCCACGAGGAGCAACATGGTCTGATCGGTTTCATTAACCGATGTCTTAAAATGATCTTTGGCCGAGCTGCCAATGTCGTACGCGGGATGCTTTCCATAATCCTCGGTGCGGCAGCGGGAGTTGGCTTCTACTACCTGCTGCAGATTGAGTTCGTGCACGAGCTGATGTCCGAGCAGGTCGAGCTGACGGAGATGAAGGAATTCGTGATGGCTGGCGTTGTTGCCGTGCTGTTCATGTTTACGTTTCGATCGGTGTTTTCGGGAAGCGAGCCGGGTGAGGTGAAGAAGCGTGGCCCTTTGGGCATCTTCCTGCATGCGTTCGATCGTGGGGTGAATTACATCACACTCGGTTACGCGGCCGTCCTCGCTCGAATCATCACACGACGTTTTCTGACGATGATCGTCATCGGACTGTTCGGTTACGGAATTCTGTTTGTAAATAAGGTGCTTCCCAGTGGCTTTATCCCACTGGAGGACCAGGGCATGATCTATGGAATCGTGCAGACGCCGCCTGGCTCCACGCTGGAGTACACGAACTCCAAGAGCCACGAACTGGCCAAACTCTGCAAGACCATCCCTGAAGTCACCAATGTTTCGTCGCTGGCCGGATACGAGGTTCTGACGGAAGGCCGAGGATCGAACGCGGGGACTTGTATTATCAACTTGAAGAATTGGTCGGAACGCGAGCGAACTTCCCGGGAAATCATTGAGGAGCTCGAAGTAAAAGGGAGTGAGATTTCCAATGTGAAACTGGAATTCTTTGAACCGCCTGCGGTGCCCGGTTTCGGTGCCGCCGGGGGATTCTCGGTCTGTTTGCTCGACAAGACAAACAGCGACGATTACGACCGGTTTGGAAAGGTCTCCGATGACTTCATGGCGGCGCTGGCAAAACGCAAAGAGATGAAGGGTCTCTTCACCTTCTTTGCCAGTAACTACCCCCAGTACGAGATCCTCATTGACAATGATATCGCGATGCAAAAGGGGGTTTCGATTGCCGACGCCATGGACAACCTGTCGATCGTGATCGGCAGCACGTGGGAACAGGGCTTTGTCCGCTTTAATCAGTTCTACAAAGTCTATGTCCAGTCCGCGCCGGAGTTCCGACGGTTTCCTGAAGATCTGGAGAACCTTTTTGTCATCAACGACAAAGGTGAAAATGTCTCTTACTCGGCATTCATGAAGCTCAGAAAGATGCAGGGTCTTAACGAAATCAACCGCTACAACCTGTACCTCACCTCGATTATTCAGGGAGCGCCGTCGAGAGGTTACAGCACAGGTCAAGCGATTGATGCGATCAAAGAAGTCGCCAAAGCGACCTTGCCTGATGGGTATGGCATCGGCTGGCAGGGCCTTTCTTATGACGAAGCCAACAAGGGCAATACGGCGATTTACATTTTCGCAATCGTCGTCGCGTTTGTGTATCTCGTTTTGGTTGGGCAATACGAAAGCTTTCTGCTGCCGCTCCCGGTGATCCTGTCGCTGCCAATCGGACTGTTTGGATCTTTTCTGTTCCTCAAGGCAATGGGACTGGCGAACGACGTTTACTGCCAGATTGGTCTCGTCATGCTGGTGGGTCTGCTCGGAAAAAACGCGATCCTGATCATTGAATTCGCCGTTCAACGCCGTCATGAGGGCCTGTCGCTTGTGGACGCCGGCATCGAAGGTGGAAAGCTGCGGTTCCGGCCGATTCTGATGACCTCATTCGCCTTCATTGCCGGTCTGATTCCCCTGGTCCGTGCCACAGGCCCCGGAGCGATCGGAAACCGTACGATCGGCACCACGGCCGTCGGCGGCATGCTGGTGGGTACTGTCATCGGGGTCCTCGTGATTCCCGGCCTGTATTACCTGTTTGCAAAAATGGCCGACGGAAAAAAACTCATCAGAGACGAGTCGGACAGACCGCTGACGGAATGCTTCGAGAATGAGCCACACCAAGCCTGAGCAGCACCCTCTGACGAAAATAGTCGAACAGATCGAAACTCTCAACGGCAGCGAAATGCGATGACCCGAGACGACGTGATTCGTGACATCTCCGACCGATTTCAGCGGTCTGGCCTTGCTATGAATGAGCGTCAGCGCCGACTTTGGGCGGCAGCCGAGGCGATCAAACTACCTCGCGGAGGAATCGCTCTGGTCAGCAAAGCTCTCCGAATCTCCCCAAACACAATCAGGAAGGGAATCCGGGAAATTGCAGCTGATCAGGCATATTCGGCATCGGGTCTCAGCATGCGAATACGCAAACCCGGCGGTGGAAGAAAGCCGAAGGAATTCTCATCTGATTCCCCGGCACTCCAATGACAGCGGCCTTTTTCCGAGATGACGATTCCAATTGTCGCCATCATCAGGCCATGTTTGCGGATCAGGTATAGTCAAGTTATTTATTCTGTCTTTGACACTGAGAACCGGTCGTCTTTAACCAGCATGCCAAGCCGATGACAGGGTAGCGGGATCGTTGTCGCGACGGATGTTGACTCAGCGGCTCGGCTTCTTCCCCGCTTAGCATCGCCGAAACAGTGAGTGTCGTACGACCCTTTGCCGGTGTCACCAGACTCCGGAGTTCCCGGGCCGTGTGAACCTTGGCGACTCCAGCGACGACAGAAATAAATTGTCTGGCTGATACTAACTGTTTCGTCGGCAGGATTGCCGACAATCGCCAACCGCTCAAGGATGAGCCAAATGAATCACAGCCTGAAATCGGCCCACACGACGCGCCAAACTGTCGCTCTTCGGGCTGTCATCGTTTCAGCCCTCCTGCTTTCGATTCCGGCGTGTCATATCCCCAACCTCCGCGGAGCGAAGCACGGAAACGCCGTGCCGGAAAATTTCAACGTACAGTCCGACGCAGAAATGAATGAAGAATTTAGCGAGCAAAGTACGGGGCAGCTCGAATTGCACCAGTTCTTCAACGATCCAATGCTGACGAGTTTGATCGATCAGGCGTTTGTCGATAACCAGGAACTGAAGATTCTGGCCGAGGACATTCAGATTGCACGCAATGAAGTTTACAAACGGCGAGGGGCTTACCTGCCATTCTTCTTTTTCGGAGGTCGCGCGGGATTAGACAAACCTGGGGCATTCACCCGTGCGGGCGCGGTCGAGGAAAGCCTTTCGGCCCGCGGTAATTCGTTTCCCGCGCCATTACCGGAATTCCTCGTCGCGGCCAACGTCTCGTGGGAGATTGACATCTGGAAAAAGTTGCGGAACGCTCAGTCTGCGGCCTACTTGCGCTACCTCGGTACCGCTGAAGGACGAAACTACGTCGTGACACGTATGGTCGCTGAAATTGGGAAAAATTATTACGAACTCATCGCGCTGGATAAACGGCTTGAGACACTCGATTTGACGATCTCGCTTCAGGAGCAAAGCCTCCAGACCTCCAGGTTTCTTATGGATGCTGGTCGTGGTGATATGCTGGCCGTCCAGCGATTCCAGGGCGAGGTTCGCAAGAACCAGAGCGAGAAACTGATCATAGCGCAGGCGATCGTGGAGGCTGAAAACAAAATCAACTTCCTCACTGGTCGTTACCCGCAAGCCGTCGATCGCCAGTCGGCAGAGTTCTTCGATCTGAACATTCACCCCCTGAGCGCCGGAGTGCCCTCGCAGTTGCTTGGAAACCGTCCCGATATCCGCCAGGCAGAACGCGAGCTGCAGGCGACAGGCCTCGACGTACGGGTTGCTCGAGCTCGCTTCTATCCTTCATTGATCATCAACGCCGGCGTTGGCTACAACGCATTTGATGCCAAATATCTCTTCAGCACTCCCGAATCACTGGTTTACAATCTCGCGGGTGACGTGGTGGCACCGTTGATCAACAGGAATGCGATCAAGGCCGACTACTACAATGCCAACGCTGAGCAATTGAAGGCTGTGTACAATTACCAACGCACCGTCCTGAACGCCTTCACGGAGGTCATCAACCGCATGTCAAAGGTTGACAACTACGGCAAGAGCCTCGATATTAAGAAACAGCAGTTGGAAGCGATTGAGGCCTCGGTTGTCGCCGCTACCCAACTTTTTCAGGCCGGTGGCCGCGTTGGATACGTGGATGTGCTTTTGGCTCAGCGTGACATGCAGGACGCGAAGATGGTAATCATCGAAACCAAACAGCAGCAACTGACCGCCGTTGTGGATTCCTATCAAGCCCTCGGCGGCGGGATGATGCCGAATTATAACCCGGATTTGGTGAACATAATGCCGTAAATGTTCGTGGTCCCAACGCATGCTCGATCGTCAGTTTCCTGGTCAACAGTGCTGCCCGTATTCAAGAAACAAACAGTCTGGCGATCAGCATACGAATCGGCAAACTCAGATTTTCAGGATGAAGTTATGTTGGGCACCGGCTTCCACGGGTCGATTCGGAACGACGGTGGAAACCTGGGTGCTCTAAGTGCAGGACAGAGGCGCGGTAACTGATTCAGGATTGAAAGCTTCAATGCGAGTTCAATCAGTTGATTTGTCGAATCGAGGTGGATTCTTGAACGGTTTCTACCGAGCTATTCAGAGACAGCTGCGACGTTTTCACGGTGACTCTCCCGAGCTGGGCCATACGACGTTAATCCCTGATTCACCGAACAGGGCTGGCTGCGTCTCAAGAAGCGGATAAAAATCATGGCAAAGGATTGCCTTAAACATTGGTTCATTGTCCTGCTGGCGAGCGTCTGTGGCTTTGGACTCCTATTACCGAAGTCTGCCATCGCTCAAGATTCCGTCATATCCATTGAGCAGCGTCTGGATCAACTGGAGCGTGATAACCAGGAGCTTCGTGACAAAGTGGCTCGCTTCGAAAACTTGAAAGCGGCAGCTGCGACAGACGTGGATGATGTGGAAACCGGTGCGCCACTCCCGACCGCAGTTCCTCGGGCTCAGCGTGCGGTTTACGGTAGTCTGTATCAATCTATGGAGCCAGGTGTTGTCTTCACATCAGGCAGCACGAATCCTCTTGTCACAGAAAATCAGATCCGTTACATCGTGGCGGAAGAATTGGCTCGCCAGGATGAATCACAGTCAATCCCGGAAGCGAATGGAAAGGCTTCCGCTGATTCGCTGCAGGACAAGAAAATCTCTGATCTCGGCAATGCGTTAAAACTGTTTCAGAACAACGCAAGTAAGAAGACCTATCCCAGCGTGGCAGTGAACGGTGCGTTTCAGGCGGATTCCGGGTGGTTTCATCAGGACACGGCCAGCGAAAACCAGTTTGGTCAGATTCAGGATGGAGCCGGATTTCGCCGAGCGAGACTGTCGGCCAAGGGCAGCGTGACGGAACTCACGAACTACATGTTTCAAATGGATTTTGGGGCATTCGGTCGTCCGACGTTCACAGATCTGTGGGTCGAACAAACCAAAGTCCCGTTCTTTGGCAACGTTCGAATCGGACAATGGAAGCAGCCATTCAGTCTGGAGGTGGCCAGCAGTTATCGTTACACGACATTCATGGAACGTTCGGTCCTGTTTCAGCCGTTCACTCCATTTCGCCATATCGGAATTGGCTTTTACGATCACTCGGATGACCTTTCCACAACATGGGCGGCATCAGTCTTTCGTTCAGGACAGGACCAGTTTGGAGCCACCTTGAACTCGGACGGAGGATATGGGACGGCCGAGCGTCTGACGTGGGTTCCTTCGTGGGAAAGCGACGGGAAGAATTACCTGCATCTGGGAGTCGGTCACTTCTTCAATGCTCCTCCGGGAGACGCCATTAACTTTCGTACTATCCCCGAGTTTTTCATCGGGGCGAACGGAGCAGGAGTGGTTGGAACGAGCGGTCAGGCAGTTCCTGGCGGCTTGAATGGTACTCCTTTCTTTGCCGCGACGGGCAGCCTGGATATTCCCTATTACAATGTGCTTGGAAGTGAGCTCTTGTGGGTCGATGGACCTGTCAGCGTTCAATCTGAAGTGATGGTCAACATGGTGAATCAGGGTACGGGTTCGACCGCCGTATTGCCCGGAGCCTACGCTCAGGTGGGTTATTTTCTGACAGGCGAACATCGTCCGTATGACCGCAAGGCAGGGGCTATTGATCGTGTCATTCCCAAATCGAACCTGACGTTTGCCGGGAACAATTGCAGTCCCGGGATCGGTGCGTGGGAAGTGGCCGGGCGATGGTCGTATCTCGATCTGAACGACTCCGCGATACAGGGGGGCACGCTGATGGACTACACCGCAGGCATCAACTGGTACTGGAATCCTTATACCAAGATGGTGTTCAACTACGTCCATGCGATCGCCGAAAGTCCAACACTCCCGCAGTCGCAGACGGATATGTTTGGCGTGCGGGCACAAGTCGATTTCTGATCGCGCAGTCGCCGATGCCGGCAAACATTTACGCAGGCGGACGGTGCTCAGAAACAACCTTCTCGACTTTGACGGCCTCGGCACCGGGTATGGGTTCGATATGCGTGTTGTTCATGTCAGAGTAGACCTGTGTGAATTTCGCTCCAAACAGCAACACCTGGGCAGAGTAGTAAATCCACAGCAGAGCGATGACAAGTGAGCTGGCAGCTCCGTATGTGGAAGACAGGTCGATTCTGATCAGGTACTGACCAAACAGGTATTTGCCAAGATTGAATAGCAAGGCCGTAATGATGGAGCCCGTCACAACGTCGCGCCACGCCAGCCGCACATCAGGCAGTATTTTGAAGACCATCGCGATCAATATGGTCAGCACACAGTACGAGACAACGAATTGGATCACTTGCCATAGACCTTCCTTTATCGAGACCAATCCCTTTGTCATCGCATCGGCGGCTGACAGGCCCTCGCTGAAAATCAGCGCCGCCAGAAGAAGTAGACCAATGCCTACAATCAGCGTGAATGAAAGCAGGCGATCTTTCACGACGTTGCGAAGTCCACGCCCCGGTTTTCTGCGCACGCCCCAAATCGTATTCAGAGAGCTCTGAAGCTCCACAAAAGTCCCGGTTGCTGTGATCAGCAGAATCGACACGGCCATCAATGCAGCCCATGAGCTACGGTTTTCCGTGTGAGCCACGCTGACGAGCGACTGAATGGCATCACTGCCCTCATGACCGACGGCACCTGAAACTTGTCCGAACAATTCTCGCCGAGCAGCGTCGTCACCGAACCAAAACGCGGAGATCGCCAGCACAATCACAAACAGGGGCGGGATGGAGAACAAAGCATAAAACGAAAGAGCCGCTCCGAGTCTGGGAATCTCCTGTTCGATCCATTCACGGGCGGTCTTTTTGATGACGAAGAAAGTTGAGTGCACAATTCGCCGCATACTGATTCAATGACCTGCAGAAACCAGGGCTGGAAGCTGTTGAAAGTTTGGGGGTACTGTCGAAGGCACAGGTTCCCGGTTCAATAATGGCAGGCGGGAATTCAAAAGCTGCTTAGTTTCGGCCAACGATGTCGTGACAAACATCGCCCCGGCCTGTTCGAGTTGCTCTCGCTCGAGTTTACAATTACGTTTCTGGCCCCAACGACCAACTACGATCTGCAACTCGGGCGAATTTTCGCGCAGTCGTTTACACAGATAGCGAGCATGCGCAAGACCGCGTGGCGGAAGCGCTGCAATGAACAGAATTGCTGGCGGTTCCAGCGCTATGCGAGCGACGAGTTCGGATGTCAGTGTCTCGACGGCCGTCTGCTCGATCTCCCATTGCACCGAATCAAGTGACTGTCGCAGCATTGTCAATGCGGCAGAATCTGATTTATCAGCTCCGGGACATACCAACATCTGAACTCGCCTGATTTCGATCGGTACAGGGGCATCGACTTTTGCCATCGCCAGTGTCAGGTCATCAACTTTGCGTTGAGCAATCGTCTGAAGAAACTTTTCTGTGTGGCCGAGTGTGGTCAGAACGCCTTCGAGTACCCTTTTGTGATCCTCTTCTGACAACTGATTGCGCAGGAAGTCACGCTTTGCGTAGCTCAAAGCGGGAATCAGTAATTCATCGAAGACCTCGTCGGCCGGTGCCTCTTTGAGTCGCAACAAAACCAGTCTCGTGGCTTCCTGCTCATCACCCAGCATAAGTCGCTGGTAGATTCCCATGTCAGAACGCAGCGCCGGTTCGCTGCCCAGAAGCAGATTCAAAAACGCCAGTTGCGGGATGTTCTTGCCAATCACCATCAGACAAACAGCGATGGGAGCCGACATGACCAGCCCAATTGGTCCCCACAGATAACCCCAAAACGCCGCCGAAATAATGAGAGCCGTCGAAGATACGCCGGTGCTGCGTCCAAAGACCAGGGGTTCCAGAATGTTATTGCTGACAAGTTCCAGAACGAGCACGAATCCGAACACAGCCAGTGGCTGAAACCAACCAGGAAAGGTCGCCAGAGCAATTCCAATTGGCCCCATCGCTCCAATCCACGGACCGATATAGGGAATGAATCGCAGGGATCCAGCCAGAAATCCCCACAGGAACGCATAGGGCACCTGCAACGCAAACAACCCCAGCCCCAACATGATCGCGAAGCCGCCATTCAGCATGGCCACCATCAGCAGATAGCGGCTGATGCGTTCAGTCACGTCTTCCATCGCTTTGCTGGTCATTGCAATTCTGGCGCGCCCCGCGAGGACCACGACTCGATCTCGAAGGTCATCACGGCCGATCAGAAACACAACCAGCAGAATCAGCGAAAAGGCGAGTGTTGCCAGAACTTCAACGGCCGAACTGAGATAACCTGTCAGCCCCAGCCAGGGTGTCGATTCCTTTTGTACGATGACGGGGCCTGACGCAACCGCTTTTTCCAGGACACTCATTTCAACCGTTTCACCCTGTGGAGTCTTATCTGCCGCAGCGGGCAATGTCGTCGCTTCGCTGATTTCCTCCGCCATATTTTTAAACTGAGCCGCCATCCGGCTGGAACCAAACTGCCGCAGAGTTTGAACCTTGGCCTTGATGTTCGCTGTATTCTGAGGCAACTCAGCAACAAGAATCGTGACTTGCCTTGCCACCAGACCGCCAATTAAGAGCATCGCCAGACCAGCCGCGGAGACACCGAGCATCACCGCTGGCATTCTTCCAAAACCCCGCTGTTGAAGTTTCTTGACGACAGGGTTCAGCAGAAAAGTAAGCAGGATCGCGAGGGCGATCGGAACCAGCACCGGGCGTCCCCATTGCAGCCCAATCACAATGATGAGGCTGACCACCGTTCCCGAAAGAATGATGATCGCATTTTGCCACGAGGGAATAATCCGTGTTTTTGTCATAAGAATTGTCTCACCTGCGGCAATGAATACCGCCGCAATGGATCATACCTCAGGATACCGTACCTTTGACGGTACGCACGTGTTCAGATGGGCTGGAACACTATCAACCATAAACCTGTGGGGCTTTGAAATGCTCTCGAAATCTCGCAACGATTTGCCGATCCGACATCTTCTCTGCCGTCGCGACGTCAACGAGTTACGTTTGATATCTGCTGATGCCGGTTCACACGTCCGTCAACAGCGGAGACTCCATCGGCGACTCGACAGGATTCACTGCGGCAAGATTGCAATTCGCCGGGCCACACAGAAGTGCCCCCTGCTTATCGAATCGGGAACCATGGCAGGGACAATCCCAGGTGCTTTCACTGGTGTTCCATTCAACGATACACCCCAAATGAGGGCAAACAGCGGAGCACGCGTGCAGCGTTCCAGTTTCATCCCGATACGCGGCGATTTTCGTCAGACCTCGTCGCACCACAGCACCTGTGCCTGACACAATTTCGTCCATGCTGCTGACGTCTCCACCGGTCACCCATGCACCGTATTGAAGTGCGACATTGACGTTCTCCTTCACGAAACGCTCGGCACCTCCCAGAGTCTTTCGAGAAGGATCGTAGAGCGACGCCCAGGGGTTTTCTCGTTCCACGATCAGGTCCGTCAGCAATATCCCGGCGATTGTTCCGTGCGTTATTCCCTGTCCGGAATCGCCTGTTGCGATGAAGATGTTGGGCCCGTCGAGCGGATTCCGACCGATATAGGCGAGGCCATCCATTGTTTCCAGAACCTGGCCAGACCATTGGGAACAGCGGGTACCTACCATCGGGAAGCGTTCTCTGGTCCATGATTCCAGCCGTGCATAGCGCTCCTCTGCGTCGTTCGCCTGACCGGTTTTGTGATCCTCGCCACCCACGATGAGCAGCTCTTCCCTCAGCGACTCGCCACTCGGTTCATCAGCCCCCGTCTCGGCCGGAAGCGGCTGCATCCGAAAATAGTGATACGGGTCTTCTGTATCCCAGTACAATGCCCGTGGGACAGTGCCGCGAAGAATTCGAAACCCAAGTACGTAACTCATGTACGGAGCCTGCTTGGTATGTATTGTGACAAAATCGTTGAACGGTGTATTCGTAGCAACGACGACATCATTGGCTACGATCGTAAACTGTCCGTGCGTTGTGACGCAAGCGGGCGGACCGCATTCAATCTTTTCCGCACGTGTCTGCGTAAAAATCTTCCCTCCCATCCGCCGAATGGCCTTCGTCAATCCAGTAAGATACTTCCGAGGATGGAATTGCCCCTGGCGAGGAAATCGAAGACACACTCCGGTGTCGAATGACGGAATCGGCGATGACTGAACCAGTTCGACATCCTTTAGACCCGCTCGGCGAGCAGCGTGGAGTTCATTCTCCAGCAGCTCTGCGCCAGTCTCTGCCGGGGAAAACAGAAATCCATCCAGCCGTTCGAAATCACAATCGATCCCTTCGTCGGCGACAATCGCTTCGATTGTATCAATCGCTGCCGTGTGACTTTCAGCTGCTAGTTTCGCTCCCTCCTGACCGTGCCAACTTTCGATTTCGGTGTATCGGTCGTCGATGGCATTCGACAGATGAGCTGTCGTCCGCTCTGTTTGCCCGCCTCCGACCGGTCCGTCATCCAGAATGACAACGGACTTTCCCTCTTTCAGGAGAAGGTAAGCGGTGGTCAATCCAGCAATCCCTGCACCGATGATGCAAACGTCCGCCGTCATATCTGCGGTCAACGCGGTATCAACGGGAATCTCGCCCGACTGCATCCAGACAGACTTGGTTTGTTCTAACCTTGTATTCATGGCTCAAGTTCCTTTGTGAAAGTCAAAGAGGGCGCAGCCTTCAACTCCATTCCACCTACTGTACGACAGTGCAAACCGCGTTCCAGTTTCTCGCTCACCCACATATTGCGACTTGAAGGCGTTGTACCCTTTCTGCTGCTATCGGATCATCTCGAGGGCCGCCGCTGGAACGGTCGTCACTCTCGAAAGTAAGTTTTCTCGCAGGCAACAATGTGCCTTCAACGGACCTCCACTTCAACATTGGCGATGAAGTTGATCATGAACGTCCTCCGGTCCTTATCGTGGTTCGCGAGCTGCGTCCGACCTCTGGCGTCGGTTGCTCGCGCACTTAGCAGGTACCGGCCGATCATCCCGGGCACATTCCACGTGTACTCCCAGAGGCGCCATGCGAATGGGATCGCTTCGCCCAGCAGTTTGGCTTCGGTCCAGGTCCTCCCGTCGTCGACACTCACATCGACTTTCGCCACATCCGACTCGCCGCCCCATGCCGCCCCGAACACGCGGTATGCTTTGCCAGGAGGAACCCGCTCCGAAAGTGCGGGGCGGGCAATCTGGGCCTTCACCTGAATCTCCGCCACGGGCGCGAGGGTGGGCCGACCTCGATCCCGCCGCCAATATGAATACTCCAACGACTGCCAGAACCCCTCAAATGGCGTCGCGGTCACTGTTGCTTTCGTGAGCCACTTAACTGATGCCATGCCGTACCACCCGCCAACCACTGCGCGAACCGGAAACCCATGTTCTCTGGTGAGGTCTTTGCCATTCAACTTGTATGCAAGGAAAACTTCTGGCCGTATGGCCTTAGTCAGCGGCAGGCTTCGTTCGAAAGCAATCGCTCCCGGCGATGTCGGCTCGTCAGCAATCACCCCCGAGTCCGCCCCCTGCAGAATGACCTCGATTGCGCCTTCCTTGACCCCAGCAATTTTCAAAACCGCCGACAGCGGCACTCCGGTCCACTCGGCGGTGCTTACCGCACCCGACTCCCAAAGCAGCCCCTTAGTCTTCGGTCCCAGTTGAGCTCGACCGTTGCCGGCGCACTCCAGCAGGACTACGGCCGTCTTTGCAGGCAACTCAAGGAGATCGGAGTATGAAAGGGACAGCTCTCTCTCGACCTCCCCATCGACCGTCAGTTGCCAATCGCTGGCGTGAATCACGGGCATTGGAAAGTGGGTGCGGACGAAGAACTGATTGTTCGGCGTGATCGGGCTGTCAAGTGTCCGAAACGGACACTCCATGTTGAGCGGCTCCTGCTCCCGGATGATCATGAAGTCTTTCACACTTTTCACTTTCAGCGACTCCAGAAGCACAGATATGCCGTCAGAATCAACCCGAGAACTGCGATGATCAGCGTTACGATGACACCGACCGACCAGACAGAAACTTGATACGGCTCCCCACGCAGCAGTCCTCGAATAGTCCGAACGTGCCGGATCGCTGTCACGAAGTTGACCACGACTCCAAGGACGACCAGTGCTCCGCCAATCCAGAGCGACAGCCCCGCCCCGGCCCGGAGCGGAACGCCATTGACCGCAGCGATCTCACGCAGGAACAGCCCAAACTTCGCAACGATGAAGCCGAATCCCATCATGGCGAGGCTGGTCCGTACCCAAGCCAGGAGCGTCCGTTCAGCCGCCAGGGCCACACGCGGGTCGTGAAGTTGGCCTGGCTGCATGTCGTTCTCGCTCCTTCAGTCGACTTGCTGGTTCAAATTCCGAACGAGCAATCGCTGACGCATGTTTTCCATCCGACCTGCGTTTACCGCGCTGTGAATCGATCCACGGCCACAATCGCGACACTCAGTAGGGGAACAAAAATCAGTAAGAACATCGACAGCCGCACGCCAAAGACTTCGGGGAGCATGAGTTTTCCCCGGTCGCCCCACTTCATCACGGTCTTGCCGAGCCGCGCCGAGCATTCTGCGAAGAGGTACGAACCGGCCATCAGTCCGATAACTCCCGCGATTGCATCCCAGTTCCCCTGACCGAGCGCGGCAGCTCCTGTCCCCGGGCAGTAGCCGAGCAGTGCGAAGCCAACACCGAACAGGAGCCCGCCGATGATGTTCGCAGCATACCGGGTTGGTTTGATATGCAGCTTCACGAGACCCAGCGCATGCAGACTGAAAACCCCAAGGCTCCCCACGACGATTGCAGTCAGCATCACCTTGACGACCGTAAAGTCTTCCAGCAGCAGCACTCCGAGCAGTACATGATATTTCGCAACGCCGCCCTTCTGCAGCAGAAATCCGAAGACCACTCCGAACAACGCGCCCAGCAGAAGTTGTTTTGCCGAAAACTGCTTCTTACTCGGCGAATCTTTTTCGGGGCCGCCCTTGTCTATTGGCAGCGAAGCAGATTGTGCAGGTGCTTCAGTTAAAGTCGTCATGAATCGGTCTCCCGATGATTGCAGGTACTAAAGTCGGAACATCAGCAACGCGGTCACAATGCCACCGACGAAAAAACAGATGACGGAAATCCACGAGCCCACGGAAAGCTGCATCGTGCCGCTGATGCCGTGACCGCTGGTACAACCACCCGCGAGTCGCGCTCCAAAGGCCATCAACAGGCCGCCGACAAGCGCCGCACCCAGTCGGAGCGGAAGGCTCTCTGCGCCAAAACGTGCGGCCCACATCGCCGGTAACCATTCGCCGGTCAGCTCGTTTCCGTGCCAGGCGGCCAGAAATGCGCCCACAATTGCCCCGAGAACCAGCATCACTTCCCAATCGACCGCTGGCTTATTGTCCTGATAGTACTTCAACGAGTCAGTATGTTTCGGAGCCACTGTTTTCCCCAGCATTCCCGCCAGCCGCGCATAGCCTGTCGAAGCGCCGAGCGGTTTGTCGGAAAAGTAAAACGTAAACATCGACAACACACCGATCAGACCGCCGACGAGATAAGGTGACCACGCGGGGCCGGAGTAGTCGCGGGGATGTGTGCCTGGGGCTGCCACCGACAAGAACAGCGGCGAGAACGCCGAGAGTCCAATGCTGATCAGAAGCAATGTTTTCACAGGTTCCTCGCTTTCGCTATTTCTCAATCGGATATTTTGCATTCCGCCATGCCTGCCAGCTCCCCGGCACGTTATGCACGTCAAAGCCTTCAGTTTGCAGCATGCTTGCGGCGATGCTTGCGCGATAGCCGCTGTCGCAATAGACTGCGACCGGCTTCTTTTTATTGAGCTCGCCGGATTTCTGCGGCACTTCCGGAAGAAAGATGTGTTGGGCACCGGGGATGTGGCCTTTTTCCCATTCGTCGGGTGACCGTACATCAAGGATCTGCAGTTCATCGGACTGCTCTTTCACTTCATGCACTGTCATTTGATCCAGTTCACTCAGCGGAAACCCAGCGTTGTCCCAGGCTTTCATTCCACCGACGAGATAACCCGCGAATTTCGTGTATCCGGTCCGGATGAAAAGAGGGACCACTTTTGCTACGGCATCATCATTGTCCAGCACGAGCAGAATTGGTCTTTCGGGGTCGAGCAACCAGCCAGCCCAGATCGAAAGCTCCGGCAGGCCAGCGATATTGAGCGAGCCCTCGATATGCCCGCCACCAAACGAAAGCATGGAGCGAGTGTCGATCACAACGGACTTCCCTTTGGCGATTGCCGCCTTGAATGCTTCCGGCGGGAGGCCCGGAACAGGTGGCAGATTCCCCAGCACCTCCGGCCCCTTCGCATTCAGCTTCTTCATGCGTTTGTAGTACGTTGGCTCGGGGGGCGCGGACGAGAGGGCGAATTCCTTGAATTCTGCTTTGTCGGGGTATTGCAGAAATGGGTTGAATTGCCGCTCGTAGCCAATCGTGCTTACCAACCGATCGCCGATGTCCGCCCCGCAGGGCGAGCCGTGCCCGTGCGTCGGGTAAATGAGGATGTCATCACCGAGCGTAAGATAAAATTTGTACAGCGTGTCATGCAGTTTCTCAGCCAGCTTTTCGGCCTGGTTATCGCCCATCAAGTCGGGGCGGCCGGCGGAATTCACGAACAACGAGTCTCCGGTAAAGACTCCCCAGGGTTTGGGCGCACGCTTCTTTTCTGCCGCAACGTACGACATATGCTCGGGCGTGTGTCGGGCGGTCAGCACAAGATCCCCAAATTCAAAACTCGCGCCATCCTTGATTGCTTCATGATCGAAGCCATACCTCGCGCCACCTGCTACGCTTACACAAATCTTCGCAGTCTTCACGCGTTCAGCTAGTTCCCGTGAACCACTCACCAGGTCTGCATGGATATGACTTTCAAAGATATGGGTGATCGAGACCTTTCGCTTTTTCGCGAGCTCCAGATAGATTTCGACGTCAGGCCGCGGATCGATGACCGCAGCGGTTCCTGCCTTGTCGTCGCCGATCAGGTACGAGAGTTCGGCTATGCCGTCGGTCTGTACGGTCTCAAGAATCAGTGACATCGCTTTCGTTCCTCAATTGGAAACCTGACAGACAACTGGTCAATCGTTGCAATATCTGTGCCGACCCTACATTGCCAGATCATTCGCTTCGGATTCAATCAACCGTACCACGCAACGCAGTGCGTCAGCCGTGGCTTCGAATGCCAAGGCGAACGATCGCCATCAAGTGAAGTGCCGGGAAAAACGTTTGTTGGCCGCTGTCAGCGCGGCGTGGACGCAAATCTCTCATTTAAGCATCCAGACGTGTGTGATTTGTTCCAATCTGGCATTCCTGATTCAGGTTCCTGCTTCGCGAGTCACGTGAGAAACATGCAGCATGACAGCAGCGGCGTTTGTGACGCCTTTTATCGATCCGACAATTCTCTATCTCGGCCTTGCCACGAGGGATTCGCCGCCGCGTTCGTCAACGCCACGAGCGCCCGCGACCTCGATTGTCAGGATTGATATATCGTCGTGATGTTTTTCGGATCCGTGCCATCGCGTGATCTCCGCAAGAAGAGCCACAACACCGTCCCGTAGTTGTTGGGACCGCGCCTGCCCGATCGCGTCCAGGAGACAGTCGGTTCCAAAAATTTTCCCGGCGGAGTTCATCGCTTCGGGGACACCATCAGAATAGAGGTACAAGCGATCTCCTGCGCCTAAGCGGACCGACCTTTCCTCGAAGACATCCTCTGCTAATCCGATCGGAAATCCGTGACTCTCCAGAATTACCGGATCAGCATTCGAAGGCAGATGCAACGGACCGGGGTGCCCGGCTGAGACATAGCGAAATTCCCCGGTCGCAGTGTCCAGGATCCCGTAGACCATTGTCGCGAACTGCCCGGTCGCAGAGTCGAACGGGAAGAGCCGGTTCAGGCGGGCAGCGACCTCGGCGGGCGGGGTGATGTCAAACCGATCCCCAACGTCTCCCTTTTGAATCAGAATCGAGGACGGTTCCGAAGGCGGGGAGAGCAGACGGCTCAGAGACACGGATAGCAAGGCTGCCGCAACTCCATGGCCGCTGACGTCCAGGACATAGAGCCCGACTTTGCCATCGCCAAGCGGGATAATATTCAGGCCATCGCCAGCCAGTTCGTCGCACGGCTGGTAGATCCAGGCGAAGTCCACGCCCGGCACCAGGGGCACCTCGCGGGGTAGAAGTGTTTCCTGAATCTTTGCCGCGGCTTTCAGGTCGCGAGACATCCGGTCATTGGCGCTCGCCAGGCGAGCATTACTTTCTTCCAACTCGATTTGCAGACGGCGGAGCTTCAGGTGCGTTTCGACGCGAGCGTGCAATTCTTCCATCTGGAACGGCTTGGTGATGTAATCCACTCCGCCAGTGGCAAACGCCTTCACCTTGTCCAGTTGCTCGGTGAGAGCGCTGATAAAGATGACGGGAATCCCGTGGAGCTTGTCGTCGGCTTTGAGCTGTTCGCACACCTCGTAGCCGTTCATCTCGGGCATATTAATATCAAGCAGAATTAAATCCGGGGGATCGCGTCGGGCCGCCAGCAGCGCCAATTTGCCACTGGGAACAGGGCGGACTTTATAGCCACGGTCCTTCAGCATCCCGGCCAATACCTGGAGATTGGCCGACGTGTCATCCACGACCAGTATGCTGGCAGATTGCTCGGCAACGCTTTGCGGTTTCTCAGGGTTCATGAAAAACAATCTCCATGCGCGTTGGCATGGAAGTACCGACCATTGGCCCTGAAGTTCTTTGCGACTCTAGTGGGCATCGGACACTTGTTTCCTTAACGCCCCTGAACCGCCGAAATTCGTCCTGGCGGGAAGTGAAAACCGAAACGTCGAGCCAATTCCTGTCTTGCTGTCTACGTTGATCATTCCGCCGTGAGCCTCGATAAACGTCTTGACAATTGCCAGACCAAGGCCCATTCCACCTTCGTTTTCCGGATCAGATTCTCCTTTGTCGAATACTTTTTCAAGAAGCTCCGTGGAGATCCCCGCACCAGTATCTCTGACCCAGCACTCAACCGTGCCTTCCTCGCCAGGTTCCCGAGCCCCGATGACAACCTCTCCGCATGGCGTGTACCTGATGGCATTGGCGATCAAGTTTTGAAAGACCCGCCTCAGCAAATCAGCGTCGGCATAGACGACGAGGTCCTCGGGCACTCTGTTAATTAAGTGAGTGCTCGCGGTCTCTGCCACGGGGTGGAGATCATGAACAAGCGACTCGATGACCGGCCACAAGTCAAACGCCCGACGTTGCAGTTTGATGCCGACTTCTGTTTGGAGATTCGCGTTTTCTTCCAGTACCTTGTTCACCAACCCTTCGAGTTGCTGGACGTTGCGATGCAGGGCTTTCAACATCTGGATTGTTTCGCTGCTGGAGTCTCGCACCGGCAGTTTCAGGTCCAGGACTCGCGTCGCCAGGGAAATGGCGTTCAGGGGTGTCCGAAGATCGTGGGCCACGAACGCGAGATACTCTTCGCGGCGGTGTTGCACATCGTGCGCTTGTTGAGTGGCATAGGTCTGCACGGCCGATCCGATTGCCCCGTCCAGGACGCGATTGACAATGTGGAACGGCTTTCCCTGCAGACTTAAACCGTTGTCGTCGGCCAGATCATGGAGGCAGCCTCGCAGGATGTTGTACTCGGCCACTACCTCTTCAATATCAAATCCGTCCTGCACACGCTGTCGCCCATGAGCGGGAGGGCTGCCTTCGCAGACCGCCTCGGGAATTGTCTGGTCAGATCGTGATTGGAGCGCCGCAGCTAACTCCTCCAGCAGATCCGGGACGTGATCGTTGAGCGTCGGAATATCCAGATTCCGAGCGGAAGGGAGTTCCCTCACCTGTCTCCGCCACCGCGCGAGTAAATCCTCGCGCTCCCGCCGGATGAGCATGGCCAGTTTGTCCAGATCGTCGATGGTCATCTCGCCTCCTGTTTCGCATGAGTTTGTCGACCTTCCAGCAACTCACTGCTAAGCATGGCAGGCAGGCTCTCAGAATTCAATGAATGCCTCCCCTGCTGAACAGATCCAGCAGTTTCTGGTATTGGAAGTCTTCGGCGAGACGCCGCAGCCCCTGCCCAATTCGAGAATCGCGTGCTTCGACTTCCTGGATTCTGGCCAGCAGTTCGTCCAGATCCGCCGTGATGACGGCTTCACGCATCGAGTCGATGAGGTCTTGCGGCCAGCCCGTCAGGGATGCGGGCGTGAGTTCGGCCGGTTCCTCCTCGGTCGCGACAGCGGTATCTGCTGCGTAGACGTATTCCACCCCGATATGAGAGTGAATCTTTTGGAACAGCTCTGCTTCCCGGAACGGCTTGCCGATGAAATCGTCGGCACCGATCTCCATCAGCTCCTGGCGGTTGTCATCCATCGCACTGGCAGTCACAGCGATGATTTTTGGTTCCTTTCCACCGGACATAGCGCGAATCCTGCGGATCGCCTCGTGGCCGTCCATCACCGGCATGCGGAAATCCATCAGGATCAAATGGGGCTGCCATTCCTCAAACCCCTGGACGGCTTCCGCTCCGTTCGTCGCCAGCCGGATCTCGAAACCGATTGGGGCCAGAAGCTGCGCGAGGAGTTGGCGATTATCCTCAATGTCGTCGGCAATCAGCACACGGCACGTCGGCTGTCCCCGTTGGAGACTCAGGACATGCCGCGGGATGTCCGTCGCCTGGATCGCCTGGGCCTCCCCCTCGTTCAAAGGGAGATTGATTACGAAGTCGCTGCCTTTCCCAACCTGACTGGTTAACGTGATGTCTCCTCCCATCAGGCGAACAAACTCCCGGCTGATCGCCAAACCGAGCCCCGTACCTGTTCCGGTCAATTGTCCGGTCTTGGTCTGCTCGAAATGCCGGAATAACTTGTCCTGCTCGTCGGGCGAAATGCCGGGGCCGGTGTCTTCGACTTCGACCTGAAGAAAAGGTTGCGTTCCGCCACGGTGCTCCACGCGGACGCGCATGACGACACCGCCCTGCTCGGTAAACTTGACGGCATTGCCCAGCACGTTAATGAAGACCTGACGCAGCTTGTTGATGTCAGTCACAATGTATTGAGGAACGTTTCCAATCATTTCCACAGAGAACGATAACTTTTTCTCGTTCGTGCGGACGCGGAACATCATCTCGAGGTCTTTGAGCAGCGCGGGCAGGTCGAACGTGGAAGGGTTCACGGTTGTGCGGCCCGCTTCAATTTTGGACATCTCCAGAATGTCGTTAATCAGGGCCAGCAGATGTTCGCCACTGCGGTTAATGGTCCCCAGGTATTGGGATTGTCGGGGCGTCAGGCCATGGTCTCTCTGCATCAGTTGAGAGAATCCAAGGATGGCGTTCATGGGGGTGCGGATTTCGTGCGACATGTTGGCCAGGAAGACACTTTTCGCGCGGTTGGCTTGCTGCAACGATTGCTCATATCGCTTGCGTTCGGTGACATCGCGGGCGGCTGCAAAGACTCCCTGCAGCTTCCGGTCGCGGTCGTGAAAGGTCGACGCGTTGTACGACACCACCGTTTCCTTGCCATCCCGGGCGCGCGCCGTGAGTTCGTAGTCGGTGACTTTGCCTTCGCCCAGCACCAGCTTGATGCCAGCCTCGGCTCGCTCCGAGTCCGTAAAGTAGTCCTTGAACGGCGCGCCGATCAACTCATCACGCGTGCATCCTGTGAGCGCTTCCATCTGCTTGTTCACGTCCGTGATGATGCCGCGCGGATCGGTTGTGATCAGCGCATCAATATTCGATTCAATGAGCGAGCGAGTGTAGAATTGTTGATCTCGCACACGCTGATCGAGCAGCAAACGCTCGGCTTCCACCTGCTTACGAGCGGTATTGTCAGTGCCGATCAACAAATAGCCGATGATTGCGCTTTGATCGTCGCGTAGGGCCGTGACCGAGACGACGGCCGGAAAGCGGCTGCCGTCCTGGCGGATGTACGTCAGTTCGTAGATGTCCTCAATCCCGCGCGAGGCCTTGAACACCAACGCTTCAAAACCTGGCGTGATCGGCGTACTCAGTTCGACGCTGAGGGCTTTGGCGCGCGCGATCACTTCCTGCGGATCAGAAATGTCGGCCGGCGTGATCTTGTTCATCACGTCGGCGGCCGTGTACCCCAGCATTCGCTCAGCGCCGACGTTGAAGATCTGGATAACGCCCTTCGCGTCAGTGGCAATACTCGAGAAATTGGCGCTGTTGAAAATGGCGTTCTGCAGGGCACCTGCTTTGAGCAGCGCCTCTTCGGCCTGCTTGCGCGCGGTATTGTCGGTGCCGATCAACAGATAGCCGATGATGGTGTTTTGATCGTCGCGCAGTGCCGTGACCGAGACGACGGCCGGAAAGCGGCTGCCATCCTTGCGAAAGTAAGTCAGTTCGTAGAGGTCCTCGATCCCGCGTGCGGCCTTGAAGACCAGCGCCTCGAAGCCCGGTGTGATCGGTGTGGCAAGTTCCATGCTCAACGCGGCGGCACGGGCGATCACCTCCTGAGGATCGGAAATGTCGGCGGGAGTGATCTTGTCAACCACTTCGATGGCCGCGTATCCCAGCATCCGCTCGGCACCGACGTTGAAGATCTGAATAACGCCTTTCTCGTCGGTGGCGATGCTGGAGAAATTAGCGCTATTAAAGATCGCGCTTTGCAAGGCGCCGGCTTTAAGCAGCGCTTCTTCCGCCCGCCGACGAGCGGTTACATCCTCCATCGCCAGGACCAACAACTCGCCGTGCTGTCCTGCCTGGAGCTTGCGGGCGTTCAGCAGCATCACCCGGCGGCCGATCACCGGGACGGTGTGTTCCAATTCGAAGTCGTTGAAGACGGAACTCTTGGGGACG
>JANPHT010000227.1:0-101229 GCA_031424595.1 Planctomycetota bacterium
TGGCAAGTTCGATGAAGCGCGCCGTGTAGTTGAGCGTCTTGAGTTTCCAGCTTAGATAGAGCGGATCAATCGGAATGCAGTGACCACCCAGCCCGGGTCCCGGATAAAACGCCTGAAAGCCAAACGGCTTTGTCTTGGCGGCCTCCACAACTTTCCAGACATCAATGCCCATGCGATCAAACAGCATCTTCAGTTCATTCACCAGCGCGATATTCACGGCGCGGTAGGTGTTCTCGAGGATCTTGCAGGCCTCAGCGATCTCTGCATTGTCAACTCGAACGACTTTCACAATTGAGTGACCATACAGAGCACAAGCCAGATCGCCGCTGATGATGTCGATACCACCCACGACCTTGGGAATTCCTGCGGCTGTGTAGTCAGGGTTGCCCGGATCTTCCCGTTCCGGACTGAAGGCAACGAAAACGTCCTTACCGCAGACCAGGCCCGATGGATTTCGATTAAGGATCGGCACCATCACGTCGCGAGTTGTCGTCGGATACGTCGTGCTTTCAAGGACAACCAGTTGACCGGGTCGTAAAACAGCAGCGATGGATTCGGAAGTCGATTCAATGTACTGCAAGTCCGGGTCGCGGCTGGCGTTGAGCGGCGTGGGCACGCAGATCATGAGTGCATCGGCCTCGGCCAGCCGAGTCATGTCGTTTGTCGGGTCGAGCACTCCGCGACTCATCCAGTCTGCAACTCGCTCGGATGCAATGTGCTTGATGTAGCTCTTTCCTGCTTTCAGCAGGCGGACTTTCTCGGCATCCACATCAAAGCCCAGGCATTGGAATCCTGCGTTCGTGAATGCGCTGATCAGGGGCAGACCCACGTAGCCGAGTCCAATGATACCGACTTTTGCTGTTTTATTGGCGATCTTCCGGGCAAGTTCAGCAGAGAGTTGTGCGGTCGTAGAGGCTGAAGTCATGGAATCATGGATCCGCGGGCAATAGAGAAGAACGGCGAGATTCGGGCAGTCAGCATTTTGACTTCCTCCGCCAACATTCACACCCATCTTTGTCAGGATTTTGCCACGGCAAAAGTCTCAACTGCATCAATTCCTCACTGTCGGAAGGAATGTATTGACGTTGCCGGTAATTCCGACTGCGCGATCGACTGGCCGGCAGGGAGGGAGTCGAGCAAATCGAGTCTCTGGCAGTGGAACGTAGTTGGATTTGAACCTACGATGCGTCGCAAACCTGCCTTTTCCGTCTTCACCACGATTCGTTCGGGAGATTTTCATGATCCGTTTTGCTCTGGCTCTGACCGCCGTTCTGACGATTTCCGGAGCGTCAATCGCTGACGACGCGCCCGCAGAATCCGGCGAGATGAAGGTGTTGTTTAATGGAAAAGATCTGTCGGGGTGGGATGGTAATCCTGAACTGTGGAGCGTCAAAGACGGTGTGATTCACGGTGAAACGACTGAAGAGAAGAAGGCCGACGGCAATACATTTCTGATTTGGAAAGATGGCGTCACGAAGGATTTTGAACTTCGCTTATCATTCCGTTGCAATGCGACGAATAACTCGGGAATTCAATACCGCTCAAAGCATATCACCGAAGGCAATCCAAAGAACAAGTGGGTCGTTCGAGGGTATCAGCATGAACTTCGCAACGAAGTCGATTTCCCAAATACTTCCGGCTTCATTTACGACGAAGGCGGAAAACGGGGCCGAATTTGCCTTGTGGGTGAAAAAGCGTCATGGGAAGCTGACGGCAAGAAGACCGAAAGCACAACTTTGATTGATGAAGCAGGCTGGAAGAAACTGTTCCATCTGGACGACTGGAATGATGTCATCATCGTCGCCAAAGGCAGCCACGTTCAGCACTACATGAATGGCAAACTGATTCTGGATTTCACCGATCATGAGCCAAAACTGGCGTTGTCAGAAGGTGTGCTTGCTGTGCAATTGCATGCCGGAAAGCCCATGTGGGCCGAGTTCAAGAACATTCGAATTAAAGAACTGAAATAGCAATCGCACTGAAACTACGCTATCAGAACAATAGAAAGGATCGCTCTCCTGGGAGCGATCCTTTTTTTGTGCACAATCATTCCAATCATAATCTGTTGAGTTTGACGAACGTAGGATGTCGTCAGTTGGCGTCAATTGTGGCGTGTTTCTCACACCCCGGGGAATTTCTGAACTAGGTTTCCGGCAGGCTGCAGCAGGTCAGACATTGCGCTCGGGGTGTTCCCGATCACATGGGACCGGCAGTCGCAACAGAAGCCGCGTCAATTTTCTTAGAGAATAGCGGTTCTGTGAGCTTGCGGAAGAGGTCCGCAGCGATCGGAGACACACAGCGATGACCATTCAAACGCAGAATCCCATAAGCGTTGCGAATACGACGAATCGAATCAGCAGTCGACCGGACGGCATGACAGGTCGCACTGGTTCAGCACCGCTGGGGCGTGAACTGACAGCGATGGGTATTCTGACGGCCTTCCGACGTCGGTGGGTCCCAGCTCTGGCTATCGCGATTCCAACCGCACTTCTGGCAACTGCCGCAGTATGGGAATTTGTTCCCGCCACGTACCAGTCTGCGACGATTCTGAAGATTGAACAGAATGACCCGCAACTCGTGAACTTTGCCAACGGGGCTCAGCGAGAAACGGATTTTCATACCTATCGAGAGTCTCAGAAGAACTACATGCTGAGTCGTGATGTGATCACGAAGGCATTGCGAAACCCACAGGTTGCGGAATGCCCAACGGTCAGGAGAGTCAGCCATCCTGTGGAATGGCTGATGGGCAAGCTCAAGTCGGATGATTCGATCAGTCCTGAGTTTTTGAAGGTCGTTTTGGAAGGCGAGCATCCTCGTGATCTGGCGCTGTTATTGAATGCGGTGAAAGATGCCTATCTGGATCAGGCAGTCTACATGTCCAAAAACGCAAAGATTGACGAACTCCGTCGACTGGAAGAGCGATTCGATGAGATCAATAAGACCGTCGTCGCGGCTCAGGATCGCATCGATAAGATGGCGGAGAACCTCGGCACTTTCGACTCGAAAACGGCCATCATTCAGCAAAACCTGATTCAGGACAATCTGGATGATCTTTCCAAGACACTCCGGGAAGTTAACAGCCGAATTCGAGCTGAAGAGGCTGCTCGTGCGTCTCTGACTCAACAGGGAGTTCTGGCAAATCAGGTCAATGCTGACGGGCTGATGGGACTGTCCGTGCCTGGACTCCCTGTTACGGAACCAACCGCCGCGACCGCGAACCCGACTCAGTCACTTCAGCGCGAGTTGTATTTACTTCGTATGAAGATCGCACAGTTTGAAGCTCAACTGCGTAATCCTGACCATCCTGATCTGCTGGCGATGAAACGTCAGCAGCAGCAGATTCTGCAAGTACTGGGCGGTGGAACGGCAACGGCATCGGCATCGGCATCGGGTACCGCCCCCTTGTCACGAATGGATTACCTGACTCGCCAGCGAGATCAGTTGATCACGGACATTGAGCAGCAGACGGACAGGCTGGCCGAATTCAATACTCGCATTATTGAACTGGAGGCCGAAAAACGCAAAATCGAAACGGATATCAAGCTTCGCGACGATCTGCGAACAAGGAAGCAGCAGCGAGAGATCGAGTTGTATGCACCGGACAGAATCACTGTCGTTCAGGATGCCAACATTCCGGAAGCGCCGGAGATCAAGAAGAAAACACAGCTTTCGATTCTGGCCGGGCTGGCCACGCTGGGCTGTATTGTCTGCGGCTTCACTTTGTTCGAATGGTTCTCTTACCGCATCGGAGCGGCAACCGATATTTCCAGCGAAGTCGGGCTGCGACTGGTCGGCACAATTCCGTCGCCGGATCGAGGTGGCTTGCTGGGACTGGGCATCTTTGCCGGCAAAGTGGACTACGATGAATGGAACCGCGCGGTGACTGAATCGATGGACGTGGTTCGCACATTCCTGATGCGACATATCGATCCTTCTCGTCCAGCCTCGATCCTGATTTCTGGTGCGGCAGCCAATGAAGGTAAGACCACGATTTCTTGTCAGCTGGCAGCAAGTCTGGCACGTACAGGAAAAAGAGTGGCATTAGTCGACTGTGACTTCCGTCGACCTTCGGCTCACCTGATGGTTGAAGGCCAGCAGGGACCGGGACTGAGTGAGTATCTGCGAGGTGAAGTGACTCTCGAGCAGATTCGTCAGCAGACTCAGGCACCGGGTCTCACATTTATTGGTGCTGGCCAGGTGGATCAGAGAGTTCTGCAGTTGCTGGCAGTCGATGGCGGTCGCAATCTGATTCAGCAACTGAAGTCACGCTTCGACTTTGTGATTATCGACACGTCGCCACTCCTGTTTGTTGCTGAGCCATCCATGATTGCTCAAAACGCCGATATCGTCCTTCTGGCAACTCGCAAAGACTACAGTCGGGTGCAATATGTCATTCAGGCTCGCGATTCCCTGAGAAGTCTGCAGATTCCTTTGCTGGGAGCGATCATGGTCGGTGCAGACTCAGACTTCCAGCGGCAGACGTATGGCTATCAACAGGAAGTCGTTCACATGGTGCAACACTGAATTAGAACCTATGACTTCAACAACCGTACAACTTGATGGTGCCTTCACAGTCGATGTCGAAGATTACTTTCACGTCTCTGCGTTCTCTTCCGTCATTCGCCCGGACGACTGGGATCAGTACGAATGTCGCGTGGAACAGAGCACTCGACAGATTCTGGATCTCGCCGCAGGACACTCAACCTGCGGTACGTTTTTTGTCCTTGGCTGGGTCGCGGAGAGGTTTCCGCAATTGGTCCGCGAAATTCAGGCGGCCGGGCATGAGATTGGCTGTCACAGTTACTGGCACCAGCTCATCTTTGAGCTTGGTCCTCATCGCTTTCGAAGCGACCTGATCAAAGCTCGTGACACTTTGCAGGCGATTACGGGGAAGCCGATTCGTTTGTTTCGGGCACCCAGTTTTTCGATCACAGAACAATCGATCTGGGCTCTCGACATTCTGATCGAAGAAGGCTTCAAAGTGGATTCCAGTATTTATCCGATTCGTCACGACCGATACGGAATCCCCGGGTCACCAAAGAAGCCTCACGTCATTGGTACCAGCTCGGGGCAGATTGCTGAGTTCCCGGGCATGACCTGTAAAGTCGCGGGATTGACCGTTCCCGTCGGCGGCGGTGGTTACCTGCGATTGTTTCCATGGACGTTGACTTCCCGTTTGCTGAAACAGATCAGAAAAGAAGGCCGCCCTTTGAATGTGTATCTGCATCCGTGGGAGGTCGATATCGATCAACCCAGGATTTCGGCGTCCCTGAAGTCGAGATTCCGACACTACCAGAATCTGAAAACGATGACGCCGAAACTGTCAAAACTTCTGACTGAGTTTCGTCTGGGAACAATGTCAGATGTGCTCAATCAGCAACTGGCCGATTCCAGACCGGGAAAAACCGTTCTGGCCGATGCGTAATTATTGTCTGTCATCGTTGAATCGTTCGACACATCCAGAATCCCTGAGCCATCAGTCATCGTCTGTTAATCATTTCCTGCCGGCAAATTGAACATGCGTCCGAGAGTGCTCTATCTAACTCACCGAGTTCCCTGGCCGCCTGACAGAGGCGATCGAATTCGCACGTGGAATGTTCTGAAGTATCTCGCGGCACGCGCGGATGTGGATCTGGCTTGTCTTGCCGACGAGCCCGTTTCTGAAATGACAATGACAGAACTGCGACGGGTCACGCGCCGGCTGGCTGTGATCCCGCATGCCGGAAAAAAACGCTACGTCGCTGGATTGTTGTCTCTGATATCCGGTGACACTGTGACAGAAGGCCTGTTTGATTGCCCAGCACTGAAAACCGTGATCCGCGATTGGGATCAGTCCGTGAATTACTCGGCCGTGATGGCTTCGTCTTCCGGAATCGCCCGCTATCTGAACACGCCCTATTTTCATCAGCGGCAGAATCACTGGGTGGATCTGATTGACGTTGACAGCGAAAAATGGCTGGATTATTCCAGATCGGCCCGTTTGCCGATGTCACTCATTTATCGACTGGAAGGTCAACGGCTTCGGCAAGTCGAACAGGAATTGGCGGAACGGTGCGATCAACTGCTGGTCGTCAGTGAGGCCGAGCGAGATCTGTTCCGATCATTTTGCCCGACAAGCCGAATCGCCGCTGTCGGCAATGGTGTTGATTCCCATTACTTTGCGCCTGTTCACAAAACGCCCTTCGATAGGCACTCGTGTGTGTTTGTCGGCGTGATGAACTACAAACCCAACGCGGACGCGGTAATCTGGTTTGTGAAGAATGTCTGGCCGAATATCCGTACCCGGTTCCCGCAGGCCAGCTTTCGAATCGTCGGCAAGTCTCCCGGCGCGGACGTGCAGGCACTGGCAGCGGTGCCGGGTGTTGAAGTTACGGGTTCTGTTCCGGATGTCCGCCCCTGGCTGCATCGATCTGCCTGTGCTGTGGTACCGCTTCAGATTGCTCGCGGCGTTCAGAACAAAGTGCTGGAAGCCATGTCCTGCGGTCGGCCGGTGATTTGTTCGTCAGCTCCTTTAAAAGGATTGGCCGCAGAGCCGGGAATTCATCTGCTGCAGGCAGACTCTGCAGAAGAATGGGTCCGTGAAATTACCCGCGTCTTCGAAGACCCGACACTTCAGCAGGAGCTTGGCATGGCAGGTTCCGCATTTGTTCAGCTCAATCACTCCTGGGATCATTGTTTGTCATTTCTTGATCGAATGCTGGAAGCGGATTCCTTGTCCACTGCAGCAAGCTCCGAGGTGGCCAAATGAAGGGCTTAATCTTCACCTGGCTGCTCACCTTGCTGGGTGTTTCGACTTCGTTTATCAGTCCGTACTATGGTTTTTTGGCGTATGTGGCCCTGGCAATTCTGCGTCCCGATTTTCTCTGGAGCAGCCACATTTCCGGTGGGCGTTTCAGCATGATCGTCGCGGGGGCGATGCTCTTGAACTGGGTATTTCGATGCTGCGGAAACTGGGACCTCGGTCCCGCGCGTCGTATTGTGTTGTTGTTTGTAGGTTCGTGGGTCTGGGCCGTGTTTCTGGCTCTTCAGGCTGACAGTCCCGCACATGCTTGGTACTACGTCGAACAGCAGGCCAAGATCCTGTTGCCATTTCTTGTGGGCATCACCTCGATCCGAGGTATTCCCGACCTGCGCAGACTGGCATGGACGATTGTGATTTGTGAAGGCTACGTCGCCTACGAGATGAATAGCTGGTACTTCAGCGGTTACAACTATCTGTGGCATATCGGGTTTGGCGGTGTAGACAATAACTCGGCAGCGATCGGTCTGGTCACGGCATTAGGGGTTGCGTTTTTCCTGTTTCTGAACCAGGAGACGCTGTGGAAGAAGGCCATCATCGCCGCGTGTGCAGCTCTGATGGGACACGCCATTTTGTTCTCTTTCTCTCGTGGAGCGATGTTGGCCACTGTTGTGTTTGCCGGCGTTTCGTTCTTTATCATCAAGAAAACGACCGTCCATTACTCAATATTTGGAGTGGGATTGCTGGCGGCCATCGTTTTCGCCGGCCCCCAGGTTCGCGACCGTTTCTTCAATACGTTTGCTGAGAACAACGGAGTTCGAGAGGCGTCAGCCCAAAGTCGTCTGGATCTCTGGAAGGACTGCTTTACCCTGCTGATGGACAATCCGCTGATGGGTTGCGGGCCAGACCATTGGCCGCTGCATGCTCATGAATTCGGCTGGCCTGCCGGGAAGGAAGCTCACAGCCTTTGGGTTCAGACCACCGTCGAATTGGGGATTCCCGGCATCCTGATGTTCCTTGGCTTCTATCTGTTCAGCATCTGGCGTAGCTGGCTCCTGTTACAGCGGATGAAAAATGCTGAGGACATCTGGTTCACCGATGCGGCTCGAATGACGATTGCATCCCTGATCGGCTTCATTGTAGCGGCTCAGTTTGTCAGCCTGGAGGCGCTCGAGATTCCCTATTACGTCGCGTTGTTGGGAGCAGGGTCGTTGGCAGTCCATAGCCGGATGTATCGTCACGCAGACGAGGTCGCGGAAGTGCAGTCCGCGGAAGCGGTGAAGGGATATACGCTGACCTCGACTGGAGTCATGAATTCAATATTGGCGGTGGATTCGTCTTTGCGGGATTCCTCATGGCCTTCCGATGAAAGCAGGAATCTGAATCGGCGATATTTGAACGGCCCTGTCGAGATGCCTGTTCCTGAAATGACGAGCCCGGATATCAGTCGCCCGAAAACATGCGTCCCCGCGTCAGACTGGCGTGATACGATTGGAACGGAACCGCTTCCGGCCGCCAATCACCACTCCCAGGAGGAGCGGCGATTTATCGCAATGAATTAGTGTTGTATTTCAGTCGGTGGCAGGATTGGGGAGTTAAAGTTTTCCGCTCTTGATCAGGACAGAGTTCAATTCGCAATCGAACTCACTTTGATGGCTCTATGAAATACCTGTTTGTCGGACTTTGCCTGTTTGCCATGGCCGCGACGGTTCGTTTTGCGGGCGAGTTGACACGCGCGACGGCATCAAAGAAGAAATCGACACAGGCGGTACTGAGCAGGTATGGAACAGAAACTAGTACCACTAAGACGACGAGCATCGCAAACGCCAGCATTAGCACTGTCCCCGTTGAAGTTATTCCGGATCGGGTTCCCGTGCACCCGCCGCTGATCAGCGAGAAACGGGCTGCTGAGGACTCTGATCCTGGTAACGACGAGACAGATGATATCCCGTCTGTGGCTGTGAACCCAAAAACTTCACCAACGCGAACCCCCCCAACGACTAAACGGTCACCGCCAATCAGACATAAATCGGCTCTTCATGACTCGATGATCACGCCCGGGAATTTCGAATACCTCGGCGCAATTCGTCCGCCGCATATTCAGCAGAACGGCACAACTTTCGCCTACGGTGGCTGGGGCGTTGCTTATCGCGCTGACGGCGATCCGGGCGGCCCGGACGACGGCTATCCCGGATCGCTGTTCATCGTCGGTCACCGGAGTCATCAGAAAGTGGTCGAGGTTGATATTCCTTCACCAGTGATTTCGAAACTGAAGCTGGCGGATGATCTGCCCGTGGCCACCATTCTGCAGCCGTTTGATGATGCCACAGATGGGCTGCTCGAAGAAATGACTGGCCCGTCGTCGGAACATTTTCAGCTCGGCGGTTTGCTGGTCACAAATGGCCAGCTTCATTGGACGATGCACAAATATTACAACGTTGAGAACTACGACTACCCGTCTCACGGGACATCGGGCCTCAATATGCAACACTCTATTTCTGAAGGTCTCTGGCATCTGGGTCCGATGAACACCGGGCGACCAGAATGGAATTCTTACAAACACGCTGGGTACATTTTTGAGATTCCTCCTGCCGAAGCGACTCAATGGTTCGGTGGTCGGCATCTGATATCCGGCTTGCAGATCAGCACGGGATTACAGGCTTCCAGTCAGGGGCCTGCGATGTTTGCGTACTCACTTCCCCCGGAAGGAACTCCACCTGGGGCCATGCTGGATGCGATTCCGCTCTGCTGGTATTCGGAACAAAGGCCCTTACGAAATCACCACCCGGCGGACCGTTGGACAGGCGGTGCCTGGATAACGCTGGGGAACAAACAGGCCATTGTCATTGCCGGACGAAAGTCGCTGGGGGAATTCTATTATGGTGAGGCTCGGCCCCAGGATTGCACTCCGGACAAGGGATACCATGGCCCGCCTTATGAAGCGGAGTTTATTTTCTATTCTCCCGCAAGTGTCATCCACGCAGCAAATGGCAGTCTTTCTGCGCTTGGTCTGGAACCGTGGCTGCGCTGGGATGGACAGTCTGAAGGCGGTGGCCTGAATCAATACCTGTTCGATACGTGTGGTAAGCAAATTGGTGGAATGACTTACGATCGGGCGCATAACCTTCTGTATCTGGTGCAGGTGGATGCAGGGAAGACCAGCGACAATAAGTTTGAAGCGCTGCCAATCGTGCATGTGTTCCGCATCGTTGATTAAGTCCGGAATCTGAAGTCGGATACTGACGCCGGAGTTCGCCTTGCACTGATCGCTGCGTCGCATAAACGGGATCGGAGTTGGCATCGAAGGGAGTTTTGTTCGCAGATCAATCAACGATATTGTAAACTCCCATCGCTATGAACGACGTTGACAACATATTTGATTCTGCGGTGTCGATACGAATTCTCTCGGCGACGATGGTGTTGACTTCGCTTTGGATGGTGGAAACTCTCTGGCCCTTCGCGGCCAATCGTCAGCATCGCACATGGCATGGACTGCGCAATCTGACCATGGCGGCGATCAACGCTGCTCTCGTCTTTTCCACACTTGGCCTTGCTACCGCAACAGTCGCTGAACTTGCCATCGAGGCAGGATGGGGCCTACTGCCAATCATCAATCGCAGCCCATGGACTCGTGGCGTATTGGCGTTCGTGGTCCTCGATGCGTGGACGTACTTCTGGCATCGAGCGAATCATCGTTTTCGATTCCTCTGGCGATTTCATCGTGTTCATCACAGTGATACGGAAATGGATGTCACCAGTTCGGCTCGCTTTCATGCGGGCGAAATCGGCATGGCAGCAATCTGCCGCCTTCCCGTGGTCGTTGGTTTTGGAATTGCCCCCGTTGTTCTGTTGATTCATGAAACAGTCCTGTTGGCCGTCTCCCAGTTTCATCATTCTAATATCTCGCTCGGCCGATTCGACAGACTACTCCGATGGGTCCTCGTCACTCCTGCGATGCATCGCGTTCACCATTCTCAACGGGTGGCGGAGACGAATTCAAACTATGCGTCGATCCTTTCCATTTGGGATCGTCTGTTTGGTTCGCATATGGTCATTAAGGATGAGCAGACCATTCAGCTCGGACTTGAGGAATTCGTTGATTCCAAATGGCAAACAGTGACCGGGATGCTGAAAACTCCATTCGAAGGCTCTTAGATAATGTGCGTGGTGCTCATAGAAATTGAGCCCGGTGGAGAAGTCCGAGGGTTCACGCCCTGCCGCTCGCCCTGGTAGCGTGCTATAGTCCTGCGGTCACACTTTCCGGATGATTCTTAATCTCGAAGTTTCTCTCAGCAATGTCACAACGAACGCTCCGAATAGCGACCCGAACCAGCGCATTGGCACTTTGGCAGGCGAATTACATGGCCGATCAACTACGAGCTCTGCCCGAAGCTCCCACAGTTGAACTTGTGCCAATTATCACCTCCGGCGACACGAACCAGACCGATGCCCTTCGTCAGTTTGGCGGGACCGGCGTGTTTACTCGTGAGGTTCAGCGAGCCGTTCTGGATCAACGAGCGGACCTGGCAGTTCACAGTCTGAAGGACCTGCCGACTCAATCGGCTGAAGGACTGATTCTGGCCTGTGTTCCTGCGCGAGCACCGCGTTGCGATGCGCTGCTGCTACCGACTGGAGCGAATGAGATCACTTCCGTCAACGAACTGCCGCAGAGTGCTCGAATTGGCACGGGCAGCCCACGTCGACAGGCTCAGTTGCTTTATCTGCGGTCCGATCTGCAGCTGATGGAGATTCGAGGCAACGTGGATACTCGCCTGCGAAAGCTGGATGAAGGCCAGTACGATGCCATCATTCTGGCCGAAGCAGGACTGCGGCGGTTGGGAATGGAGTCAAGGATTTCACTCTTGTTGCAACCGCCAACGTTGTATCCCGCTGTCAGCCAGGGGGCGCTAGGCATTGAATGCCGAGATGACGACAGCCAGACTTGTGCACTGCTGGGTGCGATTACCTGCAGCACGACTCACGCCGAGGCACTGGCCGAGCGTTCCCTGCTGCGAACTCTTCGCGCGGGATGTCACGCGCCGCTGGGAGTGTGGTGTGAAATCGTTGAGGAGAAACTGAAACTCACGGGTGTGCTCCTGAGTCTGGATGGACTGACTCGCATCGAGCAGTCTGCGGAAGGCCGTCTGGATTCTCCTGAGGCTGTGGGAGTGGCTGTTGCCGATTATTTGCTGGCGGCAGGTGCGGAAAGCCTGCTTTCGCCATGACAACGTGCCGTGGGCCGGAATCTGCATCATGAACTGGGAGCCGAATTGCCGACATCCCCTTATGAACTGTTGACAGCTCGTGCAGAGTGACCCACAATTTGCAGTTCCCCGGTTTTGCCCGCCCGATTCCAATCCTCAATCTTCACTGAGGTATTCCCGCCATGGCCAACGCGCCTCGTCGATCCGTTTCGATGTGTCCCGGCCCCGTTTCACGACGGAGTTTCCTGGAAGTCGGTTCGTTGGGTCTGGGGATGCTGGGCCTGAGCGATCTTCTGAAGCTGAAGGCACAAGGGGCCGAAAAAACGCCAGGTCGCAATGCCAAGGACGATACGTCCATCATTTTTGTCTGGCTGCCCGGTGGCCCGCCGCACATGGAAATGTACGACATGAAGCCCGACGCTCCGGAGGAGTACCGAGGCTTGTTTCGCCCAGTGCCTACGAACGTCAAAGGTCTGGATGTGTGTGAATTGCTGCCGCTGCATTCTCGATGCGCGGATCGATACACAATTGTGCGGTCAGTGGCTCATGAATTTGCGGATCACGGTGGCGGTCATAAGCGATTTCTCACAGGTCGCTTACCCGCACGGCCGGATGGTTTCGTCAACGACGCACCGGCGGTAGGATCGATCGTGGCAAAATGCCGTCAGCATTTTTCCACAGGCATGCCCAATTACGTTTCCGGCACCGAGCCCGGTCGCGCTGGCGTGGATGTCTACAGTTTCGGTGCCGCGTATCTGGGGCCGTCCTACACGCCGTTCAATATTCCAGGCGATCCCAGTGAGGCAGGGTTTTCAGTCAAGAATCTTTCGGTCGATCAGTCAGCATCGGAAAGACTGGATGATCGTAGTTCGCTGCTGAAGGGCTTCGATCGTTTGCGTCGGAACATTGACGACAGCGGCGTCATGACTGCCATGGATCAATTCAACCAGCAAGCTCTGACGATGCTGACCAGCGATCAGGCTCGCAATGCTTTTGACCTTTCGAAAGAGCCGGAGGCATTGCGCGATCGGTACGGTCGTCATGCCTGGGGGCAACGAGCGTTGATGGCTCGCCGACTCGTGGAGGCAGGTTGCAGCTTCGTTACGATGGTGATGGAGAATCCTTACCAGTCGGGCGTGGAATCGCTGAAAGCCGGTACGTACAACTGGGATTCACATGCCGTCAATTGTCATCTGTTCGATGATGCCAAAGTGCGATTTCCGATTTATGATCAGGCCGTAACGGCATTGGTCGAGGATCTCTACAATCGAGGGCTCGACCGAAAAGTCCTGCTGGTTGTTACCGGCGAGTTTGGCCGTACTCCACGCATTAATTCGCAAATCGGGACGCAGACGGGAACCGCTCAGCCGGGCCGTGACCATTGGCCTCAGGCGATGTCGATGCTGCTGGCTGGCGGAGGAATGCGAACCGGACAGGTGGTGGGTTCGACCAACGCCAAGGGCGAGGAACCAAAGGAGCGACCTCTCACGCCAAACGATCTGTGGGCTACCGTCTACCGACATTTGGGTATCGACTGGACTCAATCGTTTCTTGATTACAGCGGTCGCCCTATGCCAATCCTGCCGTTTGGCGAACCGATCTCTGAACTGTTGCCCGTATCATAGTCAGCCAGATAGTATTTATCTTCCTGACTTCAGTGTTCCGTCTTTGCACAATCGGAAGTATTCCACAGAACTGATCGGAGGCATGTCACTGGTGCCTAAAGCCATCAGGACGCGGTCGCCTGTTCGAGGCGAACCGCGTCTGAGGTTTGCTGTTGCCAAACGCGGCTATTTTGGCATCGGGAGAACGATGAGTGCATCTTCGGCGAACGAGGCTTCCGCCTGCTTACCATTGATACGGTATTGAATCTTTAACAGCTTCACGCTGCCTGGCAGTGGATCACCGCCGAAGCTTTCGTTGTAGCTGGCTGAAACCAGAGTGATCATGGGCAGGTCGCCCGTTTGCTTCTGAACAACGGCAGTAACGTCCTTCTGCGTCGCGCCGGAACCGTACTCTGCTTTGACGATCTCCAGCTTCATCTTATCGATCCCGGCATTGGCAACCAGGTCCTTCACATCCACACCTTTACCTCCCAGTTTCTGAGCGATTAAGAGAGTGGCCTGCGTCGCGTCGTCCTTCAGTTCGGCCACCTTGATCAACTGAATGGCCAACTTCAGATTGTCGATCGATGGGTATCGCTTCAGAATATCGACGACCAGTTTCTTCTCGGCCGTCTGTCGCGAAGCATCGTAGGCCTTCTGACACATCTCCGTTCGCTGTTCTTCGGGAAGTACAAACTGACGAGCGATTCGAATATAGCCTCGCAGAGCTCGAACCTGATATGGGTTGGACGGAATCTTCGCGAGATCAAGCAGCACAGGCGCTGCATCTTCCGTCATCCATTCTCCAAGTAATCGACTGCTGATATCAGCCAGTTGAACGTCGGAGCTCTTTGCCGCTTTCCCAACGGCTTCCAGCGCTGTCGGTCCGCCCATCGCACCCAGAATCTGCAGCAACGTTCCCTTGGTTGGAACCGACTTTGTTCGATCGACAGCGGCTGCCAGTTCGGTCGCACAGGCTTCGCGATCGGCCATGCGAATACTGGCGGCTTTCAACGCCTGCTGAGCAATCGGAGCATCGTCGGCATTCTTTGGAGATACGACCTGATCAATCAAGACGGACATCTGCTTGAGCGAGACCGTTTCACCCAACGCAATCAGAGCGGCGGTTCGAACGGCACTGCTGGAGTTTTCTACGGCCTTCAACAGCAGTGGCACTGCTTGTATTCGTCGCTTGCCAACGAGCTCGATCAATATCGGGTAGTTCACTCCTTCGGCTTTTGGCAGCAAGGCCACAATCTGGGCATCGACTTTCTCACCTGGAATTTCGGCAAGGGTCACTTTGGCGGCTTGCGACAATTCGGCATCTTTATCGACAGCAATTTTCAGCAGTGCGGGCAGGCAGGAGACATCACCAACTCGAGCCAATGCATCGACAGCCGACAATCGAACCACAAGCGGTCCTTGCTCAGCCGCTTTCAGAACAGCCGTCAGCACAACGGTCTCAGGGCGATCCGCCATGGCTTGCACGATCAGAGCGGCTCGATCTGCTTCTGCCGACTTCATTTCTGCAACAAGGGCTATATCGATTTCACGACCCGGGAATTCACGAGTTGTCCCAAGTGCCAGGCGGAACATATTGCGATCAGCCGATTTGAACTGTTCCAGCAGTAACGGCAAGCCTTCAGTGCCTCGCGCGAGAATCGCCCCTCGAGTGGCTTCGATGATTCGCTGAGCCGACACTTCTGCCTTGCGAACTTCGTCGTAAATCGCGATCGCGTCGGCTGCATTGTTTTCAGAGTGCATGCGTTCGGCACACAGCACGCAGCCTTCGGCCACTGCCGATCGAACTTCCGGAGCAGAGTCGGCAAGGGCGGCTCGAAGAGCGATTGCTGCATCCGCGTTGCCGATACGTCCCAGGGCAACAGCGGCGGCGGAAGCCACTTCGGCATCGCTGTCTTTCAGCTTCGCAGTCAGAGGAGCGACCGAGTTGGCGTCTCGTCGAACACCAATCGAGTTGATCATGCCGACCAGAAGTCGGCCCTGCAGAGATTCCGCCGCTGATCGCAAGGCTTCGTCGGCTTCAGGTCCCGGGATTGCTTCGAGGGCGATGCGAGCCCATGAAGAAAGTTGCGGATCGGGCAGCAGTTTCGCGAGATCCGCCACAGCCACGTCGGAGCCGTAAATGGCCAGTTGTTTACAAGCGATGGCCTTATCTGCCGCCGGAGCTTCGGAGCGAAGTACCGTCAGGAGTTCGTTTTCTCTTTCCGGTGAAGCGGCCGGTCCGTCAGCAATTGCGTTCGTCCGGGCGAGCAGAGATCCGAGAAACAGAACGGAAAGTATTATTTGTCGAAACGTGTGCATGGAAATATTCCTGTCGATGAAATCGGTGGAGGTAGGTAGACGAGAAATCTGAAAGTGGAAGTGCAAGGGTCACTATGGACCAGTCAATACCGCTTCAGGCTGTCACACTCTCCACGGTTCTCGCAAAGCCTCGGATCTCAAACGATTTGCCTGTTCATCGTTAACGAATTGATTGGTTGTGTTGTCGTACTTCACCGTTCGTCCCAGGTGCAGAGCGATATTCGCGGCATGACACGCGATGTGCGCGTTGCATGCCGCGTCGGCGTTGCCTTTTGGCTGACTGCGAGTCTTCACGCAGTCGAGGAAATCGCGAACGTGGAATGTCGCGGGGTATCCGCCAATCTCTTCAACCGTTCGTCCGGCCAGCAGAGCCGGTGAACTCAGCACCAGCTTGCCGCTGTCGCCAGCTTCGACCCATCCGGTTTCACCTTCAAAACGAACCGGACATGAACCGAGTGGAATCCAGCCGGTTTCCCGGAAGATCAACTGCGTACCGTTTTCATAGCGGGCGACCAATTGGCCATCCTTCGGAGCGTCATATTCCACCGGGGGAGCACAATCATCGACAGCCCATTGGCACAAATCGACGCAGTGCGAGCCCCATTCAAGAACTCCGCCACCGACAAGCCCGCCACCTTTTTCGAAGTTAAATCCATCGAGCAGCTTCGGATTAAACGGCCGCCAAGCCGCAGGGCCGAGATACATGTCCCAGTCGACCACGGCTTTGTCTGGCTCTGTTTCAGGAATCAACCAGCCACTCATCATGGCCTGCATTCCCGCGGGATGAGCAAAGACTTTTGTGAGTTTGCCGAGTTTGCCCGTGCGAGCCAACTGGCAGGCAAACGCGAAGTGCGGAAGATTGCGACGCTGAGTTCCCGCCTGAAACACGCGGCCCGTCCTGCGCATGGTTTCGGCCAGAATCAAACTCTGAGCGATGTTCTTGGTCACCGGTTTTTCGCAGTACATATCCTTGCCGGCTCGGGCCGCATTCATCGCCATCGTGGCATGCCAGTTTGGTCCGGTGGCAATCAGAACGGCATCGACATCCTTGCGATCCAGCACTTCGCGGAAGTCGCGATGCATTGAGCAGTTTTCGTTGCCGTATTTCTCATCAGCGATCTTCTTAACGGCAACTCGGCGGGCTTCCTTCACATCGCACACGGCAACAAACTGGACATCCTTCTGTTCGAGGAAACAGCCGAGGTCATAGGTCCCTCGATTGCCAATCCCGATCCCCGCGACAACCACTCGCTCGCTCGGAGCGACGGAACCATCCCGTCCCAGAGCCGAGCTTGGAATAATCGTCGGAGCCATCACAGCGGCACTGGTCGCCGCCAACGTGTTCTTCAAGAATCGCCGCCGAGGTAATAGCTGCGTTTTCTTCGACATAGGGATCTCCTTGAGGGATGCTGGTCAGAGCAAAGGGAAACAAGTCACAACACTGCGGCTTTCAGGCGGCCGAATTCTCACGACAAAAAGGCAGCATACTGCCCTGATGTTCACATTGCCACGCACCACGCAACTTCGGCCGCGAAACGGTGCCTTACTGGTCGACCGATTTGTACAACTCGGCCAACGGCAGCATCAATACCTCAAGCTGAATTAAGTATTCAGATTCTGCCATCGTTTCTTTTCGACGCTTCAATTCTTCCAGTTGAATTTCCAGAGTATCGCGACTTTGGCGCTGTTCCGGAGTCAACCTGCGTTCTTCTTCGCTGCGCACGAAGCTCCAGCGAGCAGCGAGAGGACCGTCGACTTCCTGAGGCTTCTCGACGTTCGCAACAATGCGATCCCCCTCATACAGTTCTGAGCGAATGCCTTGGCTGTCGCCGTTATCATCGAGCAGCGAATGCTCGGTCGCCAGACGTCCTTCGGTCTTATAAAACTCCGCCGTCCGCCGCGACGCGAACAGCCACGCTTCTTTGAGCGACGTCTGGCCGTCTCGATTGATGTCGGCTTCAAGAGTGCTGATCGCTAACGACATCGCTTCGCCGAAACGACTGTACTGAATCTGATTACCATCCTTAGTCGCACTGATGATGACTCGATCTGTACCCGAAAGAGCGTTGATGAATGGCGCTGAACAGGAAGCGCACGCGACGATCGCCAGCGGCCGTTGAAGACGCTTGCAGGCCTCGGCCAGCTGTTCGGCAGAAACATCCGGTCCCTGAAGATTCCAGCTGGCCGTCCGACCGTCGAATGTTCCATGGCCAATGAAAACAATCCAGAGCGGTTCCTCAGATTTCACTTCACTGGCCGAAGCGATCGCTTCCCGGAGTCGCTGAAGATCGGTAACAGGCGGCGCTGTTTCAGGCGTCGTTTTTTCAGAAGTTGTTGTTTCAAAAGCAGCCTTCGCTGCAACGGGCACAGGGGAGATGACTGTGCAATTGATCTCAGCCCGCTTTGCCGCCTCTTCCCATCGAGCGGACCACGAACGAAAAGTTGCTCCGTATTCGTCCGTACCCGGAGCGCCAACAAGGACAATCAGTTGCTGACGATCAGACAACGGAGCTGAGTGCTCTGGTGGCGTTGCTTGTGGTGGCGTTGCTTGTGGTGGCGTTGAAGATCGAGATTCTGTCGCATCTTGTGCGTCAGCATTCAGCACGGAAAACACTATCCCCCACAGCACAAAAGAACGCCGCAACATTTGACGAGCCATCCCGCTATTCATGGCAGCCCCCTGCGACGACGAAGAGTCCAGTCGGTTACAAAACAGGCCAGAGCCGCCGTGAAGATCCACCATGAATGCCAGATCGGCCACGACCAGACTTCAATCAGCGGCGCGCTACTTTCGGGAAGGCTGTCGACAAATCCCTCGAGTTCGTCCAAGGCCAGTACCCGACCGCCTGTCGTACTTGCTAACTCTTCGAGAAACTTGTGATCCACCTGCACAGATTTTAACTCTTTCTGATCGGGCTGACTGGCCCAGCCCGTATTGGCAACCAAAGGCTCTGCATTCGCTTCGTCCGACAAGGTTGCCGTGACAATGGCTTTCCATGCCCCCGCCTGAGCTGCAGCGACGGAAACTTCAAACTGGCCGGGTACTTTGTCAGACGGTTCTCCAGTCATTTCGAAAGTCTGGCCGTCCGGGCTGGTTACTGCGAATTTGACATCGGCATTCTCACGAGCTTCAAAGTCGGTTCCGCGAATAAAAGCCGTGAGCTTAACGGAACCAACCCCCAAAGAGGGTTCCTCCTTCACTGCGACATCCATACGTTTTGGAACATCAGCGACCAGCCATCGAACCATTTGTCGGCATGCACGAGCATGGTCACTCAGATCCTCTTCCGGTGAATCACCGGGTGCCACCAATCCTCCGGCAACGATGTTCGTCGGTGCCGTATGCAGGCCATGCATTTTGCGGAGACCTTCATTCAATCTCCAACGCCAGAGATCTCCGACGCACAAGGCCGCAGTGCGTCCTTTTCCAAATCGCTGAACGACTAAAGCCGGCCAGTGATTGTCCTGCTCATCCTGGACTTCTGCCATCACCACTGCTCCCGGGCGGACAAAGGCCGTTGAATTCACAGTGCGAAATTCGGGCATTGACTTCAGGCGATCTTCCTCGGCTGTTTCCTCCGGACGCAATCGCACCCAGGGTTGTAGCCATCCGTCGCGGGTCAGAGTCAAATGCACACCTGAATCCGGCGACTTCATTTCACGGCTCAGGTCGACGGGCAACATTTCTCCGATCGGCGTACGATCGTAATCTCCCTGTCGAAATGATTCCTGGCCCCCCATCATCAACAGGCCGCCCCCGCGCCTCGACACGTAGTCGTAGATCAATTGCATCTGATCCGCGAGGAAGAAGTCGGCCTCAAGATCGTCCACGATAATTGCGTCGTAACGGAACAGGTCTTCTGCCTTTTCAGGGAAGCCGCCACGCAACTCTTCATCATCCTTCGTGTTGAGACGGACCAGAACAGGCTCATCGTATTCTTCGGCCACTTCCGCATCACCGTCTTTGAAGCCCCGAAACAGGGAATTTGATCGTTCTCCGGAATTACTCCGAAAGTCAAACTTCGCTTCTTTGCGTGCAATACGAATCAGCGCCACCATCTGAAGCTGCGGGTCGGTTTCCACTGCTCGACGCAGGAACTTGAATTCCCAATTTGGCCGTCCCGAAACGTACAGTATCCGCCGTGGCATCGCTCCTCGTTCTACGGCAATCAACTGTTCGTTGTTGACGCTCGTGGCTTCTGTGGAGACATCGTTTCCGGATTCATCTTTTAATGTGACACGAAGGCGATAGAAAACTGTCCCCGCCTCTGTCGGACGATGCCGAAACTTCAAAGGAGAGGCCTCGTTGACAGCACGACTCTGCGTTTCCAGCGGAACGCCGGCCGCATCCAGCAAGGTCACCGCAATCTGTCCCGACGTGACATGAACGGCCGAGGGCTGAACGTGAATTGTAACCGGCGCGTCGTCAAAGGCTGTTTGTGTCACCGAGTAACTTCCCACAGCCACGTCAGGCAGCGATTTGTCTTCGGGGGGCAAAACAGGATAGACAGGCGGCATACCTTTCAAATCGTCGAGCGAACCCGTGGCGTCGGTCGCAATTCCATCGGTCAAAAGGATCACACCGGCCAGCGGCTGACCTTCGTATCGCTGCTTAAGCTGAGTCAGCGCCGTTTGCAGGCTGGAAGCTGTTCCATTGAACTCCACCGGCTCAAAGTGGGGAACCTGCTGAAGTCGATCGGCGACCGTGTATCGTCGAAGTTCAAAGTCCTGACTCAGTTGAGTCAGCCAGCCCACGGGTTCTGTCTTCTCGCCGTTTTTCAGCACTTCCAGAAAAGCCTCCGCGCGAGTTGGGCTTCCGGACCCTGTCGTCACGAGATGACTGCGGCTGATATCGGCCACCACGGCAACAACATTGGCGCCGGATCGAGGTCGTGAACTGCTCCAGAGCGGATTCATCAGGCAAATCACCAGCAGCAACCAGCCAACGATCCTCAGAACCGTCCCCAACGGCATCTGAAAAAAGTGCCGACGATTCAGCCACAGAGCGAGCACAACACCCGTGAAACCGATCGCGAGGGCAGGAATAATCCAGCGAGGATCTCCGATTACCAGGCTTGCAAGTTGCGGATCGAGCATGGACGAGGATCTGGTGTGAAGGAATCCCGACTGACAATTGCGTCACGCAAATCTCAGGAGTCCACTGATTGCTCGCCAAGGGAGAGCCATCAGCGTTCTCAAAATCACAGGCTTGTGACGCACTGTGTCCAGTTTTGCGGACAAAGTAAACTCTGTCAGCCCTTCTGCTCATAAAGTTTCAGACTTGATGTCGTGCGAAAACGCATCGATAAAAAATCCCACTCGGGGTTCTGCTTCTGGGAATGCTGAGCTTCCCACTCCGAGTTGAACAACACCGCCGTTTGTTCGTATTGATCAACCACCTGGCGACTCGACGACAGCAATTGCAGCTCTGATTGACATCCCGGCTTAGGCACAACCCAGCGCGCCACCTTGTAGTTCAGCCAGCGGACTTCCGTTTCGGTATCGTATTCCGCCTGAAGCCGAAACTTGACCACGTCGAATTGCAGTTCACCGACGGCCGCAAGAATCAATTGCTTAACGGAGTTGCTCGGCGTCTGAAAGACCTGTATCGCACCTTCCTCCAGCAATTGTGACAGTCCACGTTCAAACTGCTTGCGGCGCCCGGTGTCTGTACACACCATCACTGCAAAAAACTCTGGCGAGAACTGAGGCAGTGATTCAAAACTGACCGCCGCACCTTCACAAATCGTATCACCCAGCAGAAACTCGCCCGGGTTGACGAGACCGATGATATCGCCGGGAAACGCTTCGTCCATCGTTTCGCGTTCCTGACCGAACAACTTGTGGGCTCGCTTCAGGCGAATTTTCTTGCCCAATCGCGGATGAAACACCTCCATCTCTCGGCGAAACGTTCCCGAGCAGACTCGCACGAAGGCCACTCGGTCCCGATGCCTCGGATCAAGGTTGGCTTGAATTTTAAACACGAAGCCAGAGAACTCGGGCCTCGCAGCGGGAATAGGTCCGTTCTCGCCCATGCGATCACGCGGAATGGGGCACAGCTTCAAAAAGCCTCGTAGGAATTCCTCCACTCCATAATTAGTTAAAGCACTTCCGAAGAAGACCGGACTCACTTCGCCATTCAGAAATCGCTCGCGATCGTACACGGCACCGGCGGCATCCAGCAGTTCCACTTCTTCGCGGGCCTGCACCACGATACCGGGAGGCATCACTTCAGGATCCACGTCATTCAGCGGCATAAGCCGCGAAGCCAGACGGTGATTGTTGTCTCGTGATTCAAAAACGTATGCGTTGCGACTGGCCAGTTCAATCACGCCTCGAAAATCGAAGCCTGTGCCCAACGGCCAGTTGACGGGGACCGGAATAATTCCGAGTTTCGATTCGATATCTTCCAGAATCTCAAGCGTCTCTTTGCCCGGACGGTCCACCTTATTTATGAATGTGATGACCGGAATCTTTCGAATCTTACAGACATTGAATAGTTTCTCTGTCTGACTTTCGACACCGTTGGCAAGGTCCAGCACCATGACCGCGCAGTCAGCGGCGACGAGCGTTCGATAAGTATCTTCGCTGAAGTCTTTGTGCCCGGGCGTGTCAAGCAGATTGACCTGGCAGCCGTCGAATTCGAACGTCAGAACGGTTGAACTGACCGAGATCCCTCTTTGTTGTTCGAGTGCCATCCAGTCGGACGTTGCGGATTTTTGATTCTTGCGACCTCGCACCGCTCCGGCGACTTCAAGCATTCCACCGTAAAGCAGCAGCTTCTCGGTCAGCGTCGTCTTACCGGCGTCCGGGTGCGAAATGATGGCAAAAGTACGGCGTCGAGCAATCTCGCGGGCCACCACAGGATCAGTTGAGGTCATCGGGATGAATTCAGGGTCAAAACGTAATACGGGCCAGATCTGTCTGCAATTTCAATCTGCGGAGTGATACGTATCAGCCTCCCCGAACACAACCGCAATCCCACGGAAGCGTGCGTGTCTCTCGAAATGTAGGCGGACCTGTCCTCAGGTCCGCCTTTCCCCGCATCGCTGCAAAAAGCCAAACGTCTCCTGGGATCACCAGTCGTGCGACGATGGCTCCAGGCGATGACTGTCCTGGTTGACCGCGTGCAAACACATCGATCTGAGAACAGATCGGCCTGCAGAGCTACCAAATCTGAATTCGCTCTTCTTTTGGCTTGAAAAGCTTATCGCCTGGCTTCACGTCGAAGGCTTCATAAAACTCGTCGAGGTTGCTCACTGGCCCATTGGCTCGATAAGTGGACGGTGAATGAGGATCCGTCACCAGCCGGCGAACGAGTTCATCGTCACGATACTTACGACGCCAGATCTGGCTCCAGCCGAGGAAAAAACGTTGACCGGCCGAATGGCCGTCGATCACTCGACCCTCTGATGCCTCCAGCGAAAGCCGATACGCCTTGTACGCGATTGCCATTCCACTGAGATCCGCGATATTCTCACCCAATGTCAGCTTGCCATTCAGTTTGCGACCCGGCAGTGGTTCATACCCTTCATACTGAGCCACGAGCCGAGACGTCAAAGCATCAAAGGCCTTGCGGTCTTCTTCAGTCCACCAATTTGTCAGATTTCCATCGCCGTCGTACTTGCTGCCTTCGTCATCAAAGCCGTGACTGATCTCATGCCCAATCACCGCACCGATGCCACCATAGTTGGCCGCATCGTCTGCTTCAGCATCAAAGAATGGAGGTTGCAAAATCGCTGCCGGGAAAACAATCTCATTCATGCCCGGGTTGTAGTAAGCATTGACCGTTTGAGGCGTCATCCCCCATTCCTTACGATCAACCGGTTTGTGCAGGCGATCCACCTGACGAACATGTTCAGCTCGAGCCGACCGCATTATGTTGCCAAGCAGATCATCAGCCGCGATCTCAAGCCTGGAGTAATCTCGCCATTCGTCCGGGTAGCCAATTTTTGTCGTGATTTTGGCCAGCTTTTCAAGCGCCTTCACTTTGGTTGCGTCGGTCATCCACTTTAAACCGTGAATGCTCTTTTCATAAGTCTTCAGCAGGTTACCGACGAGTTCGTCCATTCGTCGACGAGATTCCGCCGGGAAATGTTTCTTGACATACAACTGACCGAGCGCCTCTCCCAATACACCGAAGTCCCCAGCGCCTGCTCCGGAAGTCGCGTCGACAGCTCGCTTATAGCGCGGCTTCTGTTCGGGTACACCGGCAATTGTTTTGTCATGCAACTCAAAATGTGCATCGACAAATGCCTTGGGAAGGTACTCGGCACCAGAATCCAGCAGTCGGAATCTGGCGTATTGCTTCCACACGTCAACGGAGGTTTCCGTAACGATCTTCTCGAGACCCTGGAAATAGCTGGGAGTGATGACGTTAACTTCTTTCAGATCCGCCACACCGGACGCTGCGAAAAACGCCTTCCACGGCAGCTTCGCAGAAAGTTCCGGTAGTTTTGCAACCTCATAAAGATTGTACCGTTTTTCCGCGTCTCGCAGTTCGGTTCGTGACCACTGAACTTTGGCAAGCTCCGTTTCAAGTTTCACAATGTTCTTTGCCGCTTCCTCGCCGTGCGGCAGTTTCGACAGTTCAAAGAGCCTGGCGATGTAAATGGCAAGTGCTTTTCGAGCCTTCTCGTAGTTCTCATCGTCTTCGAGGTAGTAATCGCGGTCCGGCAAAGTTGTTCCGCTCTGAGCCACCGCAGCAAGATATCGCGAGGAGTTCTTGTCGTCGGTTCCGATGAAGAACCCCATCGGCCCGCCAATGCCGACGATTCCTGAGCGACCAAAGTAGGCGATCAGTTCATCAGTTGTTTTGAGTTTGTCGATCTCCGCCAGCTGATCCTTCAGAGGAGCGATTCCCCTCTGCTCAATCAATTCTTCATTCATGTAGCTGCGATAAAAGTCGCCGACTTTCTTTGCGATCTCATCGGTTGGGTTCTTTGCAGCGTCCTCGATGATCGCTCGGATATTCTCACGAGCCGCATCATCCAGAGCGGTGAAGGATCCGTAATTGGATTTGTCAGCCGGAATTTCAGTGGACAGCAACCAGCGTCCGTTCACATGCAGAAACAAATCGTCCTGCGGTCGCACAGTCGTGTCGAACCCGTCCGGATCAATTCCTGAATGCTGATCGGCCGCGATCGTCAATCCCGACAGCAGAACCATTGTGAGCAGCAACGTGTGAGCAAATACCTTCATCGATCAGTCCTGATAATAAACCCATTGAACGGCCAGCCGCCGGCGACCAAGCCGCATCTTGACTCACTCGTTCAGAATTGCCAGTCAAACGTCGTGAACCCGGAACGTCAAGGCCGGATCCTCTCAAATTTTTTCCGGCTTTGGATGAATCGAGTCGAGGCCGAGCACTTGCAGCGATTTTAATTTGCCACTCCTGATCACAGATTCTGTCGAATCCACATTCGCTGGCTGGCGTGCGTTCGCAAAGTATCCAAGCCCGCCATCGACATAGACTTCGTTGAACGTTCGATCCGTGAAGATACGAGCACTGCGGCCTGTAAATGAGGCATCGATGCCATTAATCATCAACTCATGTCGCCCAAAATCTTCAAATTCGATGAGGACTTCCGTCGATCGCCCCCTACATGACTTCAGGTCTTCGCTTCCGATTCGCCTGGCTGTACGAAGACTCTCTGTTTCCCGCACTGGATTCACCAACATACGAAGGCCTGCCTCGGATTCTCGCAGCGTCAGTTCCTGAGGAAGGGTGAATGACTGGCTGACGATTTGATCCTGAAAACGTGTGCCAAAAGGCGACGTGCGGACCCAGCCGATCTGGATGCGTCGGCCGTCCGGCACATCGCTGAAGGATTGGGCAGCATATAAGGCCCCTCGCGAGTCACCATGCGGCCCCGACTCACTGACGAAAGTCTTCCCATCGAAACGACCGATGAAATAGCGATTCTGCGCGCCAAGGACGATCCAGCGAGTCTCACCCGATTTGCCCTCAATCGGCAGTTCGAACATCTCCGGGCATTCGAACACGGCCTCGCGGTCCGGATCCGTGAACGCACCGGTGCGGGTCCATTGACGAAGATTCTTCGACTCATAGAAGGTAAAATTGCGGATGGCTAGGTCCTTGTTGCTGGCTGGCACCGCATCCGTTTCTGCGCAAGCGGTTTCGTCGTAGACAACCATCACCCATTTCTGCTCCGGTTTGAACCAGATGATTTTCGGGTCTCGTCCCGTGTGCTTGACGACGGGATTTTCTTCCAGTTCCGTAAACGACAGACCGCCATCTTTGCTGTAAGCCAGGCACTCGCCGCGACCAGTGCTGGTAAAGGCGACAAACATCGTGTTTTCACCAAGCCCAGCGGAGTTGTTGAAGTCCACAAAACCACCGCCGGAGAATGCCATGTCGTTCACGGTCTTTTGATAGAGCGCGATCGGCTTCTCGTTCCAGTGCAGCAGGTCGGTACTCTCAAAGTGACCCCAGTGCATGTTGCCCCAGCCGATCCCAAACGGATTGTGCTGGTAGTAAAGATGATACTTCCCGTTGTGAAATACCATTCCGTTGGGATCATTGTTCCAGCCACGACGAGTGGTGATGTGGAACTGATCGCGATACGGTTGTTGATAATCGTCCGCTTTTTCTGCGTCAGTCGATGAGCCGACTTTGATTCGATCGAAAGCCGTGCGAGCTGATTCCGGCATTTTGCCTGCTGCATCCACAGGAGCCAGCGTGATCTCCTTGCCGCGCAGATCGAAGTGCTCGATCGGATAGGCCGCCAGCCAGTACGGTTCGTCGCCTTGAGGCAACGCGATCGTAAAGCTTTGCACCAGCGTATCAGACTCATAGATTCCCAGGAGGGTTTGCTTCCCCGAATTCGACACCGGCATGATCAAATGTGTGTCGCGCACCTTGAAAGTCTTCGTCAGCGCAATCAGGATCGGCGCGGTGTTCGTGTCGGACAGCACGATGTGATCAACGTTGATGTGTCCCCAGCCGCCGGTGTGCTGATCGACGATCCGGAGTACGGCCGTCTTTCCGACAAGGTCAGCGACATTCCACGAAGCAGAGTGCAATTCTTCGCTGCCACCGGAAGTCGTGTTCGCTCCAGCTTCACTGCGCACGACTTTGCCATTGACCAGCAGATTCAGGCAGGTCTTACCTTCGTGCCCACCTCCGCCAATCAGAAAGTTGATCCACGGCCGCTGAATCGTGAATTCAGGAGACGTGAGTGTCCCGGTCGTGCGATCTCCCTGGAAGAACGAATTGACCAGTCTCCTGCCGTGAAAACCCGACACATGCATTTGTCCCGCCAGCGGGCCTTCGGCCGGACCTGAACCGAATGCTGCACCTTCCGCCTTCCATTCGCCGTAGGTTTCACTTTCAAAATCACTGATCAGGGTATCTGGTTGTCTCGCTGTCTGAGCGAACCCGGTGCATGCCGTAAGCAACAGAAAAATGGTGATCAGACTCGCGTTTTGAAGACGCGAAAGAAATGTTGTCATGCTTTTCTTCCTGGCAGACATGATGAGATTGACCTGAATGAAAACGTTGCGCGGATTTTGAAAAGGCTTTGATCATGAGATTCTCCGCACAGCAGCCCCAGCAGAAACGCCGCAGTGAAAGCATCTCCAGCATCGACGGTGTCTCGGACGATCGTGGGAATTCCCGATTGCTCGACGATGCCATCTGACATCGATACCGTATCTTCGAAGGATTCCCATCGCTTCGGTTCCATGCGTGTCATCCCCGACGGCACTGACCAGGGAAACGTCCGCGCCGAGGATCGCGGTATGACAAGCAAAGTTCGCAGGCGCTCCGCCGAATTGCTCGCCATCCGGGAACAAGTCCCATAACACTTCGCCAAACGAAATAATCTTCCGCCTTGTCATTCCATGATCCCGAGGTCGTGAGCAGGTCTTGCAGATGCGTGTCGAATGGTCCTCAAACGTCGGCCAATGTGCCGGTGCTGTCGGCGAATTTGTCAGTCTCGACGCCGAGCCGTTGAAGCATCGTGACGAAGAGATTTGACAGCGCGATGTCCTCACGAGCGGCGTCCATCTGCCACGGCTCTGTGCCGCCGTCCCAGGCTCCTCCCGCGGGTTTTTCGCCGGCGTAGTTAAGGTACTGACCGTGCTTAAAGCCCATGTTACTACCGCCAGTCAGTATCAGCGGGTAGTTTCGGGAAAGGTGAAACGCACTCGACGCGGAGCCGAACAGCAGAAGCGTGTTGTCCAGCATTTGACCGCTGCCACCGGGCTCGGGAGTCGTCTTCAGTTTTTCAATGAAGCCTCCGTAGACCTCGCTGAGGAACCGACAATAGGTGCCAAAGTTCTTCCAGCCGTTGGGATTTTTTGTCTCGTGCGTGAGCTGATGAGTCAGGTTGAACCCGACCGCGCGAGCTAGATAGTCGCTGACGCCGATACCATTTTCCCGACCGATCTGGTACGTCGCAACTCGCGTGGAATCCGTCCTGAATGCCAGGTAGATCAGTTCGAACATTGTCTGCAGATAACCCCGAGGATCGTCGGGCGTGATGTCGAGTTTGAGATGATCGACATCCACCGTGGGATACGGAATGTTGAACCATCTCCTGGCCTTTTCGATCCTGATCTCGGTCTCGCGAACTGAATGGAGATACTCGTCCACGGACTTCTGATCGGAGACCGACAAAGTGCTCCGCAGCGAACGAGCATCGGCCATCAGATCATCAAGGGCACTTTGGCTGAGAGCCAGACGGCGGGCTGCGTCGTCATCGTTCTTCACGAACAGCATGTCGAAGATCCGCTTCGGCCGGTGTTCCGCCGGGATCGCTCGACCACTCCGATTGAACGACATCGTGTGAGTTCCTCGCGGAGTTCCGGTGCCTCCATCGGTGGACATCACGAGCGATGAAAAGCGAGTTTGATCTCCAACGTGAGCAGCAAATTCCTGATCTAATGAAATGGAGTTCCTGTAGTCTCCCGAAGGCCCCGTCGGCGCTCCGGTGAGGAACTGATCGGCATTCGAATGGCCATGAATGCTGCGGGCCGAAGGATGCGAAAGCCCGGACAAAACCGTCATTTGATTACGCAGCGATTCCAGCGGATCGAGACATTTGGTAAGCGTGAATTCTCTCCCATGGCCATGAGGAAACCATGCCCATTCCTGATAGGCCGGATCTTCTGCCAGAGGCATTGGCACACCGTCCGGCATATAGAAGCAGGCCAGACGTTTCGGCGTTTCGGGCTGTTTTGCGGCACCGGCGAACGCTGGAATGGATTCAAACAACGGCAACGCGAGTGCAACGCCGGCACCACGCAGGAATCGTCGACGGTCGAGCGAGGCGAGATTCATTTTCATAGTGCTGTGGTCTTTTGAGTTACTGGATTGATACGGAAGACTCCACTCCTTCGCAGTGGCATGAGCAACGACTTTCGCGAACGGTTGAATCATGTCTTCTGTGAAGCGAATGACCGTCAGGGTACTTTGTTGACTTGGCTCCTGACGCTGAAAATCCCCTTTGACAACGGAACCATGATATCCGCCGACGAATCCGACCGCCAACATCTTTTCCAGGCAGGCGAAGTCACCAAACCACGAGCCAATCGGATGTTGCCGAAGGAACAGCAATGGACACAATGGCATCATCCGCAGGAAGTCTCACGGCAAGTCGTCAGACATCGCTTGAAAGTCCCAGTGACGTTAGAGCCGCCGGCTGCTGGCAGGCCCTCAATTCGGAACGGATCCCGCATTTGCTGGCGTCCAGGTACTTCTGCCGCGGCATAATACATCCGACATCAGTGCAGCCTTGTTGCCAGAAACCCTGGTGGTTCGTATTACCGTTTCACAACACATTCATCGTGATTCAGGAGAGCCTGCGCCAACATTGTTGCGGCAGCGGCTTCGGCAGCCATCAGGGCAGCGTCACGATCCTTTTGGCCAATCTTCAGCAGTTGTTCAGCATCTTCCGGATGTTTTTGAAAATGGTCTCGTTGTTCCAGATAAAGTTGTGACAGGACTGCTGACTCACGCTCATCGGGACGGCGGCTGAGGCATCTCAGGCAGCCTGCTTCAATCATTTTGGCAAGATCGCCATTCGCGTCGCGATGCAGTGTCTCGCCAAGAACGCGCGCGGCTTCGACATATTGAACACCATTCAGAAGAATTAATGCCTGCAGCGGTGAATCCGTGCGCTCGCGTTTTGCCGCACAGACTGCTCGGCGAGGTGCGTCGAAGGCGATCATGGCCGGCGGAGGTCCTGTCCGCCGCCAGTTGGTATAGAGACTTCTGCGATAAACACCATCTCCACCGCTGGCCGCAGCAGGCTTAAAAGATTCTGTCATCTCATAAGGATTCACCGGGGCTCCACCGACGGTAAGATTCAGTAGCCCGGAGGCAGCAAGTGCATTGTCACGAATCATTTCAGCCGACAGTCTGAAACGCGGACCACGAGCCAGCCATTCGTTGTCAGGATCGTCTTCCATCGTCTTTGTCCCGGCCGTGCTGCTTTGCTGGTACGTTCTGGACAGAACAATCGTACGCACGAGTTGTTTCACGTCCCATCCGCTGCCAATCAACTGGACTGCCAGCGCGTCGAGAATCTCGGGATAAAATGGACGCGCCCCCTGGCTGCCAAAATCCTCCGCCGTCCGGACCAGACCTCGTCCAAAGATGCCTTGCCAAACTCTATTGACCGTAACTCGGGCGGTTAATGGATGCTGCGGATCAACCAGCCATTTCGCCAGCCCCAATCGGTTCTTTGGTGCATCTTTTGGAAATGGCGACAGCGCTGCGGGAGTCCCCGCAATAACCTCATCACGTGGCTGAGCGTATTCGCCGCGAAAAAGCACATAAGCCTTTTTCGGCTCGCGTAATTCTCGCATGACCATGATTTCCTTCAGGCCGTCGTTAAACTTTGCCTGCTCGCTTCTCACCCCCTGAAGCTCATGCAAATGCTGAGACCAGACAGTATCGTTGGAGAAGAGAAAGTGCTCAAACAACAGTTCTTTTTGCGACGGCGTCAGTGTATCAGCCGACGCGACGAGCAACTGCCTGGCGGCAGCAGGATTAAATGTGGACAAAGACTCGAGTTCGCTCAACTGTCGTTGAAAGACCCGGAAGTCATCGATGATGCCTCCTTTGAAGCCGCGGTCTCGGAATCGCTCGCCCAACGCAATATTGTCTCCACCGCCACCCGTGATTTCTCGCGAGAGAGTATCTTTAACGACGTGTCCCTGAGACGGTTTCCCGTTGACAAACATTCGCAGACCCGCAGCTCGACTACTGCCATCGGAAGAAACAACGACGTGAATCCATACCCCTGGCGGAAGTGATTCGTTGGCAGCGATCGAAACCGCATTCCCTGGCCAGAAGTGAATCAGGGACCATTTCAAATGTCCGCCCTCAATCAACAGTTCATAACCTCGACTGGCCGCATCGGTCCAAGCGCGGGACCGATGAAAAATAACCGCCCGGTCCTTTACATCCGGCGTTCTGAGCCAAAGCGAAACAGTGAAGGGCTCCTCGCGGCGAAAGTTTCCCAAAGGCAAATCGACGGGATCGTCGCCCGTGAACTCAATGGCGTTGCCCGTCTGACCAGGCACAAGTTTGTTGTCACCTCGCAGCGTTGCCGGACTTCCGCCGACAACCGCATTGGCCAGCTTGTCTCCTGCGAGCAACTCAAATTCGAATCGCGCAAGCTCTGGCAATGTGATTGCCTGGGACGGGCGATCAGCAGTCATCAACCATGCTTCAAACGCGGACCGTCGGGACTTGCGAAACTCGGCTGACTGATGCTCGACCTGCTCAACTCTCTCCTGTAAGGCCTGCAGAGCCTTCTTGCCGGATTCGTCTGTTAAAGTTAAGGCGGGAGTGGGCGGCGAGGTCGTGAAATACGAGTACAGACCGGCCTCATCCACGTTCTGAAAGATCGAAAAGAGCTGATAGTATTCTTTCTGCGTGATCGGATCATATTTGTGGTCGTGACACCGAGCGCACTCGAAGGTCAGTCCGAGAAAGGTGGTGGCAAATGTCTGCACCCGGTCGCAGACATATTCCACACGGTATTCTTCCTCAACACTTCCGCCTTCGGATTCCTGCTGATGCAGGCGACTAAACGCTGTGGCCAGAATCTGGTCGTCGGAGGCATTCGGCAGCAGATCGCCCGCAATCTGCCATGTAATAAACTGATCGAATGGCATATTTTCATTAAATGATTTCACGACCCAATCTCGCCACGGCCACATTTCGCGTTCTCGATCCACCTGAAAACCATAGCTGTCGGCATAGCGAGCGGTGTCGAGCCAATCGACCGTCATTCGCTCACCATATTGAGGTGAATCCAGAAGACGGTCGATCAGTTTCTCGACGGCGTCTGGTGACTGATCCGTCACAAATGATTCAACTTCGGCCAGGCTCGGCGGGAGTCCGGTAAGATCAAAACTCAACCGACGAATCAGCGTGTAACGATCAGCGGGCGGACGAAATGTAAGCCCCAGGGATTTTAGCCGAGCCTCGACATCGCTATCAATTTTGTGAGCTGTATTCGCAGCGACAGCCGGCTGAGCCAACGCCTCCGCAGCCAACGGAATGAGCGACCAGTGTGCTTCGTACTCGGCCCCTTGTTCAATCCATCTGCGAAGTGTGTCGACCTCTTTCACGGTCAACCGGGCCAGCTTTGCGGACGGGGGCGGCATCTGGATATCCGGATCGTCACTCACGATGCGTCGAAGTATTTCACTCTCGGTTACTTGCTCCGGAGTTATTGCCCCCTTTTCAATGGCCGCATCGCGGGAGTCCAGTCGAAGATCGGCCTCCCTTTTTGCCGCATCGGGACCGTGGCAAAAGAAACATTTGTCCGAAAGGATCGGTCGAACGTCGCGATTGAATGTCACCTTCTCTTCTGCTGCTGCGATCAGCGTACTCAGTGTTAAAAACGCAGCGGCTAATGCGAAGTCTGGACGCACGAAATTTCCCCTGACTGTCGACGTGGATTTTTTCATTCGGCGGGCAGGTCGCGGCATTCCAACCGAGAGAGGATACTGGTGAGACCAGAATTTCTGCGACTCGGGCATCAGGAAATGCAAGAACCCTTAGCCGCCGGTAGCGGGTTTTTCGGCTTCTTTGCCATCAGCGCTGGAACTGGTTAATGCGGGAACTGGACGTTCGAGAATTCCCAGTGAAATTCCATACAACAGACTGATCTGTTCCATTGCAGGGAGCTTGACTCCAGCCATCCAGATTTCGGCCTTCTTGTCGATCTTGCGATCCGCAAAGACTCGTCCGGCGATGATGTAGGATTCTTCCCGCCAAACACCATTCTGCAATTGCGAAATTGCTGTCAGAACCGTTGCCGGATCTTTAGTTGTCCCGGAAACTGACTCCACCAACTCACAAACCATAGCCAGTCGCAACCCCGGCAGATCGGTACCAGTCCCTGATTCGATCGCTTTGAGGCTGGCCGCAAGATTCTGGTCTCGGTTTGCCCAGGAAATGTCGGTCACCGCAGCAATCGGAACGACAAGAGCTGCGTTGCCAAAAAGGGCACGACCTCGGCGGAGCGACGCGTCTGGACCGAACACTTCCGGAAACTGTTGCCCGGTCTGTCTGGCAGCGACAGCCAGAAAGCCAGTCAACTCATCCAGGAAGAGGTCCTGCTTAAACTCTGTTGATGTGCCAATAGTTTGCTGAATGACTGCTGTTCCCCCAGCCCGAACAATTCTGGAGAGCAGCAAAACGCCCAGGAGTCGTCGATCTTCCGCGGCCTTCGCAAATTGTTCGAGGTGACGTCGATAGTTTCGAAACATGGACCCAAACTGAGTCTCATCACTCACTCGCAATTCCATCGCGAGCTGTTTTCTAAAGACTGTTTCATTGTTTTCGATCTGATTCACGGGAACACGAATCGAAGCTGTTGATGGAGCCACCGCCGCAAGTTCCGACAAGAGGCGATTCATGGCTGTCGCCGCAGTCTCATTTCTGCCTGTTGCCACAGCTGCTCGGACAACTTCCGCAACAGCCACAGCCTGATACAGAAATGAACTGCGGTCCGGAACGTCATCCTGCACCAACTGGGTTGCTGCCGGAATCGTCACAGGACTCGGCGGTGCGAGCTGAGTAAACGCCGCAAGGCATGCATCCAGACGTGTTGCGTCTTTTGTGGCAACTGCCACTGCGGCTTTAACTCGGATTGAGCTCACCACATCATTTCCCGATGCCGTTTCCAGCAGAGCGATGACTTCGGCGGAAGCTTTCTTCAGCGTAGCAATTTCCAAAACGGCGACCAAAGCATCCGTGACCGCGCGAGGCTCTGACGCTGTCTTTGACCAGGTGACGCTCGCCTCCCACCGATCATGCACAGCCAGGTCGATAGCGACGGCAGTGTGCAACGGATTGACCCACGACATCGCGTCCTGAACTGTGGGTGCAGGCAGGCTCGCATCCCGACATCGAAAACTGGCAAACAACCATGCGGTTGACGCAATCGCATCACGGTTATCGGCAATTGTTGTATCAAGCTGTCGGGCTGCGATGAGTTTCGCGGCTTCTGCTATTTTGCCGTCGTTCACAAGGGCAGCCGACAGCCCAAGTGCAGCATCAATTCCAACACGACCGGACTTTGGAAGAGTGGGCAGGTCCGCGAGGCTGTCAGCAAGCGATTTTTTTGCTGTGGTACTATCTCCCGCAGCGATCGCCCGCCAATGCCGCGTCAATTGAGGGTCGATTCGATAGTAGCTTCGAGTACGCTCAACACTTAGAAGTTGATTAAATTCCTGAGAGGCAAGTGTGGCGTCCTCCAGACGCAGGTAGAGATCTCCGGTCAATCGTCGGCCCCACGCTTTATCACGCAATGTCGGCTGACGGGCCATGCTGATCATACGTCGGACGTGGGCTGTGGCTTCAACATGCGGATTCGAAGCATCGGCCAGGGCTTTCTGTTTTCCCGCCGCTTTCTTTTTTTCCGCGTCGATCTCCTCGTCAGTCGGCCCAAATTTACTCGAGTCAAAAACGATGGCCTTGTTGTCAGGCAACTCCGGTGGCTTGGTCAATAGTGGCAAGACAATGATCGTCAACAGCAGGAGAATGCCCCCGACAACCCCATAAATCACCAGTGGATTTCGCTTCGCAGGTTTGGCCGCCTCAGCCGCGTTTCTGGCTGCCTCTGCCGTATCCGACATGCGAGTGGGTTTACGATCACTGGCCTGTTCATTGGGATCAATGGCCGTGAAGATCGGAACCATGCACTTTTCGTTGGCACACTTTACTGATTTTCCCACCGCTGACTTCGGAACGAAGCCCACGTGTTCGCACATCGGGCAAACAACTTTGTGCAGGCGCCCTTTTTCTGGCTTCAACGAAGCCGGGATGGCCTGAGACACGGCCGCCGCCATGCCAACCCCAAAAGGGTCGTCTTCATCCACAATTGGCTTTCCGCCTCTGGGTCCACTGACTGGACGAACGGGCGGCTTGGGAGGTTCTGAGTTGGAAACGGGGCCTGATGTCTCAGCCGGCGTCGGGGGTTTTTCCGGAATCTTCCGGGCCCCGGGGCGATTCACGACCGGGCCAACCTTCGGGCGCGGAGTGTTCTTTGCACCGCGAGTTCCATCCATGGCGGCGCCGCAAAATGGGCAATCCACTGCGTTGTCTTCCAGGACAGACTGACCACAGGATGGACACGTAGGCAACGACATAGCAGCAACTCAACGTTTGAGTATTTTCAAAAACTTGGGAGGTGGTCAAAGTCTAGTCAACAAGTCAACGTCGGGCGAGTGGAACCGTCCCAACAGAGACTTGTATCTATAACGTCCCCCCTGACACATCGTCCGGTGGTTTTCCTGACGATCCTGAACGACGCGCACAGCGATTGTCCTGACACCTTGAAACATAGGCTTGTTTATAAGACTCTGACGGTCTCGGTTCCGGCGAAAGTTCCCGATTCCATGGCAAAAAGAAAGGGCGGTGGATGTAATCCATCGCCCTTTCCTGAAATTCGAGTCCGCTCGGCAATCGAAAATGATTGTCGCCCAGCATCAGTCCTGATAATCCACTTCGATGTGATCCCGCTTGATGCGAACATCAACGGCATACTCTCCGTAGTCATAGCGAATTCGATCGCCATTGCGCCGGCAACTGATCAGCTCGCAACCACAGGTTGGAATGCAGATCTGGATGTAGACGCACTTCTGACCGCAACAGCCATCATCGCAGGGGTCTTTCACCGCAATGATTTTTGGTACGGCACACGGTGACATTTCGTCCAAATCCTTGTACTTCACATTCGTGTAGAGCGGTGAAGCACAGGACTCTACGAAAGTACCGTGCTCAACCACCTGACCTTCATGCATGACTGGCACTTCCGGGACAGGAATCAACTCTTGAGCAGCCTGAGCTGCCCCAGTGGCGACGATCGCACACAATGTCAAAAACTTCACAAGGTTCTTCATAGTTTCCCTTTCGGCAGTAGACGCTGAAACGTGTTTTTGTTCGGTGGGTGCTTCTGAAACCAGACAGCATTCTCTCCGTAAGCAATGCGCCATAGATTCAAATTCGTCAAGAATTGGACTGAGACAATTGGCTTTCCAGTTCCAAGCCACAGCCAACTCAACAATTGCGGAATCTCTTCCGACGCTATTGTCGCGGAGGTTTAAGTAAGATCAATGGTCGACGGAAAGAAATTCTGGTCCCGAGAAACAGGAAGTTTGCACGATTTGGGTTACATATCGCTGGGTTACGTTGTTTTGCCGTGGCTCTGCGACGTTTGGGACGCTGGTGCCGTTGTTTTGGAATCGTGGATTTTCTGCATCAATTCAATGTTGGCTGCTTTTTGGTGGCCATGCAATAAACACATGAGCACTTACTTTTAGGGGTAACGGTGCGAGTGTTAATAGACTCAGGCAGCCTCCAAAAAAGCATTTCACAGGCTTTTCAGAGGTTGGTTTTGCGTCGCAGTTGGCTCACCAAAACTCGCTGCTGGAGAACGACTGTCCCCTGTTCGTCACAGACCTGAAGCCGAACCACGGGATCCTTGGCGGCCCAGTCGATCGTGATGTTTCCAAAGTTGACGTCGAAGAACGTCAGTCCGACTCGGTACGGGTTAATCTCGTTTGCAAATCGCACTCCAGCCTTGGTGAAGTTTCCACTGGGAGCATTTAAGCTGCTGCTGGTCACTTCATACAGTGGATAACCAATTCCCTTGGCGTCGTCGTGCGGCAAGGCGGCGATTTCTGACAAGTGTCGATCTCCGCTGATCATAACAACTCCGCCCGCTCCGGAGTCTCGAATCACTCGAAACAACCGATCACGTTCGTTCGGAAAATTTCCCCACATCTCCGAACCATGCTGATCGGACAGCACTTGATAGCTGGAACCGATGACTCTCAATTCGGCTGGAACTTCCAATTGATCAGCAAGCCACTTCCACTGCGGTTCACCCAGAACTGTTGCTCCATCCGCAGTGTTCGAGCTATACCGGCCTCGATAGCCTTCTCCGGGCTCTCTGGCATCGAATCCCTCTTTGAGTGGACTACGAAAGTAACGGGCATCCAACAGAATCAGTTGAACGCGTTGACCTTCCGGACCGTAGACTCCTGACCAATACACTCCTTCCCGTGTTCTTCGTTCGTCGTCCTTACCAACGCCCAGAAAATCCAGAAACACCTGCTGGGATTCCCGACGCATTGGAAAGTCGGCCCCTGAATCATTTTTTCCATAATCATGATCATCCCAGGTGGCCACAATCGGGCAGAACGCCTTGAGCTTCTTTAATCCTGGCTGGTTATTCAGCAGTTCATATTTGGCACGCAACACGTCCATATCTGCACTGTCGCCATAGATATTATCACCCAGAAAGACAAAAAGTTCGGGGGTCCCCGCAACGATCGCGTCCCAAATCGGCTGTGGTTTATCCTGCTTTGCACAGGATCCGAACGAGATTTTTGAAAGCCGTTTTTCGTCTGCGTCAGCGGTACCGTGCAACACGGTTATCATCAGCAAGGCTGCAAAAACGTTTTGGCGATCTCTGAAAAACAAGGACAAGATTGTATTAGTCATTCGAAGTCTTTCGCATATGGGAAACGATGGAGAGTGCCATGAGAATCCAGGCCAACGTCAGGTATTCGTCTCGGCTGGTCCGGATCAATTCTGGCGAAAGGAATCAGCGATGAAGACGCTCCGTGAGAAGACTGAGTGAATTCGTGACCGACACACCATAGCATGGTGTATGTCTCTATTTCGAATGAGTCGGAACAGGCTGCAAGGAACTTGCGGTACTTTGGGAAGCGAAAAACGGCCAACTCTGTATGCGATCTTCAGAGGCACGCCTTCTTCAGCGAGATCATTCCAACGATGCCTCAGTTTGTGAGCGCGGGAAGACTCATCAATTGAGATTCTTTGGCTCCTGCTGGACCAGGAACGCTGCTTGCGTTACGAATGCCGTATATTCCGAGGCGGACACACAAATTTGCACATTAAGGCCACTTGCCATGTCAGGTTCCGCGGCTTCAACCCCGCCCCATCAAACAGTGATTACTCCTCAGTTTCTCCAGCGCCTGCGCGATATCGTAGGAATCGATCGGCTGCTTGATGCGCCCGACGAACTGGTGGTCTACGAATGTGACGGCTACGTCGTCGAAAAGAACGCGCCGGATGTGGTGGTGTTTCCGCTGAACAGCAATGAAGTTGTTCGTATCGTGCTCGAATGCAATCGCTTCAGGATTCCGTTCGTGGCGCGCGGCGCGGGAACCAGTCTGGCAGGTGGATGTCTGCCGGTCGGCGGCGGTGTCATGATTGCTCTGACAAAGATGAATCGTATTCTGGAGATCAGCCTTCGCGATCGGTACGCCGTTGTCGAACCCGGCTGCGTGAATGTTCGCCTGACCCGAGCACTGGCTGGAAGCGGATTTCATTACGCACCCGATCCCAGCAGTCAGGGGGCTTGTACGATCGGCGGAAATGTGGCCACAAACTCCGGAGGCCCACACACTCTGAAATACGGCGTGACGGTGAACCATGTCCTTGGCGTCGAGTTTGTGAGCCCGGAGGGCGAACTCATCCAGTTCGGTGGCCCCTGTGGACGAGGTAACGAACCGGATCTCACGGGCTTGTTCGTTGGCAGCGAAGGCACATTCGGAGTTGTCACCAGAATCTGGGTCCGAATCACCCGCGATCCTGCAGCTTGTCGAACGATGCTGGGTATTTTCAACACTGTCGATGATGCAACTCAGGCGATCAGTCGGATCATCGGGGCCGGCATTATTCCCGCCGCCTTAGAAATGATGGATCAGGGAATCATCGGCGCCCTGGAAGAAGCGTTTTCCTTTGGCTTTCCTCTTGATGCGGGAGCCGTGCTGCTGATCGAAGTCGACGGCCTCGACTGTGTTGTCGAAGAGGAAGCCATCTTAATCATCGATCTCTGCATGCAGGCCGGAGCAAGAGAAGTGCAGCGATCAAAGACGGAGGAAGAACGTCTGATGCTGTGGAAATGCCGCAAACAGGCCTTTGGCGCGATCGGACGACTCAGCCCCAGCTGCTGCACTCAGGATGGCGTTGTCCCCAGAACACGACTGCCGGAGATCCTGAATTTCATCACGGAGGTCGGGCATCGTCATCATATCCGTATTGTCAACGTCTTTCATGCCGGCGATGGAAACATTCATCCGATTCTGTTGTTCGACGAACGCGATACGGATCAAATTCGTCGGGTCATTGAAGCAAGTGAGGAAATCCTGAATCGCTGCATCGATCTGGGCGGCAGCGTCACGGGAGAACATGGCATTGGTGTGGAAAAAATCAGCTTTATGAAACGACTGTTCACAGAAACAGACCTGAATGTGATGGAGGACATCCGCAAAGTTTTCAATCCCATTGGACTCTGCAGTCCCGGAAAGATGTTGCCTACGGCTGGAGGCTGCGGGGCAGAAAGCCCCATCAAAGTCTCACCATCACGCCGTGCTGCATTCTGAGGGAGATGTCCGCCGATGAGTACCGAATTCGTCACCACGATCCCGCTGATGCGTCTCTTTGATGACGTCAAAGCATTCGAATTCGGTTCAACGAAGAATTGCCGACTGTCTCTGACTCGGAGAAGCCCGATTAACATCGACCACAAACCAGTGGCCAGTGGCCCGATGGGACAGTTCTTCGAAAGTTGATGGTCGTCATGATGGGCCCTGTTTGACTCATCAGACACGTTCAGCCATCACGCAGTCACTCGGCGGCGGCTCTTTGCGTGTCGCAGAGTTCGATTCTTGAGTTTCAGGAAGATCGACAGCATTTGCTGCGCATCGCGATATCGGCGACGCGGGTTGATTTCAATGGCTCGTCGCATGAAATCGATGAACTCCGGATGAATCCGCCCGCGAAGTTTTGCGTATCCATTGGCCGGCCATTCAAACGGCCACTCTGGCCATTGTCCCGACAACAAACGCCACAAAATCAAGCCAATCGAAAACACGTCCGAGCGGAATGACGGCTTTCCCATCGCCTGCTCGGGAGCCATATATCCCACGGTCCCCGTACCGCCACCCTGCACAGTCTTCTGAGAGACTTTTGCGATCCCAAAATCCGCAAGCCGCATGCGGTTACCGGCAAATACAATCACATTTTCGGGCTTGATATCGCAGTGAATCACATGATGCGAATGAGCCATCGCCGTAGCCCGCAGAATCTGCTCCGTGATGTCGAATGCTGTTTCCAGGCAGATGCGTCGCATCATTCGCTGTTGCAACGTTTCGTCTCCCAGCGGAAAAACAACAACCAGTCGGTCCTCAATAATGCTGGCATCCTTGATCGGCAGGATGTTGTCGTGTTCCAGCGGAGCTGTCGTTCGAATCTCTTTGCGAAACTCTGCCAGAACTGCTTCCGTCGTGTACTTGGCATGAGGAACCTTGATGGCCACTCGAATGCCCTGAACCGTGTCCATGGCCTGATAAACAGCCGCAAATCCACCAGAGCCCAGTCGCCGCTCAATGCGGTACTTGCCAAGCTTTTGCCGGATCTTCAGTTCACTGGACGATTTTGGACCGTTGGGCATAGCTCACTGCAGTGAATCGGGCGACCAGAAACACAGCCGGTAGATACCGGAGGAACGATTGTTCCTTACTGTCCAGATTCGGCGACTCATTGCAACCGGCAGGATCGACTTTTCCGTACGACGGTTAAAACCCGCATATCCATGGCGATGTCTCCCTACCAGCGGAATTATCGGAAAGATCTACGAGCCTGAAAAACACGTTTTCCCAAAATCTTCTCAAGCTCGTGTCTCGCTTGGCCGCTCGCAGTAACGACCTCACCCAGGATGGCTTCCCCGATTTGCCACGACCGGATGTGGCCCTGCCTCCAAATTCCCAGTGAATATCTTCAAGGCCTCCATTAGGGGGATTGCAGCAGTGAAGGAATTCACGCGATGAGATAGGGAAACATACTCCGTTTACGAACACTTCTTCCGGTTTACGACGCCTGATTGGAACTGGATGACTACTGCCGATCTCTCAGAGCGATAATGCCCAACTCGCGTTCTCGGTTTGGACCAGGAGCAGTCCCGACAAGGATTGAGGCAGGATGAATACTCGAAAAGGTATCACAATTACTGAAGTACTCGTTGCGATTTCGGTGGCCTCCGTTTTGATGGCCATTCTGGTTCCGGCCGTTATGTCGGTTCGTGAGCAATCACGCAAGGCAACGTGTAAAAACAATATGCGACAACTTGGTATCGGGCTGCAACTGTATCTGGCGAGCTTCGGACAATTCCCTAAAACGGCCCGCGCAGGAATGGGCCCATCTCATGTGCATTTGTTGCCGCACCTGGATCAGGCCAGGACCTATGCAACCTACATTTCAAATACCCGGCCATGGACTGTCGAAGAGGCTAAGAACATTCCTCGAGTTACCACTTTCGTCTGTCCCTCGGATCTCAATGGCTCCCGACCCAAAGCTCTAAGCTACGCCGAAAACCGAGGGCATGCTGAAGGCAAAGGCGAACGGATGACTCTGGCAGCCTGGCCCATACATAATGGTGTTTTTCAGCACTCGCGTTGCAGTTTCGTTTTACGCCCAGCGGTAATTCGGGATGGACAGGCCAATACGGCGGCCTATGCCGAGTTGCTGTCACTTCCGAAACCTCGCAGAGTGTTGTTTGTCGCTGCCCCGCATGATCGAGCACAACGTGCATCAGCATCGGATTTGATTCACCATTGCCTGACTGTCGCGACCATAGGAAACCCTGGGGTATTGCGTGGTGACAACTGGATGTCCAGTCTTCTGCCGGGTTCCGGTTACGTCCACCTTCTGCCTCCCAACGGAAAGAGCTGTGTTTTTCAGCCCGGCGCTGGCAGCGATCACGTAGGGGGTGCGCATGTCACGTTCTGTGATGGTTCCCTGAAGTTCTTTGCCAACGAAGTTGACACCAGGGTTTGGATAGCCATGGGCACTTTTGCTGGTGTTGATGAATTCTAACAGGGGGTTTCCAGGTGATTTGTTGACCAAGTCCTATGCGGCGACTCACTGCCTGGACCCACGCGTGCAATTGGCGTCTGCCCGCAGCAAAACACAACTCCCGTCAACACTCCAGCAACTAACAATCTTAGCCCCGCCCCCAACAGATGCCTCGTGAATAAGTTGGCTTAATATGATGGTTTTGACGGGCAGTCTCCAGTGACTGAAATCTCTTTTGGACCGTTGTTTTTCACCTCCTGTCATCGTTAAAGAAGGATCTAAGACTATGAAGATCGGCTCAGCTCTGGCATTGGCGACCATTCAATTTGCGTTGCTTGGTTGCGGTGATTCAAGTGGCGGAGGCGGAGAGAATCCTGCGGTCCTTACCTGGAAGTTCTCGTCACCGCCTGCAGTGACCGGCGAAGAGGCACTGGCACAAGGCTATGAATTGCCGCAGTATTATCCATCAGTTCCTATCAACGGCACTGGAGTTGGCGGTGAAACTGGACACGTTATTAAACTTGCGACAGCAATGCCGCCTGAGGGTTATGAAACGTGGACGACCGAACAGAAAGTGAACTTCTATATGGAGAATATCCTCGACACGTATTACGTCACGGCTGACAACAACAATCACTGGGAGGCCGGAAGTGATGATGAAGTTGGATTCTTCACCTATCTCCTTTCGGGACCGGGCGAAGAAAATGCCCACCGTACTTCAGCGTTGGCCGTTGTCCTTCCGGAAGCTCCGTAGTCGAACAATCAAACAACCGGTACCATGCGACGTCGGAAGAATTATACTGATTTTGTTCGGTGACTCCGTAAGGATTGTCGGGCATCCCTTCACGCAGGAGTCAGCGACTCGCCGCCGTAGCCTTTTCTGATTGTACGACGCGTCAGCAGCAGTTCAGCGATCAGGAACAGCAGAAATGCTGTCAACAAAACCGCCCAAATCTCGGTGACACTTTCCTCACCATACATGCGCTTTGTCAGGTCCTCCAGCGTCGGCGCAAAGCGGACCCTGTCATTAGTCGCTAATCGTGCTTTATCGTCGCCTGTTAACTGCGCGAGATCGTCTTCCGCATGATCGTAGTTAACCACAAACGCATCCTGCGGGATCGCTGACTCTGCTGTTGGATCGGCAACGCGATAGACACCCGGTGCAAAGGTGTCCGACAAGACGGCAATCAACGATTGCGCGTCCTGAGTTGCAGCAATCCGCTTTGCTGTCAAATCGGGTGTCGTGAAGACAAAGCTCTTTTCCGGCAAATCATCGATGATTTTCGGCTCGATGTCCGGAGAACCCCCGGACGCATCAAATCGAGCGACCAGCGGTTCTCCAAAACTCACGTTGCGATGACTGCGAGCAGACGCCACATGAAACACGGCTTCATGGAGGAACGGTACAAAATCGGAGCGTGTCGGTAAGTCTGACCACGTACGATCCAGCGTTGATGTCAGCAACAAGACAAAGCCATTGCCATGACGAGCCTGCAGAATCAAGGGATCACCTGTACTCAACTGAGCCAGCGTTACCACCGTCGCGTCATGCGTTGATCGCTCATCGTCAGCAGGCGATTTCTGTTTCAATGACTCGCTTGCCTGCGCACCGGGAATTGCTGGCGGCGGACTCGTCACGTTCACCTTTGAAAGACACCACGCTGTAAACGTCGCCTTGAGAAAGCTGCGAGACGGGTCGGATCGAAATCGTTCGAGCCAGCCTGGCTGAATCGACAATGGAGCAACCTGTATCAGCTTGTCTGCTTGAGGCGGGGCCTCACGAGTTCTGACAATCTGCAACTGCCGCATAAGCCCCGAATCGACAAAGCACTCCTGAAACGATTGTGGCGACGTATTCGGTCCACAAGCTATGATGGCTCCGTTTCCTTTTTGAACGAACTGCGATAACGCTACGGCCGATTCAGCGGAAATCCGGCCCACATTGCAGAGCACCACCGCCGCAATCGACTGGAAGTGATCTGGCTGGAGTTCCGATGCATCCACCACCTGAGCGTTAACCCACGGTGGCTTGCCGTCAGGAGGAGCAAATGCCAGTTCGGCAAAGAATGTATCACGATCAGCCGGTACGGCTGACGGTGTTCCGTTGACAAGCAGCACGGCCAATGAGCCAGCCACATGAACAGCTGCGTGGCTCACATTATCCACGGCAATCGCATCATCAAGTGCCTCGGCCTCCACACTCAATACGTGTGTTCCATCGGGACGAACGGCGTGATTGAACTCCAACACGGACTCGGAACGGGCTGGGATGGAAGGATTCTGTGTTTCACCAGCCAAAGCCTGGCCATCGAGCAGCAGTCGCACGGGGACCTGTGTCTCCTGATCAGAATCGTTTCGAATCGAAACGCGAAGTCGAATTGGAAAATCAGGCACCGACATTTCTCGCGACATCTCGATACGTCCCACAGACACGTTGCGAGAAACCGGGCCCAGGTGCGGCGCCACATCGACAACCCAGATTTTTGGACGAACAGCCGGGAATTTCAGCATATCGTCAATGCGAGTCCACTCAGCTTCGCTTGAAGTTCGCCAGCCGTAATTCTGCCGATCTGTGAAAACCACGATCTCTCTTGCCGCCGAACTGGAACGCCCAAGAATTCCGATCGCCTTTTCGATCGCTCCCAGGGTATTGCACGCGCCGCCCGGTGAAGGTAGTTTTTGGAGTTGCTCCTCGACGACGTTCACGTCACGGAGCGGCGATTCGATAACCGATCGTGGCTGGTCCCTCGCATCGATCAACGCCATTGTGTCGTCCGGTCCAAGTGTTCTCAGGAATTCCGAGGCTCGACGAATTGCGTTCTGGTGGATGGAATTAACTCCATCGGAACGCGACATCGAATTGGATCCATCAATGACCAGTACCACGGTGCGCGACCCCGCAGAATGGTAGCCGCTGAACCAGCCACTCGGCACGATCGGTCGAGTCACTGCCAGGACAATCAGGGATATCAGGCCGATCCGCAAAAGCAGAAGTAATAACTCTTCAAGCTTCAATCGTCGGCGAGTCTTCCGGGAAGGGTTGAGAAACTGCATCGCTCCCCACTCGACGACATCAAATCGCCGTCGGCTGAGCAGATGGGCCATGATGGGCAGCGCAATGCCGGCAAGCCCCAGCAGCATCCACGGATTGAGTAAAAACTGCAACATCGCCCGCACAGACTTTTGAGTGCTGAAAGCTGTCAACCCAACCTGGGCGAATGCTCGGACCTCGGATTTGCTACCGTCGTTCGCTCCGGAAAACAGACACGGTGCAGAAGCGATCTCGTCAGACTCTACTCGGTCGAGACCCAGTTGTCACGCACCGGCATCCAGCCTTGCTTCGCTGGTTAATCCAGAAACACGGCTCGTTCTGCGGGTGTGGGAAGGCGACACGAATCGTGCTTTCCAAAAAGCCGATACCTCAGACGAGAGACAAGGCGGTAGCCCAGGTCTCTGATCGGGAACGGGATGGCCCACATCAATCCACCGACAAGTCTCCATCGACCTCCTAAGGAAATCAAAATCCGGGTCACTGCTGCCGTGCGCACATAAGTCTGACGGTCTCGAACGAATACCAACGTGTCGAGCCTCTCGCGAAGTTCCGGCGAGACCATCATCGCGGCGGTGATGCCTTGCAAGGGTGCAAACCGAAGCCGATGCTCCGGATCGCGAGCCAGAAGCCAGTTGACAGAGTGGTTGCACAAACCGCAAACACCATCAAAGAAGACGATGTTTTCCACAGATAATCCCTTGTTGCCGGAGGACTCTGAAGGCATGCTAAAACCGATCCAAATCTATCAAGGACGACTGGAATGATCGTGCCATTCCGCATGGAATGGCGGGCTCAAGTTCAGAGTCGTGCCACAGAACCGTTTCACGAGAGACGAGCAACAGCTACCTGAGTAAAAGCAAGATGGTCACCGGTCTTGCTGCCAGATCCGCAGTGTAGCCTCGCGGATAACCAGCGAAACGTTCAGGACAGACGACATGGCTAATTTCGGCAAAAGCTGCCGCTGGGAGAGTTCTGGTCTCGATGCGGTCGTTGCAATCGGATTGAGTCTTATCTGAACGCATCGGACCTCATGCGAGCCCTGGTCAACAGACCGATAGAATGCCGACAATGAGCAGGATTCCTTAGTTCCGGGCATTCCAAGGAAAATAGGAAAAAGGGTCCGCAATGATCATACACTCTCACTTTCTTCGGTCCGGAAAAAAGTCAGGGTGATTTTCGATCGTCGGATCGTCTGGCACGTTTCGGATCGTCTGCCACGTTAAGGACGAATGCGTTTCTGGAGTTCGTCATCATTTCCAATAGTCACCAAAGCAATTCGCAGCCTGCTGAAACTCATCGACTGACGTCAATGTCGTTCATTGCATATCTCGCAATGACGTTTCTGACGGCGGTGAACGACAGCATGTTTCGCTGGCTGATTGTTCCAATTGGAAAGCAGCAGTTCCACGAACTCTGGGGCTGGTCTCAAAAAAGCGCGGACTCCGTCGTGCTTTCACTGGGTCTGGGATGCTTCATGCTGCCGTTTGTGATCTTTGCCCCCTGGGCAGGTTGGGCGGCCGATCGATTCAGTAAACGGTCTTCCATTATCTGGCTGAAGGTCGCTGAGATTGTTTTGATGGCCGCGGGACTTTGGGCCATTCATGTGGCTAATGTTCCGTCCATGTTCACATTGCTCTTTTTGATCGGCGCTCAGGCGGCGTTCATCGGGACATCGAAGCTGGGTATCATTCCCGAGCTGGTCAAAAAATCAGACATTTCTGCGGCGAATGGCCTTTCCGGGGTGGCCACTCTGGTGGCTGTGATCGTGGGAACCGTCGGCGGGTATGCGCTTGCCGATCTGACGCAAAAAGATCATGACTATGGTTTGATACTGTCCGCAGTGTCGCTCATTGGCTGCGCGGTGCTGGGCACTGTTTCTGCCATGATGATGAGTCGTGTTCCTGTGGCAAATCCTGTGGCCGGATTTCAATGGAATCTCCTGACCGATTCGTGGCGCGACATTAAATTAGTGATGCAGGATCGAGCTATTCTGCGAGTCACATTGGGCATCGTCTTCTTCTGGTCTCTGGCATCGCTCGCCCAGATGAATATTGATGTGTTCGTGACTCAGGAGCTTGCCGACAACGTTGCCAAAGTGAACCCGGGCCCGTTCATGGGGATGCTCGTGCTGGGTGTTGGCATCGGGAGTCTGCTGGCTGGCTGGTGGTCAAATGGTCGCGTTGAACTGGGCATGGTTCCGTTTGGAACTCTGCTGATGGGACTGGCCTGCATTCTGCTCTACTTCACCAGCGACTCTCCCCTCATGGCGGGTGCAATGCTGATGCTGATCGGGCTGGGCGGAGGACTCTTTAACGTTCCCTTGATCGCGTATCTGCAGGAACGCAGTCCGCACGACAAGTTGGGAGCAATTCTGGCGGCTTGTCAGCAGTTGACAGCGATTGGAATGCTGGCCGTTGCCGGAATGTTCTGGCTGATGCAGACGCCCATGCACATGTCGTCGCCTCAGATTTTTCTGATTTCTGGGCTTGGGATCATTCCCATTGTGGTGTACTCCGTCTGGATTCTTCCGCAGGCGACGATTCGATTCTTCGTGTGGTTATTAAGCCGTTTCGTCTATCGCGTTCGTACTTACGGAATTGAAAACATCCCCGAGCAGGGCCCGGCGCTGCTCGTGGCAAATCACGTTTCGTGGATCGATGGCGTTTTAATCCTGCTGGCCAGTTCTCGTCCGATTCGCATGTTGGCCTATGCCGATTACGTTCAGGGACCCATCCTGAAGCGACTTTCAAAACTGTTTGGGATTATTCCCATCCGCAGCGGCGACGGGCCGCGTGCGTTGATTCAGTCACTGAATACTGCCACGGACGCCCTTCGAAATGGACAATTGGTCTGCATCTTTGCCGAAGGCCGTATCTCCCGGATCGGCCAGTTGTTGAAGTTCGAACGTGGCATGCTGAAAATCCTCAGGGATACGGACGCACCCGTCGTTCCTGTTTGCCTCGATGAGCTTTGGGGCAGTATCTTCAGCTACGAAGGTGGCCGGTTTATCTGGAAGAAGCCAAAGTACTGGCCATACCCGGTTTCAATTTCCTTCGGTCCTCCGCTATCACACGTCGACAACGTCGATGTTGTGCGCAGCGCGGTTCTGGAGCTCAGCGCGCAGTCGGTGCTTCTCAGAAAGGAACGCAGTATGATTCCGGCACGGCGATTCATTCGACAGTGTCGACTGGCATGGAACCGGCGCAAAGTCGCGGATTCCGCTGGCACGGAACTCAACGGAGGACACTTGCTGACCGGAACACTGGCATTTCGAAAACTGCTCGTTGCCAGGGTGCTGAAGCCCGAATGTCAATACGTGGGACTGCTGGTTCCGCCATCTGTCGGAGGTGTGCTGGCCAATACAGCATTGACATTAGCGAATAAAGTTACGGTCAATCTGAACTACACGCTGACCGAAGACGTTGTCAATTACTGCATTCGCGAAGCTCGCATTAAACAGGTGATTACCAGCCGTGCGTTCATGGAAAAACGTCCGATGAAGCTGGACGCGGAAATGATCTACCTCGAAGATCTCAGGAAACAGATCACCAGTATGGATCGCGCCATCGCATTTGCTACCGCAAAGCTGATGCCCGCCGGAATGCTTGCCAGAATGCTGGGCCTCGACAAAGTGAAGGCCGACGACCCGATGACCGTCATCTTCACTTCGGGCTCGACCGGAGAACCCAAAGGAGTTGTCCTGTCTCAGCATAACGTGGGCTCCAATGTCGATGCGGTGAACGAATTGATGCGACTGGTCAATACTGACATGCTGCTGGGAGTGCTTCCGTTCTTCCATTCGTTCGGCTTTACGGTGACGATGTGGATGCCCATGTGCGCTGATCCGGGAGCAGTCTTCCACTTTAATCCCCTTGATTCCCGCACAGTGGGTTCACTCGTAGAAAAGTACAAGTGTACGATTCTGGCGGCAACACCAACCTTCCTCCGTTCGTATCTCAAGCGATGCACAGTAGACGAATTGAAGTCAGTGAACCTTGTGATCGTCGGCGCGGAAAAAATGCCGGATGATCTGAGAACTGCCTACAAGGAAAAATTCGGATTCGAACCCACGGAAGGCTACGGCACAACGGAAATGTCGCCGGTTGCTTCGTTCAATATTCCCGATTCACGACTTCCACCAGGAGCTGTAAGTGATTCGGGAACTCGCCACGGCACGGTGGGTCGAGTTATCCCCGGTTGTGCGGCGGCCGTATTCAATCCGGAAACTGGTGAGAAGCTGGGAGCCAATCAGGAAGGGTTGCTCAAAATAAAGGGCCCAAACATCATGCTGGGCTATTTGAATCAGCCGAAAAAGACCGCTGAATTAATTGTCGATGGCTGGTACAACAGCGGCGACATGGCGATGATCGACGATGACGGATTCATCCGCATCACCGGCCGCATGAGCCGGTTCTCGAAGATCGGCGGTGAGATGGTTCCACATATTCTGGTGGAACAGGAAATCGCAAAAATCCTCGAAGAGGATATGACCGACGAACCCGAAATCGCCTGTGCCGTCACATCGGTACCCGACGAGAAAAAGGGGGAACGTCTGATTGTGCTGCACAAGCCCATGAAGAAAACGGTGCGAGAAGTCACCGATCGACTTCAGGCCGCCGGGCTTCCGAATCTGTTCATACCTTCCTCCGACAGTTTCATCCAGGTCGATCAAATCCCACTTCTCGGCACTGGAAAACTGGATTTGCGAGGCATCAAAGTCGTCGCCATGGAACGCTGCAAGAGATAGGCGGCTTTAGAGTTGATCTTTTGATGGGAGTTCCCCAACGAACTTCTCTGCCAGGCAATGGCGGCCACAATATGCTCGTTGGGAATTCCGGATACTCGTTGGGAATTCCCGCAACGATCAACTTCGCGAAGGCACATGTCGTGACATTCGGATCAGGAGCCTGGGGCTTGACTTGCTGGATGGCATCACAACACGGCATTCCATTCCAGATCGGGAAGATGCTTCTGAATCCCCGCTTCAAGCTCTGAGTTATTCTGCCGCAGAGTGGCGATCACCTCTAAAGCGCCGCGCCGCTCGGGGGCTCGCAGAGATCGAACGGCCACAGCCAATACCGGAAGCAGTCTGGTTGCCTGCGAGGCGTCGCGCAGAATCGCCGACTGGATCTGCTGCATAGCTTTCAGCTTGGCACGGCCGCCGCGATGGACGCCCAGAATCACAGAACACCACATCTGGCTGAGTGAGTTGGCGTCAGTGCCCGGAAGCGTGGTGCGACGATGCAGGCAGTCGATCAGTCTTAACCGGACATCGTCGAACGGCGTTTCAATCAGCTTCGCCCAGAGAACCGGATCTTCGTATCCCCGAGACTCAGAGTCCTCCAGCCAGTTCATGGCAGACGCTCGCATCGGTTCAAGAAGTGAATCGAAGAATTCTACTACCGCGTCAGCCGAATAATGGCTCTCCGCATTCAGCTCCTTCAATGCCCATGCTGCCAGACGATCTGCCAGAGATTCACACTTCGCTCGGCTGAGTGAAATAAGCTCTGCGACGGTATGCGGGCGTTGGGAGTGTCGCTGTTGAAGCATCCTAAAACCCAGCTCGGCAACCGGAACAGGTTGCGCGCTGGCGAGCTCAATTATCTGAGCGTTGTCCAGCCGAGAAGCCGAAACATGAGCCGTCATGGCTTCGCAGATCACCGGCAACAGAGAGTAATTCGACTGTTCGAGCAATTCCAGCCAGGTGGAGATCGTCAGAGTGCTCAAGCGGCGATGCCGGCGGAACAATTCTGAAGCGAACTCCTGAACCCTCGAATCGGAATGAGACAACAGCCGCATCAGGACTCTCACATCAATCTGATGGATCGCTTCCTGATGATCACGCTGCAGCAGTTCCATCGCCCAGATACGCGCCAGCGCGCTCTCGGCTTGTGATACGATCGAAATCAGCCATGCAACTGCTTCGGGGCCTCGCCACAGTTCCGCTTGATACGGGGCGGCACTGAGCGAACCAAGCGATTGTCCCTTTTTCAGATTAGTATGAGCTGCTGTAAAGGTCACAACATCGCTGTGAAAAAAGCAGGCGTGCATCAGTGACCAGTTATCAATAATGTTTTCGCCAGCCTGGAAGTCGCTGTCCTTGTACGCGATCAGGGCGGTCGTGATCGCACTGAGATACTCAGACGGCTGACGATAACTAAGCCACCGAAAATACCGCCAGACTCGCCGTCGCAGGTAGTTGCGTGTGCGATGTCGAAACAGCCGATTGGTCGTTTTGTTTCGTATATCCGGAAGAGGATACGTGCGCTTGTTTTTCCCTGTTCCGTACTCGACTGTTCGACCTGTCTGATCCAGAATCGTTTTGTTTGGCGCGGCAAACAAATGTTCCTCCGTGATCGTCTCCTGTGTTTGACGACTCCAGTGGTAACGTGCCACGCGGCGACGTCGCACAATTCTGTCAAAGGCCACCAGGAAACGCCCCAGCATGGCATGATCACGCTTTGCTTCGAAGTGGCGATACAGTCGCTTCACAAACACTTCGTGTCCGGCAAAGTTGAGGTCGCGCTGAAGGTAGGCAACAATCTGCTGTCTCGCCCACGGACGTTCGTCGGCCAGCCACTGCTGCATAAAAGCGGTCAGAATGGCCGTCGAGCGGAACTGTACCCATTCGTCCAGAAATCGATCGTCGGCCGCAGCAAAGCATTCGTCCAGGAATATTTTTGAAGGTGTTTCTGCAGGAGTGCTCATAACGACGGTTCGAAAGGGTACGGGCATTGTCGGTTTGGAACGCGCGTTTTCTTTCCGGGACTACCGAAAAAGACTTTGGCGGCAGGATGATTGAAAGCGTTGTCGGCTAATCAACCGTCGCCTCCTCTCGAATGCTGCGATAGATTTCTGCGGCCTGATCGTAAGCCGCTTTTGCCGCGTCTCGTTCAGGGGGTCGAATGTTGTTCTGCTTGGAATTCCAGCACACATTCACAGCTTCCGCGCACCATTCCGCGCTGCGTCGACTTGCTCGAATCGGCTTTCCGCCGACCTCCACGAATACGGGATTGGTATGAACTGACGGAAGAATTCGAACGGCCACCCATGACGACTGAGCGATCTCCACAGGGAACGTCATCGATTCGATATGTCCATCGGCGGCCAGTTCACGAGTCGCCACGACCACCCCGTTCACGATGATTTCGACCGGCACATTGCGAGTGTCGCCAATTCGACAACGCTCAACATGCCAGTACGGCTTATCGTCCAGACGGCGATTGCGAATGGACTCCGTCAACTCTGTCGGCTTTTCTTCCAGCAAGGCTGTCGCATCGAAAGTGACTTCGACGGCCTTCGGAGCATCAAGTGCCAGTACACCCACAGAGCCATTCGCTTTGCGTTCACCAACCCCGACATCGTTGACCTTGAAATCCAGAATATGACTGAGACCATCTCCGCAGTAGCTTCGACCATCACGAAGGCCTTCAACCCAGTTGTCGTAGTTCAGTTCCTGGCCATCCTGCAGTTTGACGTAGATTCGTCCAAGGCCGACACGGTCGCCATAGATGCAGGGGAAATCTGTTTCGCCGCTGATGCGCGATGTCATCCCGCAATTCAGCGTATGGTACCAGACATTCAGTTCCCAGATGGCTGGCGTGTCAACGGCAGAGAGGAAGTCACAAACGCCATGAGCCGTTGTCACCACGTATTCGTTGGCACCGATGCCATCAAAACGAGGCATTGCATAGTCAGGAAGTTTCGTCGCGGCTTTGCCCTGCCATCCGCGAGGTGCGCCGCCCCAGGGCTGGCCATGAAACTGACGCGCTCCGTCGGGCATCACATCCGGCAAGGCAAGTCCCCAGCCGCTATGACTGTATCCGACAACTCCGCCTTGCGCTTTGCCCCATGCCAGAACGGGTAACGTCCAACTCGGCCATTGCTCCAGTCGCGTTGTGCCCGGATAGTCGTCTTCTGTCAGCTTTAACAGGCACAAATGACCGGCATGAGACGAAGGAAAGCCGCTGACTTCCACGTCATATCGCATCAAATAGTCACGAGTCGACAGCGCGGAAACCTGACCATTAAAGTACTGTTTCTGAGTGTACCAACAAGGGCCCCAGCTCAGCACGCATCCAACATTCAGATCTTCGCCCAGAATGTGCCGCATCATCGCTTCCGGACCAACGCCTTCGGTGGGACTGTCGTAGTGTCCGCAGCCCGCGGCGTGAACGTGATGATCTCCGGAAAACCATCCTCGTTTCGCCACATGGATCCATCGCTTCAAATCAACGGACACCGCATGTTCTTCTGCCTCCGGAATACTCACGTTCATTCGCTGCGGCAGATACTCAGGCCCTCGGTTCACGACGAATGAATAATCACCAGGCGGAAGCATCACGGACTCACCATCTGACCGATACACCTGATCATGAAAGAAGAAATCCGGTGACAGTCGTCGCGAAGGCAGCGGGTAGATTCGTCCTTTGGTATCGCGAATCACAAAGTTGGCCGTCGTTGGTTCACCATCAACGTCGCGAATGTTCAGCGTCACCTTCGTGGCAGACTTGCAGTCAAACAGAATCGGCACCGCGTTTCGGAAACCGATATCCTGAGTTCCCGCGCCGATATGAAACGACAAAGACGCTTCACGAGGCCCCTCATCGCGACTGTAGAGAAGAAGTACGCGATACTCGACCAGTAACCCGGAGAGTTTCTCTTTCAGAGGCTCGCGGTTCAACAAATTCATGTCGAGAAATCGATCGCCCACATCTTCCGGATTGACAAGCTTTTCCTTTGTACGAGGCTCCTCACGAGACCCCTTCCCCTGCTGATACACCGGCAAGGCGTTCGGGCTCTCGACTTGCAGAACAGGATTGATTCCTGCTTCGTTATGGACCTTGACCAGAAACGCACGCCAACCCTGCTGCATCAGTTCTTTCTTCACAGGCCCCTCAGCCACTTTGACTCGACTTTCCGCATTGATATTGATTGTGGCCAGGCAGAGAGGGTCGATAATCTCCTGAAGACTTTTGATGGCCATGCGATCGTCAGGGTTTGCCGCCGCCACTGTGATTTTCTGCTGAATTTCGTCCGCCAGCGGAGCCCCCGCAAAGTCCATGGCCTCAACCAGTCGCCGAGTCGCCGCAATAAACGGCTGCCGCTCAACACCGGTAATGATTGTGCTGTCATCGGCAGGGAGAGTGTGCTGGAATCCCGTGACAAGGCAGAACGTGAAGGCCAGCAGATGACGACACCCGATCAGCGGGTCTGTCCGTCGGCTCAGGTCGGTCACACGTGACAGGTAGGCTCTCATCATCAGGCTCCACGTTTCGAACAACAGGACTGAAAACAGAGCCCGCAGTTTACCTTGCACATCGCCTGTTGCACCAGCGATGACGGAGGAGACGTTGTCGAACAGGCCGTTGAAGAGCACGGGGGCAACCGTGGAAACGACCCGGTTGCCTGAACACAGTCGTGCAGCTTCATACCGCTTTCTGCCGAACTGCAACAGTGCGTTGACCCCCGAGCCGGATCACGATAATAACGTTCAGGGCACACTGTTTTGAGCGGCCGGCGCTGACATCTCCGGCATAGCGGCCGGGCTTCCGTCGTGTCGCAAGCGAGCGTAGTCGAGCCATGCATCGAGTTCGCGTTCGGAGCGGAAGACATCACGGAAGAGAGAAAGTATCCTGCGACCCTCTTCCGGATGTTCGGTGGCCAGTTGTTTCTCGGCCGCGATCATTCGTTCGGTGATGATTCGATTACGTTCGGAATGAGTCATCAGCGTCTGCTTCTGAGCGTTCAAATGTCGTTCGGCAAGCAATCGCCAGTACTTTGGATCACCGGCGATTCCCCCTGAATCGGCTGCCGCGGACTCCTCGGCAACTGTGGCTGCCTGAACGCCTGTGTCGTTCAGAGTATTGATCATTTCCTGAAACAGCTCGATAGATTCAAGCAGGTTTCGTTCTTTGTCACGCTCTGCCTGCAAGGCGACAATACACGCTTTTTCAAAGCGGTTGCGACCATCGCGTTTGCCTCGCGCCTTGCTCTCAGCCTGCGCTTCCAGAATGGCGACTTCCGCTTCATCCAGCCATTTGCGCACTTCATCTGCATGCTTTCCTTCAGGAAATTGTTCCAGATAGGGCTGCAGATAAAGTCGCCTGGCATCGTCGAATTTCACGACAGAATCGCTGTCATCCGCGGCCATCGCTTCCTTGGCCTTCAGATAAAGCGAATCTTCGCCTGGCCCAAGAGCCAGCCAGATTCCCGCGGCGATCAACACGACAAGACAGGTGATCAGGAACCAGGTTTTTTCGTAAAACTCCGATCGATCTTTCTTCTTCTTTTTCTTCTTCGGCTTCAATTCGCCGGTCTCTGGGTCGATCATGGCCGAGCCAGAAGCCTTTGAGGCCGCGAGGGCTTCGGGCGAAACATCTGAAACCACTTCCTGAGCCTTCCTGAGGATCTCAGTGAGTTCAGTATGCACGGCAAGAGCATCGTAAGGACGATCGTCGGCGCTCTTCGCCAGAAGTCGCTCGATCAGCCCATCGAGCGCCAGCGGACACTCAGGAATCTTTTCGCGGACGTTATACGGATCGTCGTTAAGGTGCTGCATCAGCATCTCAGCCGGGTTCTCGGCGACGAATGGCGTTTCCCCGGTCAACAACTCGTAGAGCAGACAACCTGTAGCATACAAATCGGTTTTTTTCGAAATGGCGACGTTGCCCTGAATCTGTTCAGGGGCCATGTACGCATATGTCCCGACCGTTTTTCCCGCGGCGGTCAGAGCCGTGGCTTCTGTATCGCGGGCGATGCCAAAGTCGCCGAGTTTGATTTTTCCCTTTTTGGTGACGAACAGATTGGCTGGCTTCAGATCGCGATGAATAATCCCCGCATTATGAGCCACCTCCAACGCCGCGCAGAGCTGACGACCGACTTGAACAGCCTGGTCCCATGATAATCGACGTTTCTTTTTCAGAATGTCCTGGAGTGATCCACCGTCGATCAACTCCATCGCATACCACCGCTGGCCTTCGTGAGTTCCGCCGCCGTAGTATTTAACGATGTTGGGATGCACGAGCCTCTTCAGGATGTCGATCTCGCGTTCAAAACGCTTGAGCATTTTGGCGTCGCTGGCCAGACCCGGAGGCAGCACTTTCAGAGCGACTTCCTTGCCCGTCTCCGTATAGGTGGCCTGATAAACAACGCCCATACCGCCGGCACCAATCTGTTTGCCCAGGATGAACGGACCAATCTTGCGTTCAGTCATACCAACAGCTGCCTGACAGAAATGCCGTTTCGCGCACATGGGAGAAAAAAGAAGAACGGAATGCTCTCAGACGACTCTTTGAAGACGAATTCGTCAGAACTCGGCTCTGGCAGGGCCAGCAGAAAAACATAACAGAGTTCTCAAGAACCCTCTTACGCAATGCGCTGGTCTGGAAACCGCTTCAGGCATTTTGACAGCGGACCCCGCTCGAAACAATCGGCAGGCCTCCGGAACGTGAAGGATGCTGAAAGCCGGTTGACGGCGCATCGGGCGAAACCAGTGTGTCGCTCAACCATTGAGAATGACATTCGCGCAACAAAAAACCCTCGTCAGTGGAGTGACGAGGGCTTGAGAATCTGTTTTCAGGGCGTTTCAGAGAAGGTTTTCTCCGATCAGCCAAATTCCGGTCGACGCCTGTCGAGTTGTTCTTTCAGGCGAGCCACAATGCTGGAATGCATCTGACTGACGCGTGATTCTGATAACCCCAGCGTGTTGCCGATTTCCTTCATCGTCAATTCTTCATAATAGTAAAGAATGATGATGAGCCGCTCGTTACGATTCAGTCCCTTGGTCACGAGTTTCATCACATCCATCTTCTGGATGCCCTCGGTCGGGTCTTCGCAACGGACATCTTCAACAACATCCACTTCGCGGACGTCTTTGTAGCTGTCTGTTTCGTACCACTTCTTCTCGAGGCTCACGAGGTTAATGGCGCTCGCTTCGGCTTTGAGTCGCTCGAACTCCTGAATCGGCAGACTCATCTGTTCGGCGATCTCTGCTTCCGTCGGTGGTCGACCCACACGAGCTTCCACTACTTTGCGGGATGCCTCAACTTTGCTCGCCTTGCTGCGAACGAGTCGAGGAACCCAGTCCATGGTGCGGAGTTCGTCGAGCATTGCTCCGCGAATACGCGGCACGCAATACGTCTCGAACTTGACTCCGCGGTCCATGTCGAAAGCTTCGATAGCATCCATCAGCCCGAAAACTCCGGCTGACATTAAATCGTTCAGGTCAACGCCTTCGGGCAGCTTGGCCCATACCCGTTCGGCGTTGTATCTGACCAGCGGCAGATACCGCTCCATGAGACGGTTCCGCAGTTCCTGATTGGTCTGGTCCTGCTTATAGGTTACCCAGACTTCAGAAACGTCTTCACTGACCTTGGTAGCCATTCAATCCTCCATGACGAACAGCAAGTGCATCTGTAACCATACTGACTCGTATCGTCCAGTATCGACACAGACAGGCATGGAGTTCATTAAAACCGGAGCAACAGTTGTATTCGATCGGCGATTTTAAAATCGGAGTCTCCCGCAGGAGAAACGTTTCACATCGCAAAGCAAAAACAACGGCCACTTCGATCAATATTGAACTCCACACTGCACATCGCAGTGTTGTTCGGTTCTTCCATTCGTTTCGGATAATCGCTTTGCTCCTTCTTACGCTTTCGTCCATCATTCACTTCGGCGAATTATGCCGAATCCCGCAGAATGAAGAACATACAGAGTGGAGAAGTGTCGGGACTGAGTTGTCTTCGCTGCGCCGTTTTCTGAACACATGCGTAATCAGAAGAAAGGCAGCAACTCAATCCGTTGAACAAAGCACACAGCTTGGAATTCCGGACGCCTTCCCTGGCATCCAAAACTCCGTTGCCATGCGAAACAATCCAAGTCACCAATGTCTGGCAGTCGGTGTCGTTTCACATGGCGGGCGGGTTGATATCTCAGGCGATTCAGCGCTGTCCAGAGGGATGGAAGAAGGAATTCCGCGCTTTCCTTTGCAGTCGCGTGTCTTCGGCATTTTCAACCGGACCCACGGTAATCCGTCGGCAGAAAGAATCACTCGCGCTGTTTCAGACTCACCGATGCCGTTTGCAATGTGCAGTTTCTGCAGAAAGTGATTGATTGGTTGCTGAGCCCAGGATCGGATTCAGGGCTGATCTCCGCGCCAAAATGGATTCGACTTCCCGAAGCAACGCAATAAAAAAGTATTGATGAGGACAGAAGGCAATCGGCTGAAATCTGCCTACTCGGAGCCGGACGAAACCCCTCGCTGTACTGTCAAACGTTGCTGCGAGAGATCAGAGAACGCCTAAAAATGGCCTCAGGCCGGATGCGGAGAATCGGGTTCTCCGGGTCGTTCAAAAAACATCCACGGCCATGTACGGCTCGTCCACGTCGCGGATGTTTGATCAGAGACACTGCTCAGTTTGGCAAGTCGAGGCTCAAACTCCCTTGCTACGGCCTTTTTGATTTCGTCACTCATCCGTTGGATCTCGCGACCGATGTCTCCAGCCGGCTGGCCAGCTTCACGAGACTGTTTCAACCGTTCCACGGCAATTTCCTTGGCTTTCAACTGAGCTCGTAACAGGGTCTCCGCCTCGGTGGAAAACAATCCCGAGCCAAAATGGCGATGCGGGTTAAACTGCATGTCGCGCAACTGATCAGCGATCTGCTGAAGCTGGTCCAGTTCTCGACACTCTTCGGCAAATAAATAACGGGACGCGCTCGCAACGGCAAAGGGAGTTGGCTCAACCTTCCACCACGTTCTTATGAGTGTGTCGGTGTAGCGGTCGTACTTTCCACCTCCAGTCCCGTGGACAAAGAGGTCGCTGAACAACATTCGCAGCGTCACCGTGATCAGCGCACCGCGTGGGATCAACTGCTGGCCTGCAACCAGTAGTGAAAATAATGAGGCCGCTTCGTGCCCGGGCAAAAGCTCCGTTCCAATGCCATCAGCGGTTTCGAGCACTCTGTCAGGGCCCTGCTGGCGAATTCGAATTATGCTCCGTGTCCCTTTAACGGGATCGACCAGCCAGAAGGGAAGCTCACACCACGACGAATCGAGAGCCATGTTCGGAAACGGATTGGCTTCATTGCGGATTTTTTGATTCGTCCGGTAATCGTTCAGGGTCGAATTGTAGACGCCAGCAAACTCAAACGGCCTGGCGAGGATTTCACCAAAAAACTGAACAACCTCGGGCAAGCTGCAGAGTGCGGAGAGAGGTAACTCCAGCATGCGTCCGCCGATGCCAGCATTCCAGCGAACGATGAGATTGGCCTCCATAATTGAGTCGGTTGCCAGTGCCGCATATTGTGTGGCAATCTTTTCGAACTGCGCTGCGGAAGAGACACACCCTGCGGATTGCAGGCCACAAACGACCGTTTGGCTTTCGTCCTGAATAAGTTGTGACGGCTTCTTCCTTCCGGCACTGTACAACGAAGTGCCGGTCCCGAACGTCGCAATGGAGGTGGAGAACTGCATGGCAGAATCCGCGCTCGGAAACGAAAATGCTCCGGCATCGCCTTCATCCGTATCGATAACCACGGCAATGGCGATTGCTCCGGAATCCACCGCGAAGACTTCCGTGGTTTCGTACTTGAATGTTAATCCCGAATGAAAGATCACCGGCTGGTGACCTGTCATGAAGATTGGCAGAGCATCCGCATCACCACTCAGTCTGGGATTTTGACAATGAAATAGCCCCGATCGCCAACCAATTGCTGAAAGTCGCTGAGTGTAATCGAGAGCCGCTCGAACCAGTCGACGCCGGGCATTTTGACGCAGCGCCTGAAGCCGGGAGTCAGACAGTTCGCATTTTTCAGAGGGCCATTGTGACTGCGGCGGATCAAGTACCGGCTTTTCGTATTCAGATATCATTAACGAGCAGTTCCCTGCTGCCGAATTCGCTCCAGCAGTGTGACCATTTCCTGGACTTGCTGCTGGTTTTTTTCGGCGACATCCGTTTGCTCACCCGGGTCACTACTCAGATCATAGAGTTTCACCGAGGGTCCGTTACCCGTTTCAATGTTGACCTGCTTGTTGACGGCCGGGCCCTTATTCGCCTCAATCATTTTCCAGGTCCCCATACGCAACGACATCGTTCCCGCCTGCTCCACAAGATGATCACGTCCGCTGCGACTTTCTCCAAGCAATGCCGGAAGCATGTTCAAACTGTCCGGCCCGGCTCCCTCGGGGAGTTTTTCGTTCGTCAACGTGGCAAATGAAGCAAGAAAATCGATCTGACACATCAATGCATCAGAAGTTATTCCTGCCGCAATTTTCTGTGGCCAGCGTACCAGAAATGGCACACGCGTGCCTCCTTCAAACGCACTGTACTTACCTCCACGCAGCGGCCCCGCCGGTTTGTGATCACCGATGCTTTCCACGGCTCCATCTTTATATCCATCATTCAAAACCGGACCGTTGTCGCTGGAAAAGATGACCAGCGTATTTTCACGAATCTGGTGCTGATCCAGAGTTTTCAGAATCTCTCCAACAGACCAGTCCAGTTCAGCAATCACATCACCACGTGGCCCCATTGTAGTCGTCCCTGCGAACCTGGTATGGGGTGCTCGCGGAACGTGAATGTCGTGAGGATTGAAGTACAGAAAGAATGGCTGATTGCTGTGAGTGGCTTTGTGCCGATCGATGAAGCTCACGGCTTGTTTAGTGATGACATCCGCCATATCTTCATCAACCCATCGCGCTGCCTTGCCACCGGACATGAATCCGATGCGACTGATTCCGTTGATGATCGTGGAGTTATGGCCGTGATCCCATTCCATTTTCAGGACTTCGGGATTGTTCAATCCTGTGGGTTCATCGCCAATCGGCTCTTTATAACTGACCGCGATCGGATCATTCGCTTCCAATCCGACAACTTCATGATTGGCCACATAGACGCACGGAACTCGATCGCCGGTCGCCGGAATCAGGAAGCACTCATCAAAACCAATTTCCAGCGGTCCGGGAGAAATCGATTTGTTCCAGTCGATTGGCCCCTCTCCAAGTCCCAGGTGCCACTTGCCGATGGCGGCAGACCGATAACCTGCTTTCTTCAGAATCGACGCCACGGTCACCCGTCCCGGCTTAATGATCGCATTCGCGTCACCGGGAGCGATACCGGTCCCTTTCTGTCGCCAGGCATATTCACCAGTGATTAAAGAATATCGGGACGGCGTACAGGTCGCTGCAGAACTGTGTCCGTCAGTGAATCGACACCCTTCATTTGCCAGGCGATCAATATTGGGTGTAGCCACTGCTCTGGCGCCGTAGCAACCTACGTCGCCGTATCCGAGGTCGTCCACGTAGATAATCACGATGTTCGGATGCTGCGCTGACAGACTTGATGGCCAACAAGACGCCAGTAGCACGGGAAGGATCAGTAGCGAACGCATTCGGGACTCCGAGATCAGACACGACGAACTTGTGATTAAGGAATAGGCAATGACTGAGAACTCAGCGACGCACATTCCGTCCCGCGATTGGATTCAATAGGAGAAAGGTTGTAACGCCGATTGTCGTCTATTCAAGGGTTGGGGATTCCGGAGTCACCGAGAACGCTGAACTAACTTCCGCCGGACGCTGGTTTTTCAGAAAAACACACATCTGATCAACTTTCGGCCGGACAAAGTCGCGGAGTGCTCTCAGCCGCATCAGCGATCCATGCGGGTCCGTATTCTCACGGTTTCCGGAATATTCTATCCTGCGTCCAGTCTTCAAACGCTGAGCAAAAGGACTTGCGATGAGTTACAAACAACTTTTCCTGCTGATTCTGACAATCTGGTCGGCCGAGTTGTTCACTCGACTTCTCTTCGATGGGCTGCTGACGCCCCAGATGGAGTATCGAACCTACTATCTGGAATCGGACAAGAACGGGGATTTCCTTGGCGAAGACATCGCCGAGCAGGTGGGCGATCGAGGCTGGCAATTAGTCACGGCAATACCGAACCCAAAGAACAAGGAAGAAATGATCTTATTCTTCCAGCGGCGAACCTTTTAGCGTCCGCGCGGGACACTTGAGCCAACGGGCGTTTAAGGCGACAATGCGGGGCCCGCCTGATAACTCCCTCCGTTGCCCGAGAGGTTCGGTCCATGCTATTTCGATCTATCGGCAGTCTTATCCAGAAATGCTCGCCGCAGGTTCGCATCGCTCACAAGATCCTGCCTTCATTGTGCTGGCTGTCGATGACGCTGTCTTTTGGTTCGACCAGTCGATGCGACGACGCCGAGCAGTTTTTTGAGTCTCAGATTCGCCCTCTGCTGATTGACAAGTGCATTGGTTGTCATGGGGCAGAGAAGCAATCCGGCGGATTGCGGCTTGATTCTCGTGATGCACTTCTGAAGGGTGGAGATTCCGGGACCGCGATTGTTCCCGGAGACGCCGCTAACAGTCGCATCGTTCAGGCCGTTCGGTATGACGGTGAACTGCAGATGCCGCCAGAAACGCCGCTGGCAGATGCACAGAAACAGCTAATGATCCGTTGGATAGAACTTGGTGCACCGTGGCCGCAACAGTCACAACCTTTAAAATCTGACCATCAGGAAACTGCAGGTACTCACTGGGCTTTTCAGCCGCTCGGCCATCATCAACCGCCACAAGTGGCCGCCCCTGATTCCGCGTCTCCAATCGATGCTTTCTTGCTCCACAAGCTTCACATTGCTGAATTGACCATGGCGCCGGAAGCTGACCGTCGCACGCTGATTCGCCGCGCGACTTATGTCTTGACCGGCTTACCTCCGACTTCGCAGGAAGTCGATCATTTCCTGAATGATGCCGATCCCGCGGCTTACGAGTCACTCATTGATCGACTACTGGCCTCATCAGCCTACGGTGAACAATGGGCGAGGCATTGGTTGGACGTGGCTCGTTATTCCGACACCAAAGGCTACGTTTATGGCCGCGAAGAGCGTTTTTGGGTGCATGCCTGGAACTATCGTGACTGGGTCGTGAACGCCCTGAACGTCGATATGCCATACGATCGTTTTTTACTGCTTCAGATCGCGGCCGACCAGGTACCGGATCGTACCGAAAACGATCTGGCGGCCATGGGATTTCTGACCATCGGTCGACGATTTCAGGGCGTCCGTCGCGACATTATTGATGATCGCATCGACGTTGTCTGCCGCGGGACGATGTCGTTGACCGTGGGCTGCGCGCGGTGCCATGATCACAAGTACGATCCGATTCCCACGGCGGATTACTATTCACTCTACGGAGTTTTCGATAGTTCTCGCGAAGAACTTGTCAGACTTCCACCGGCAGGCACCGCTGATGAAACGTTCGAGAACGAGCATGCTGCACGCGTATCGGCAATGGAAGCGACTCGGGGGGAACGTCGAGCCGTCACGGAAGCGCGTATTCGTTCCCGAGTTGGCGACTATCTGCATGCTCAGACTGAACCTGGCAAGTATCCCGAAGAAGGTTTTGATCAGATTCTGGCGGTGACCGATCTATTGCCCTCTTTTGTTCATCGCTGGCGAGACCATCTGCGGGATGCCGAGAAAAACGGCGATCCGGTTTTCATGGCATGGCATGCTTTCAGAAATATTCCGCAGGCAGAATTCTCACAGCAATCGAAGGAGCTGACTCAGTCACTTCAGGGCCTTGATGGGACCCGATTGAATCCACGAGTTGCCGCCGCGTTTGCCACGCCACCGACTTCGCTGGACGACGTCGTGCAGCGTTACACATCGATCTTTCAACAGTGCGAACTTCAATGGCAGACAGAACTGGAAAAATCCAAAACCGCTGGCCAGACTGCACCTGAACATCTCAGTGATCCAGCGGACGAACAACTGCGAGAAGTCTTATATGCCGCTGGCGGTCCATGTTCGGTTCCCAATGAGCCAATTGTCAGTACAGAGTACGACTTTGACTCGGGAACCTGCAATGAACTCTGGAAGCTTCAGGTGGAACTGGATCGCGCGATCCTGAATGCCGGTTCGCAGCCGCGATTTGCCGTGATCATGAAGGATCGAGAGTTTCCTGTAAATCCCCGGGTCTTCAAACGAGGAAACCCGGCTAACAAAGGCGAAGACGTTTCCCGGCAGTTCCTGAAACTGCTCAGCGGACCTGATCGCAAACCGTTTGAACATGGAAGTGGACGTCTGGAGTTGGCTCACGCAATCATTGACCCGGCCAATCCATTGACAGCGAGAGTGATTGTCAATCGAGTCTGGGCTCATCATTTTGGAACAGGGCTGGTTTCGACACCGGGTGACTTCGGAATCCGTGCCGACGCACCCTCGCATCCCGAACTGCTCGACTGGCTGACGGAGCGATTCATTGTCGATGGCTGGAGCCTGAAGCGACTTCATCGCCTGATTGTCCTGTCGGCCGCGTTTCGGCAAAGTTCCTCCGGACCGGAAGATGCCGCAGCAATGGCCCACGCACAAACCGTTGACCCGACAAACCGACTGCTCTGGCGCATGAACGCGCATCGATTATCGTTCGAGGAGATGCGAGATTCTATGCTGGTAGTTTCTGGACAGCTGGAGACACGCCTGGGCGGGAAGCCGACAGAGTTATTCAAACCGCCCTTTCCGTTGCGAAGAACCATTTATGGTCTCGTCGATCGTCAGTTCCTGCCAGGAACTTTGCGAATGTTCGACTTCGCCAATCCCGATCTTCACATTCCGCAACGCAGTGAGACGACGGTGCCACAGCAATCGCTGTTCCTGATGAATCATCCCATGATTCTCGAACGCGCTCGGCAACTGGCAAAGTCCGCGAGCGAAATCAAGAATCCAGAGGATCAGATTCGAGGTCTGTATCTGCACGCTTATCAACGCCAGCCTTCCGAGGAAGAGATTGCAGCAGCAATAGCACTGCTCAACACAGATGTTCCACAGAGCGAGAAACCTCTTCCGACGGCTGCCGAATGGAGCTATGGTTACGGGGCCTATGACGAGGTGACTCAGCGAGTTCCCGTCTTCACACCGCTGCCGCATTTTACCGGCAGTGCATGGCAGGGCGGACCTTCATTTCCTGACGGGCCGCTGGGATGGGTTCAGCTCAGTTCATCCGGTGGCCATCCGGGGAATGATCGACAGCATGCCGTCGTCAGACGCTGGACGGCTCCAGCGGCCATGACGATTGCGATTAGCTCGGAACTCATTCACGAGCCAGAACCGGGCGACGGCATCCGAGCATTTATTGTGAGTTCTCGCGCTGGGCTCCTGCAATCTGCCAAAGCCCACAAGCAGACGGTTCCGCTGAACATTGAATCATTCAATGTGGAGGCCGGTGAAACAATCGATTTTGTGGTCGACATTAGTGATTTGCTTAACAGCGATCAGTATTTCTGGCGTTGTCAACTGCTTCCGATGGCTGGCGAGACACCTCAATCTGCCACGCGGCCGATGTGGAATTCTGAAGCCGATTTTCCTCGCAACACCACAGAACTGCTGACTCCCCTGGAACAGTTCGCTCAGGTGCTGCTGTGTTCGAATGAGTTTATGTTCGTGGATTGATCCGTTCGCGATGGCTGACTGACGATCACCCCTCGGCTGAAAATCTTCCAGCCGAGGGTACAGATTGCACAGTTGTGTGCAGTGGCGGACAAATGCGTGCGAATCAAGTCCGTGACGTGTGATCTGTTTCCGCACATGCCGACAGAATGTACGCACCGGGCTGCGGGTTCAAAGCGGTAATTTTGTTCGTCCCCGGTAAATCCTTTTCCTGCCCGATGCCAGATTCGCGATCGGACGGCACGGCCTGGCGTGAGTCGGAATGAAACGTGCTTCAAACTGAAATTGTGGCTCATCCGGCGTTTTTTTGTTTGAAACTCCCAAAACTGCCTGGTGACTCCGCGTTCTGTATTGGATGAAAAATTCTCTGTCGAGGGATCTGGTCATGACAACTCAAACTGGCGTCTGGATTGATCATCGCGAAGCGATTGTGGTACAGCTTTCAGCATCCGGCGATAAAACGGTCCGGGTGGATTCGGAGTTTGAGAGCCAGCCGCGACGTTCGAGTGACCATCCATCCGGGAAGTTTGAATCCTTGCGGGTTCCCTCGGATGATACTCGTGAGCGAAAAAAACTGGCTGATCTCTCGCACTTCTACGATGCCGTGGTCTCACACATCAACAATTCTTCCTCGCTTTACATCTTTGGTCCCGGAGAAGCCAAGACCGAACTGAAAAAACACCTCGAAGAGAAAAACGTCAAATCCGCGAGTTGTGTTGTGGAAACCTCAGACAAGCTAACCGAGCCGCAAATTGTGGCAAAGGTGTCCGCTCATTTCAGAACGAGGTAAGTGAGAAGACTTTAGCGGGTCAGCCCCTGTCCATGCTGCCAAGCGTCATCTTTACCTGCTGTTCAACCATCGTCCGGTATTTGCCGCCAAGCGCCATCAATTCGGAATGCGTTCCCGTCTGAAGGATTCGACCTCCTTCAACGACGACGATCAGATCTGCTCCCGCAATTGTGCTCAATCGATGAGCGATGACAAAGCTCGTCCGGCCTTTCATCAGACTGCCGAGACTCTGCTGAATCAGCTGTTCACTTTCGGTGTCGAGGTTGCTGGTCGCTTCATCAAGAATCAGCAACCTGGGATTGGCAAGCACTGCCCGGGCAATGGCAAGTCTCTGACGCTGACCACCGCTGAGCCGTACTCCTCGCTCTCCAATCAGCGTGTTCATTCCCTCCGGCAGTCGGTTAATAAACTCAGACGCATTGGCGACATCAGCCGCGGCCTGGACATCCTCGGCTGTGGCATGTTTGCGAGAGTAAGCAATATTCTGGCCAATGGTTCCATCGAACAGGAAAACGTCCTGCTCAACAACACCCAGCAGCGCTCGAAAGGATTCAACGTCATAGTCACGCAAGTCCCGACCATCGAGAGTGACACGGCCGGATGACGGATCGTAGAAGCGGGCTACCAGATTGCAGATGGTTGTCTTTCCTGCCCCACTCGGACCCACCAGCGCGACTGTTTGCCCGGCTTTCACGTTGAGCTGAATATCAGATAGAGCCGAAGCTTGTGTGCCAGGATAAAGAAATGTCACGTTTTCGAATGACATGTGCCCGGCGATCCTGTTTTTTTCCGCTCGCAGGCTGTCTGGCGTGGATTCCATTTCACGAGGTTCGGCCAACAGGTCCAGAATCCGATCCAGTCCGCTGAGACTGTTCTGAAACTGAGTTGCACTGGACGCCAAAGTCGCCAGCGGTTCCAGAAGCATGAGCAGATACACGAGAAACATCATGAGATCGCCCACGGTCATATGACCATTGATCACTCGCCAGCCTCCATAAAAGAGCAGTCCGGCGCTGGCAATCGGGATCAATGCTTCCCAGACCATTTCGACAGCACGCATCCACCACCAGGCAAAAAGTTCCTGGCGAGCCATCATGTTGTTCTCTTCGGAAAACCTCGCCGATTCACGTCGCTGACGGCTGAAGGCTCGAACGATGCGCATGCCGGCAAACGATTCCGTGGCACCCGCATCGATCGATTCTCTCTGTTTTCGAATCGCCCGAAACTGAGGTCGAATACTATTGATCCACGCGCGATGAGTGATGAAGACCGTTGGCAGAAGTGCCAAAGCGCCAGCGAGCAGCGTCCAATCGACCCACGCCAGAATCGCAAAACTGCCGAGCAGTTGAATGACCGCTCGCCAGGGATTGTAGAGCATTCCAAAAACCAGTTCCCCAACGCTGCCACCGTCTTCGCGTAAGACCGACGCGACTCCTCCGGAACGAAGTTCATGAATGCGATGGAGTGGAAGTCGAACCGCATGTGCGAAGACTTTGCGACGCACCGCCAATTGAATCTGTTTTGAAATCCGCGTGGCATCCCATCGACCCCAGATATGAATGACGATCTTGAGTAACGAGATCAGTACCACCACACCCACCGCAGCCGAGAGCAATCTCATGGGACTGTTCAGTGCTGGAAACAACCGACTGATCCATGGCGGAAGCGGTACTTTGTTCAACACATAGTCCACAATAAATTTTGTGCCAGCCGGAGGCAGCAATCCCAGGACCGTCGACAGGGTGACCGACAAAAGTGTCAAACTGACCTGCCATCGGTACGGATGCAGCAGCCGAAAAAACTCCATGACCAGTTGCCACGAAGAACGCACTCGGTCTTTGGCTGCACGCGCATCACCCGAAGAATGAATACTTCCTTTGGGAAGCAGTTTCTCTTTGACCTTCTGCCGGTATTGCTCGAACCGTTGCCGGCTGCTGCTGGTGCGCGGCGGATTCGTCTGGGAAAGACCCGACTCACTTTGCGTCTGAAGATGACCGGGCGTCGAAAGTTTGTGCTGCGTCGATGGATGGGGTTTCGCTGAGTTCATGGCGGATTGTAAGCCACGGGCGGATTCGGTCGAGCGTTGATGGTCCGATTCCGGGAACTCTTCCAACGTCGTCAATCGTTTTGAAGGCACCGTTCAGCTTCCGATAAGACACAATCCGATGTGCCAGCGAAATACCGATGTCTTTCAGTTGCATCCATTCCACCCACGTCGCGTCGTTGATTTCAACTCGAAACTGATTGTGGAACGCTTCCCCACGCTGAATCGGGAGGGGCTCGGGACGTTGCAGTGCGATCACGACCCATTCAATGGCCAGCGTGGTCAGCATGATTCCCAGACCAATTCTCAATACTCGACGTTGAATCTGTGGGAAATCCGGCAGGCTGCTGAGCACTGTGGAGTGTTCCACGGCAGCGTTTTCATTCGCCGCGACCAATTGTTCCACGGAAGAGAAATTAACTAATCCGTCAGCCGCGCCCAAATCTTTGGACTCGTGGACGAGTGACCTTTTCGGTATTTCAGAGATGCCCATTAGACTGGCTTGGTAAAATACTCGCCCCGATGAATTCGCATGTCCACCCGCAAATTCTGGAACAGTCGCAGAAAACAGTCAAGCGAATTCGAAACACGCTATAATCGGTGTGCGTTTGTGGGAGGTTCAATTTGTCAGCCTACGCGGCCTTTCGCAGAATCCGGGGCTCGGAGAATGGCGTTGAATAAGAATCCCCGGTTTTCTTCGTCACATCCGGTCGTTCAAGTCAAAACTCGCGCCTATGATCTGCGATCCGTGACCGATTGCGTCATCGGATTGATGAATTCTGATCACTGCGTTTCCTGATTTGTAAGGACCAAGAGAGCCATGGCTGAACCGTCTCGCGATACTCTGGAGACATTCGAGAATCCGTTTCCGCAGCGGAATTTCATTGTCGAAACGGTGGCTCCTGAGTTTACATCCGTCTGCCCAAAGACAGGACATCCGGACTTTGGGACAATGACGATTACTTACATCGCCGACAAGGTCTGTTATGAACTCAAATCATTGAAACTGTACCTTCAGGAATACCGTAATCATGGTGCGTTCTATGAACGTGTTACCAATATGATTCTGGACGACCTTGTTGCCGTGACTCAGCCTCGATGGATGAAGATCGAAGCGGCTTTCACACCGCGTGGCGGAATTCGCACGACGGTGATTGCCGAGCACGGCAAGCGACCAGAGTAGAGCGATGCGCACCTCCTGATTCCGGAGCCGAGGGAGGCCGCCTGCTGGCCTGATCGTTTACCTTCAGACACTGGCGACAGAGTTGTCGGCAAGAACTCCAGGAGGTCTGTCGTCTAACGGGAGTTTCAAACTTGCGGTGTCGCCTGACCGCCGCCCGTAACGATATCATGACACACCGCAGGCGCTCGCTGGCTTGCGTGGGATGATTTGCATGCCACGGACCGTGACGCCTCAGAGACGTGTCTGTACTCGCTACGCCCTCAGAGTCCGTTTTGTTATCGTAAAGCCTGACCGTGACACGAACTACCGGTTCTCTGACCAGACCGGGTCTCTCACCAAAGGAACTACACGTGGCCAAAGCATGGGGCGGACGATTTCATCAGGCGACCGATCCACGAGTGGAAGCCTTCACGGAGTCCATCAGTTTTGATAAGCGACTGTACGCTGTCGATGTGCGCGGCTCGATGGCGCATGCCACGATGCTGGCACATTGCGGAATCATTACGAACCTCGAACGAGATCGCATCTGCGACCACCTGGATCAGATCGGAGAAGAGATCGCTGCAGGCCAATTTGCCTTCCGGACAGATCTGGAAGACATTCACATGCACATTGAAAATGCTCTGATCGCTCGGATTGGCGACGTGGGCCGCAAGCTTCATACGGGACGCAGCCGAAACGATCAGGTTTCCACAGACCTGAAGCTTTACACTCGCGATGCAATCGATGATCTGGACAAGTTGCTGGCCGAAGTCCAGCGCGCGTTTGTGGCTCGCTGTGATGAGGATGCCGATGTCGTTTTGCCGGGATATACCCACCTTCAGCGAGCTCAACCGGTTCTGGCTGCTCATTACTGGCTGGCATATACAGAAAAATTTCAGCGGGATCGAGAACGCCTGGCCGACTGTCGCAAGCGAGTGAACGTTTGCCCGCTGGGTGCTGCGGCTCTGGCGGGAACTACACTGCCCATTGATCGCCATTTTACCGCAAAACTGCTGGGGTTTGCATCCGTCGCTGCGAACAGTCTGGACGTCAGCAGCGATCGGGACTTCCTGGTAGAGTTCGTTTTTGCACTGTCATTAGTCGCTGCGCATTTGAGTACCTGGGCAGAAGAATGGATCATCTGGTTTACTACCGAGTTTAACTTTCTGCGGTTGCCGGATGCCTACACGACCGGCTCATCCATCATGCCTCAGAAGCGAAATCCGGACGTGCTGGAATTGATCCGAGGCCGCACGGCGCGCGTCATGTCGACAGTGCCTCAATTGCTGATTCTGATTAAGAGTCTTCCGATGGCATACAATCGCGATCTTCAGGAAGATAAGCTGGCCTTGTTTTCTGCCTATGATGCGTTGCGAGCCTGCCTTGATCTTGCTCCGTCGATTATTGCTGGTGCGGAACTGAAACGGGATCGTATTGAAGCAAGGCTGGAAGACGGATTCCTGGACGCGACAGCCCTGATGGAATACCTGATCAAGAAGGGTATTCCCATGCGAACGGGTCATGAGACCGTTGGCAAGCTTGTGGCATACTGTGAGTCACATCACTGTCGGCTGATTGACCTTTCGATCGAGGACCTGAAGGTCGCCTGTCCGTTGATTGAAGAGGATGTTCGCAGTATTCTCGGTGCCAGAAACGCTATGAAAGCACTGCAAAGTTATGGTTCTGGCGGCGAAGAATCCGTCAACGCGCGTGTCGCCGAATGGAAGCAGCGGCTGGCCTGAGTCTCAATTTTCCAGATCAACGAGCATATAAATGACGTGGGGAGGATGGCGAAATTCAAAGCGTCGATGCGCGACGACGACGTTATCCTGCAATGGTGTCGTTTCTCGCACTTTCGGAGTCGCCAACGCTGGATTCCTGGCAAGATGCCGAACATGATGCCATCTTCCTGAATTTCTTCATTTTGTGTTCGGAGATTTACCTCAAATGGTAAATGAACTGTTTGGTTTTGAGCCGGATTCCCGTACGACAGGAGCGAGATTCCTTTTCGCGTTCCTGTTTCTTTGTGTTGCTTCGGGGTGCGAAGAGGTCGGCAAAGTTGTCGACAACGTGAAGTCCGAAGTCTCCGGGCCGGCGCCTTCAGTAGCCGCTCCAGAGGTCACGCCGGCTCCGGCAGATTCACTGCCCTCAATGGAGATCGCCAAGCCATCCAGCCCGCAGGAACTGATCGCTCGATTTCAGAAGCTCAGTTCAACGGAAATCACAGACAACGACCTCAGTCAGTTGGCAGCCGCTCCCGAAGCCGCCGCCGCGATCACAACGATTGATCTTTCCGGAAATACTCACGTCAGCCGTAGTGGGCTTGAGCAATTGGCGGCCTTAAAGAATCTCGCCTCACTGAAGATGGCAAGTTGCTCAACGCTGCCTGCAGATCTCGCTGCCCTCGGCAGTGCGGCGTCACTCCAACAACTGTTTCTTTCAGGTACAAAAACAGACGACTCTGTTGTGCAACGTTTATCGTCGCTTCCTGAGCTGAACGAATTGGATCTATCCGGCACCGCAATTACGCCAGCTGCGGGTGCGATGCTTGGCCGGAGTGCAACGCTGACGAACATTAACCTGTCCTCAACAACTTCCAATGATGCGACGGCCGGACATATGGCAGCACTGCCATTGGTCAAACTGGATGTTTCGAAGACTCAGATTACCAACGCCGGGCTCCAGGAGATCCTGCGGATACAAACGCTGGAATCACTGAACGCTTCGTTTACGAGTGTGACCGGTATCGGTTTCAAAGGATTTAATCAGGCCGGGCTTAAAGAACTGAATGTGGCTGCCACTTCGTTTGGACTCGAGGGTTTTGATGCGATCAGAGGCATGAAGTCGCTTGAGATTCTGGGCGTTTATCAAGCCGGACTTGTGGAACACAAAGCGGCCAATGTCTTTCGCACGATGCCGAAGCTCCGGATCCTGAACGCCGGACAGAATGCTGTGACGGATGCCGGGATGGAGGTCTTTTTTAAGGGGCTGGATAGCCTTGAAGAACTTCACCTGGGCCACAACTCACTGATTTCTGATCGAGGACTGGCCTCTCTCGTTGGGGTGAAAACATTGAAGTATCTGGACGTCACCGGCACCAACTGTAGCGCGGCCGGTGCGAACGCTCTTAAAGCAAAACTGCCGGAATGCAAAATTGCGACAGACGATGGCACCTTCTGATCGCAGCCTGCGGCGATTCATGAAGCCTCTGGGAATCCCGTCCACGTTGCGGCGGGACTCCCTTAATTCCTTTACACGGCTGGCAGAGTTTACGCTCAGGTTACTTGGCGGATGCAGTCTATTCTGCGACTTGCTCTTCAATTCTCTGCTGTAACCGCTGCAGCACATTCATGGGAATCGTATGCGGTCCATTGAATTCCATGAATTCAACTTTGAATCCGGACTCAATCAGGATTTCTTTGAGCTGAACAGCCGGAATCAGGGGCAGAATAGGGTCCTGTCGGCCGTGCGATTGAAGCACCGCACAGCCACCATGCTGTTCTGCCATGCGTTTCCATTCGTTGCGATGAAGCAACGTGCCCGAGAAAATCGCCAGTAGACGAGGTCGGATGCTCTGCGACAGGGTCACGTGAGTACTGACCATCGCTCCCTGAGAGAATCCGCCAAGAATCAAACCTGTTTCGTCCAACTCAACTTCAGCAAGTGCCGCGTTGATTGTTTCGGCAAGTAAGGCCGCGGCTTCTTTCATGCCTGGCGGCTCCAGCAACGTCAGTTGATCAAAGCCGCGAGTCTGATTCATTTCGGCCAGCCTTGCCATATTGATGGGCCACCAGGCACGGCCTCCTGGCATTCCCATTGGACTCAGATCAATGGGCGCTTCGGGAAAAACGAAACGGCACCTGCTCGCAATGTCGTCGCTGGATTCAATGAGCATCGGGCCAAAGTCTGCAAGGTCGTCACCGGACGCTCCGAATCCATGATTCAGAATGACCAGGAGTTTCGGCGTTTCTCCTGCCGGAATTGCGTCGATGACGCGGCACCGGAGTTTCCCAAGAAGCCGAGTGGCAGAGTTTAATCTCATTTCTGTGAACCCTATTGACCGGCCGAATCGGGTGGCAACCGGAACTGCCTTCAACCTCGCAGTTTTTTTTCCAAACAGTCCGTGAGGGTATCAGCAGAGACTGCTGCACGCACGCCTCGTGTGTTTTTGAATCTCGGAATTCGTTTGCGGTCTCGGCAGAAGGCCGGCAGACTCTTCGGACTCCGGATTATCCATCACACAATTGGAAGCATTGAAACGCCTGTCGGAGCGGCCTGCAAGTCTCCTGGGATTGCTGCGGCCCTGTTAGCGGGGCTGACGAATGCACAGAAAAGGACTTCTGCGACACCCTTCAATCCAACAGAAAGAGTGCTAAACTGCCCGCATCACGCGAAAACAGCATTCCTCGCACCCTATTTCTGCTGGCAATCCTGCCATCAAGTGCGTGGTTCTATTGCAAGTATTGAGTATTGACCGCGAAAGCTGAAAGAATGACCACCTACTTCCCGGAAGTTGACAAGATTCAGTACGAAGGCCCTTCTTCCAAAAATCCGCTGGCATTTCGGCACTACAGCGCCTCCGAAATGGTCGAAGGGCGTTCCATGAACGAATGGCTTCGATTTGCCGTTTGCTACTGGCATACGTTTCGAGGCAATGGCTCGGATCCTTTCGGTGCACCAACGTTACAGCGTCCCTGGGATGACGGAACAAATTCCGTCGATAACGCTCTGCGCCGTGTTGACGTGGCCTTCGAGTTCATGACCAAACTTGGCGTTCCTTACTATTGCTTCCATGACCGTGACGTGGCTCCCGAAGGAGCCACACTGCGAGAAAGCAATGCGAACCTCGATGCCATCGTTCGCAAATTAAAGGAAGCTCAGCGCAGCACCGGGATCAAGTTGTTGTGGGGAACGGCCAATCTTTTTTCCAATCCTCGCTACATGCACGGCGGCGCCACAAGCCCGAATGCTGATGTCTTTGCCTATGCCGGTGCTCAGGTCAAGAAAGCCATTGAAGTCACTTACGAACTTGGTGGCGAGAACTATGTATTCTGGGGCGGTCGTGAAGGGTACATGTGTTCGTACAACACAGACATGAAGAAGGAACTGGACCATCTGGCTCGGTTCATGCACATGGCCCACGATTATGCAAAGTCGATTGGCTTCAAGGGTCAGTTTTTGTTCGAGCCAAAGCCAAAGGAACCAACAAAGCATCAGTATGATTTCGATGCAGCAGCCTGTCTGAACTTTATCCGTCAGTATGGATTGCTCGAAGTGGTCAAGCTGAACATCGAAACAAACCACGCAACTCTTGCCGGGCATTCCATGATGCACGAGTTGGAATACGCGTCGATTCAGGGTGTGCTTGGAAGTATCGATGCCAACACGGGCGACCTGCTGCTGGGCTGGGATACAGATCAGTTCCCAACGGACATTTACCTGACTTCACAGATCATGCTGGTTCTGATGAACCAGGGTGGTCTGCATTCGGGCGGCACAAACTTCGACGCCAAGGTTCGCCGCGAAAGCATCGACCCGATCGATTTATTCCACGCTCACATCGGAGGCATGGACGCTTTCGCTCGTGGCTTGAAAATCGCGGCCGCAATTCGAGCCGATGGCGTGCTGACTGATTTCGTTCGCCAGCGATACAGCAGCTACGAAAATGGCATCGGCCGCAAAATCGAAAATGGCACGACAAATTTTGTCGAGCTGGAAAGTTACATCCACGAAAAGGGCGAAGCGGCTGCGAACTCCAGCGGACGCCAGGAAATGCTCGAGAATCTGATCAATCGCTACATCTGATTGCGATGGGGATTTGAGAACCAGCAGAAGCTCGGCACTGCCGGAGTGCCGAGCTTTTCTTTTTGGAAAATGGCACACTCACTTCGCTTCATTCATATAAAGTTTCACATTGTGGGTGCCTCGGCCGCCGGCGACAATGTCTGGTCGCCCGTCGCCATTAAGATCACCAACGATCAAGTCTTCTGTTGCCATTCCGCCAGCATCGAGGACATGCCTGGTCCATTGAATGCCGTCATGGCTTGTGCATGAGTAGACACTAACGCCAAATTTTTCCGGCGTATCGCTATGCCCAAAAGCGATGTCGTCTGACCCGTCGCCATTAAAGTCCGCCGTCCAGAGGGCGTGACCTCTCTTGAATCCCTGATCGATCACATGACGGTCCCACGATGCTCCCGCTTTCTCAGGCTCAAGATAAACGGAAAGGTGGTCGCCGTGCATGGGTTCGACAGATGTCAGAAATCGTCGTCCATTCCTGAGTCGCCCGATTTTCACCTCACCCGCTCCATTCAGATTTGGATCAGCATGTCCGGTGACACCTTCTCCAAGGCGCACCATTTCCCAATCAGATTTTGAACGGCGAACTAAGGAAACTCCTTCGCGACTGGCGGTAATCGTGTCAATTGTTTTGTCGTTATCCAAGTCGACGTGCCAGTGGTTATGCAGGCGATTTAAGTCGCCGTTCAGCACCGTCCCCGGCCATCGCTCGGTCGCCGGATTGGCAGGAATCTCATAGGCCAATAATCGGACGCCGTTTCCCTGACTGGCGTTCAAAGGAGAGATCACCAGTTGCGGCGTTCCTTTGCCGAGAACATCTGCCCAACGCATCCGATGGACGTTCGTTTCTTCGCCGATCGCGGCAACCTGCCACAGAGCATTTTCATCGGAAGTCCGATGAATCCAGTGGAGTGTTCCGGTTTTTGTCCAGCCAGCTCCGATCGCAAAGTCAACTTTCCCATCGCCGTCAATATCGTGTGCCGCGATGCAGACATTGTCCAGCGGAGTTTGGTCTTTCAGGATTTCATGAGCAATCCACGTGGGCTGCTCGTACCAGACGACTCGATTCTCCGTGAGCGCCACGATGTCCTGATCATTATCTCCATCGACGTCGGCCAGAGTCACGGCGTAACAGACCTTACCGACGTCAGGATCAATAATCATTGTCCGGAACGAGGGAAACTCATCCGCAACGATAATTCCACAACCGATCAACAAACAGCACAACGCGAGCAGGACTCGTGAACTCATTGGGAAACTCCGCTAACGGTCAGGCAGGAACTCGGGGTGTTGCATCCGCCGAATCGGATGATACAGCTGCAGACTGTAGGTTCGCCGGAAACGACTCGCAGAGCAAACGTGAGCAATGTACCTGACTCTGCCTGAACGCCCCTGATACACCCCTCAAGTGAAAAGGCACCGACGATTGTCTATACCTTCCTTGCGGGGAAGCGTTTCCAGCAGCGCGAGCCGACCGCAGTTGAAGACTGAAGACATATTCTACCGAGAGCTTCTATGAAACATTTGGCACTGGTGATTGTAATTGCACTCACATTCGTTGAATTCATTCAGGGCGGCGATGATCGTCGGCCTAACGTGCTGTTCATCGTGGCGGACGATCTGCGAGTGGAACTGGCCAGCTATGGTTCGGCTGCGAGGACGCCTAATCTCGACCGGCTGGCGAAGACAAGCCTTCAATTTGATCGGGCGTATTGTCAACAGGCGGTCTGCAATCCATCGCGATCCTCATTCTTGACCGGACGTCGACCGGATACGCTGCGAATCTGGAATAACAGCACGCACTTTCGAGAGCCGAATCCGGATGTGACCACGATTCCACTGTGGTTTAAAGAGCACGGCTACACAACGCGTTGTGCAGGAAAAATCTTTCATAACTGGCACACCAAGGTCGAGGGAGATCCGCGATCATGGAGCGAGCCTGCGTTCCTGCACTTTGCAAATCATGGTGACGACATTGCGAAAGTCGATGGTCCGCTTCCACCGAATTTCGCTCAAACAACAGTCGGATTTGGGTATGAAAAGCCTGGCATCTGTGAATGCCGCGACGTGCCAGATGAAGCCTACTACGATGGCCGAGTGGCCGCGGAAGCGGTTCGGGTTCTTGACGAAGTCAAAGATCGTCCGTTCTTTCTGGCGGTCGGATTCTGGAAACCGCACGCCCAGTTCAATGCACCAAAGCGGTACTGGGATCTGTACAACCGCGATGAACTTCCCGTACTCAACGCTCAACGGCCAGACAACGCTCCGGATGTCGCGTTCCATCAAAGTACAGAAGTTCTCGGGCCGGCTGTCAATCAGAAGCGGCCTACACCCGAGCAGGTGGCAGAAATGCGGCATGGATACTTCGCCAATATCAGCTACATGGACGCCCAGGTTGGAAAAGTTCTGGAAGCTCTGGAGAAAAGCGGCGTCGCCGATCGGACAATCGTGACTTTCATCAGCGACCACGGCTATCACATCGGAGAACATACGCTTTGGGGCAAGACATCGAACTTTGAGCTCGACGCTCGCGTGCCGATGATGATCCGTGCGCCCGGCATGACCACTGCCGGCCAGAAAACCGCATCTCTCACAGAGTTGATCGATCTGTTCCCTACGTTGACGGAACTCTGTACGCTTCCTCGTCCCGAAGGATTGGAAGGGACCAGCCTGCTTCCTGTTCTGCTGGATCCGACAAGATCGCTAAAAACGGCGGCATTCACTCAACACCCCCGTCCTGCCTACTTTGATCGCACGCCAGCGAAGTTACCCGAATCGATGGGCGTCAGCGTCCGTACTCCGCAAGCTCGCTACACCGAATGGCGTGACTGGACGACCGGGGAAACTTTCGCCCGGGAACTCTATTCCGACTCCGACGAACCCTCTGAGACACCCAATCGGATCGACGATCCCAGCGCACGATCCATACTGCAGGAAGTTCAACGGCAGCTTCAAGGGCAGTTCCCGCCACTAAAGCACCCCTAGATTTCGGAGCATAGGGCGAGTTCATGCCGGAGCAAAAGTCGAACAATCTTTGCCTTGAGCCTTTGCGTTGAGCGGCATTCGGACCGCTACTGGTTATTCAGTTCCACGTGCTCACGCCAACAACGACGCCACGCCAACAACGACGCCACACGACAACGACGCCACACGACAACGACACTACGCCGCCCCATTGAGCATCCAACGCCAGAACTCAACAGCCCCTCGACAACACTCTTTCAGCCGAAGTACGGCTCTGACGACGAAAATGACTTCCCCGTCGGTATTTTACAATGAGAGTTCTCTCTTGTACCCTGCGAAGCCGATGTCGCGGGGCATTTTCAGGCTCTTGATCAAACCCTCGGTTCCTTACCGATTCCGCCCCGCGTTGAACTTGAATTTCCAAGAACCTCCCCTGGAATACAGATCGAACTGATCACGTACGACTATGTCAAAGTACTGGCTTGTTTCGCTGGCGATTGTTCTGGCCTACGTCGCGACGGGGTACCTTGGTCTGCAGATGTCTGCCGTCGGCACCAATGTCACTTTGATGTGGCTGCCGACGGGCATCGCCGTGGCGTTCCTTTATCGATGCGGCTATCGATACTGGCCTGCTGTCAGCGTCGCTTCTGTGTGCGTCAATCTGGCCGTGGGGACTGCTCCGTCAACAAGCCTGGGGATCGCGATTGGGAATACCGTCGCCCCTCTGCTGACGACGCTGCTATTGCAGAGGTGGAGATTTAACCCAAGATTTGAAGCTGTTTCTGACATCGCACTGTTGTCCCTCGCTGCGCATATTGGCATGCTGATTTCGGCCAGCAATGGCGTCCTGATGCTGACCCTGTCGGGAAGTGTGACCGGCGAATTCCTGACAGCCTGGTTATGCTGGTGGGCCGGCGACTCCATGGGGGTGATTGCAGCCGCTCCATTACTTTTAGTTGCCCGTCGCCGTGAAGTTGAAACTATTCGGGAGCGATACCTGGAATTTGCCTGCTGGCATTTTCTGACCATTTTGGTGGCAGGAGGTGTCTTCATTTTGAATGACAACGTGGGAGAACCTGCATGGGCTCTGGCGTTTCTGCCGTTGCCGTTCATTGCATGGGCGAGCATGCGATTTGGAGCCACAGGAACCTCACTCGCCATCATTATTGTCTCCTTTGCAGCCACCTACGGCACCTCAATACAGTCCGGACCGTTTTACCGCCCGGAACCTATCCAGCAGATTGCCATGCTGTGGATTTACATGGCCACCACAGCGACCCTGGGATGGCTGATTGCCGCCTTGCACTGTGTTCAGTTGAAAGTGACGGGATTGCAACGTCTTCTCGAAAGAGGACTGGGAGATGCTGCTGTAGGATTTCTGCTGACAGACTCAAACCGCCGGATCACTTACGCCAATGCGGGCTTTACTCGGCTCACTGGTTATTCGATCGCTGAATTAGCAGGAAAAAATTGCCGACTGCTTCAGGGATCAGAAACTGACCGTCAGACGATCAATCAGCTCAATGCCGCAATGGACAGTAACGGCCACTTCGACGGCGAAATCCTGAACTATCGCAAAGATGGCACGGCATTCTGGAATGCACTTTTGATTTCCCCGATTCTTAACGATCGAGGCGCGCGAGTCGGGTTTCTGGGAATTCAACGTGACATCACTGCCAAAAAAGAGGCCGAATCTGCGTTGCAGCAGAGTGAGATGAGGCTGCGGACGATTCTGGAACTCGAACCAGAATGCGTGAAAATTGTTTCCACCGACGGTTGCCTTGTCGAGATGAACCCGGCAGGACTCGAAATGATCGAAGCAGATTCTCTCGACCAGGTCCGCGGAGCCAGGCTTGAAACTCTGATTGAGAATGAGCACCGGCCACTGTTCAGGGAAATGCATTCTCAGGTGCTTGCTGGTGGCAATGGCAGCTGTGAATTCTCAATTGTTGGCCTGAAAGGCACACGGCGTTGGCTGGAATCTCGTGCCGTTCCTTATCGAGATGCAGAGGGAACGATCATTGGTCAGCTTGGAGTGACGCGCGATGTGACTGCTCGCTGGAAGGCTGAGAACTTGCTGAAGCAGAGCAGTGATCGCCTGAAAGGAATCCTGAATTCCATTCAGGAAGTGGTCTACTCCTCGACGCCGAACAGCGACGCCATCCTTTTTATCAGCGAGCATTGTGAAGCAATCTATGGCCTTCCGCAGTCGGCTTTCGAAAACGACTCGATGCTTTGGCTTTCCCTTGTCCATCCGGATGACAAACCACTGGCCGAGAGTGCCTTCGCAAAGCTTCAGGAACAAGGATCTTTTGCGATCGAATACCGTATTCTGAGACCCGATGGCGAAACGCGGTGGGTGCTGGATCGCGGCCGATTTGTTCTGGATGAATCGGGAACACCGATTCGGCTTGACGGCGTTGTGTCGGATATTTCCGAACGAAGGCGAGCGGAGGAGCAACTCAGAGAGAGTGAACTGCGATACCGTGAACTCTTTAAGAATAACCCCCAACCGATGTGGGTGTACGATCTGGAAACATTGAGATTCCTTGCGGTCAATAATGCTGCGGTGCAGCATTACGGATACAGTCGCGATGAGTTTCTGGCGATGACGATTAAGGACATTCGTCCGGCTCAGGACGTTCCTTCCCTGTTGAAGAATATTGCCAGCGTGAATGATGGCCTCGACAAAGCAGGCATCTGGCGACATCAAACCCGGGCCGGCAACATGATTCAGGTAGAAATCACGTCACACTATCAGGAGTTCAACGGTCGTCGGGCAGAGTTGGTTCTGGCCTACGATGTCACAGAACGCCAGCGTCTCGAAGAACAAATCTACGCCTCGCAACAGCGGTTTCAGGCGATTGTGGAGAGATCACATGACATGATTCTGATCTTCGATCGTGATGGGATCATTCGGTTCGCGAATCCTGCTTCTCGCGAGGTACTCGGGTATGAGCCGGAAGAATTGATTGGCCAGAGCAATCTGTCGTTTGTGTTTCCGGAGGACCGCGACAGGAAAGCTCAGGAAAATCTGACCATCAATGAGCAACTGCGCGGTGAATTCCGCAGCGAAATTCGCACCCGGCATAAAGACGGCAATTGGAGAACGCTGGAAGCCGTTGGCGTCGATTTGCTGGATGTCCCTGCACTGGCTGGCCTTGTGGTCAATTGCCGAAACATCACGGGACGGAAAGAACGAGAGCTTCGCACTGTCAATGAACGAGCATTTTTTGAAATGCTGACAACGGGCGCTTCGCTGCATGAGATTCTGAAAGTCATCGCGGAAGGCAGCGAATTGCTCACTCCAGGAATGATGTGTTCGATCCTGTTGCTCGATGAGTCCGGGCAGCATGTTCAAACAGCCGCTGCGCCCAGTCTTCCAGAATCGTATTGCCGTGCCATCAACGGACTTACCATTGGCCCTCGGTCTGGCTCGTGTGGAACTGCCGCTTTCAACCGAGAACGAGTGATCTCGCCCAGTATTGAAACTGACCCGTTATGGGTTAACTACCGAGATCTGGCACTGAGCCATGGGCTGCGTGCCTGTTGGTCCTTACCGATGATATCTTCACAGAGTCGAGTCCTTGGCACACTGGCGATGTATGATTCGGAACCACGCATGCCTACAAAAGCGGAATTAGAGACGATGGAACGAGCCACCCACTTTGCGGTGGTCGCGGTCGAACGACACGAAATGCTCGAGTCACTCCGTGACAGCCGGATTCGATTGGAAACGCTGGTCAGTAATCTGCCGGGAATGGCCTATCGATGCCACAATGATCCCAACTGGACAATGACTTATGTAAGTTCCGGCTGCGAGAGTGTAACCGGGTATGGTCGTGCCGAATTAGAGCACAACAATCGACTGGCCTACGCCGATCTAATCCATCCCGAGGACCGCGACTGGCTCTGGAGCAAATGCCAGATGGCACTGGATTCACGCGTTCCCTGCTCCAACACCTACCGCATCATTGATAAAAAGGGCGACGTGCGATGGGTTCAGGAGCGATCATCCGGCGTGTACGGGGACGACGGGGCACTCCGCTGCATCGATGGGTTCATTCAGGACGTTACCGATGCTCGACGAATCGACGAACAAGTACGTGCTTCGCTGCGAGAGAAAGAAGCGATGCTGAAAGAGATTCACCATCGCGTGAAAAACAACCTGCAAATTGTGAGCAGCCTGCTGAATCTGCAGGTCGATAAGGTGACCGATCCGATTGTCATCGGCGCATTGCGAGAAAGCCAGAATCGCGTGCGATCCATGGCGCTTGTTCACGAAACGCTTTACCTCTCGGGCAATCTTGGCCGCATTAACCTGCCTGAGTATATTCACGCCCTGAGTCGCCATTTATTCCGTTCCTATGGTGTTGATTCAACGCGGATTCAACTGGTTCTCAACGTGGCCAGCACTTCCCTTGATCTGGATCGGGCAATTCCGTTTGGCCTGATCATCAACGAGCTGATGAGCAATTCACTGAAGTACGCATTTCCGGATGGACGGTCCGGGAAGATTGCGATGTCATTGTTGAAGGTTGCGGAAGGCTGCTTTGAACTTGTCTTTTCGGATGACGGTGTCGGATTCGCGGATCCCATTAACATCAGGAAAATTGGTTCCCTCGGACTGCAACTGGTCCGTGACCTGATTCAACAGATGTCCGGCACCCTTGAGACAGACTCTGGACACGGGGCGACGTTTCAAATAACTTTCCCGATCAGCAACTATGAGCAGGAAACGCACCGTTGACGTCAGCAAGAATCTTAATCGTCGAAGACGAAGCCATCGTAGCGCTTGACCTTCGCATGCGTCTGACACGTCTGGGCTACTCCGTCATTGACAGCGTTGGTCTGGCCGAAGTGGCCATCGAGATCGCAGAACAGCAAAGGCCCGACCTGACGCTGATGGACATCCGCCTCCGTGGCGAAATGGATGGAATTGAAGCGGCCGATGTGATCCGAACCAAAATGGGATTGCCGGTCGTCTATTTGACGGCCCACGCAGATGACGCGACTGTCGATCGAGCCCGGGTCACGGAGCCGTTCGGCTACATTCTGAAGCCATTTGATGAACGGGAGTTGCGGACGGTGATTGAAATGGCTCTTTATAAGCATGGAGCCGAACGCAAGTTGCGAGAAAGTGAACGTCGATTTGCAACGACACTGGCGAGTATCGGAGAGGGTGTCATCGCGACGGATAGCGCCGGCTGCGTCACGTTTATGAATTCGGTGGCAAAAAAACTGACGGGATGGAGCGCTGCCGAGGCTCAGGGAACTGCCTTGACCACCGTGTTCAATATCTGCAATGAAAGTACGCGGCTCACAGTAGCAAATCCCGTGGAGCGGGTCCTTGCCGAAGGGATTGTGGTCGGTCTCGCAAACCACACAATTCTTGTTAATCGTGATGGGACCGAAGCACCTATCGATGATTGTGCAGCTCCGATCTTTGACGATGATGGTCGCATGACGGGGGCCGTGCTGGTCTTCCGTGATGTGACTCAAGCCCGCCAGATCGAAGTGCACATGCGACATGCACAAAAAATGGAAGCCGTGGGCCAGCTTGCCGGTGGCATCGCCCATGACTTCAACAACATGCTGACTGTGATCCTGAACTATTCGGAGATACTGCTCGATTCCGCAGGCGCTGATCATCCCTGGAGACAATACTTCACAGAGATTCATCGTGCGGGAGAACGCTCATCGGAACTGACAAGCCAATTACTGACATTCTGCCGCAAACAACTGATGGAGCCACGCTCCATCGATCTGAATAGCGCCATTTTAAACATGGAGCAAATGTTAAGACGGCTTGTCGGAGAGAATGTTGAACTAACCGCCAAAGTAACTCCCAATCTGGGATCTGTGCGCATGGATCCGGGTCAGATTGAACGCATTCTGGTAAATCTCACTGTTAATGCCCGCGACGCAATATCCGACGAGGGTCGTCTGCTGATCGAAACCTCCAATGTTGAACTGTCGGCTTCGCAGTTTCCATCACTTAACAGCGGAACCTATCGATGCCTGAAAGTGAGTGACAATGGCCACGGGATTGCAGCCGTTCATAAGGATCGTATTTTTGAACCATTTTTTACCACCAAGGAGCCTGGAAAAGGAACAGGACTTGGCCTGGCAGCAGTCTTTGGAATTGTAAGTCAGTGTCATGGACACATTGAGTGCGATTCGGAAGTCGGTCAAGGTACCACCTTTCGGATCTATCTGCCTGCCGCATCTGAAGCTCCAGTTGCAGAACCGACACCAACGAGAATGCCGCTGCAGAGAGGGAGCGAAACGGTCCTGCTGGTCGAAGATGAAGCGGCCGTTCGTTCGTTGAGCCACTATATTCTGAAGTCTAGTGGCTACAGAGTCCTCGAAGCCGAAAATGGGGCCTGCGCGATCGAAGTTGCCAGGCTGCACGCCGGCGAAATTGATATCGTTGTCACCGATGTCATCATGCCCGTCATGGGGGCATGTAAGATGCTGCAGAAGCTTCAGGAATACCTGCCAAAGATGAAGGTGCTTTTACTTTCAGGTTACGGGGATGAAAGTTTGTCCCGCGACGTCGCCGAGTTCTCTAAGTCCCTGTTTCTCCAGAAGCCATTTTCTGTTTCTGAATTAACAAAAGCTGTACGCTCGATTCTGGATGATCTGGTTGAATAACGCTCGCAATCGACTGGAAACCTGGGCGTTCACCTGCTCCTGAGCGGTACAATCCTTGCACAATTCCGTTACCATTGTGTGTCGATCATGGAAAAATTCATGAACACGTGCCGGCTGAGTGTTGTGGTGCATGACCGTTCCTCAGCTCAATTTTCCTGTCCCACTTCCGGATCATTTTTTTCGAGAGGATTTTGTCGATGTCCGCAGCCCGCCCATCAACACGCCGTGGTTTTATAAAGGGAGTCGCCGCCGCAAGCTCCGCAGCGATTTTTGCTCCTTCGATGAATCGTGCCGTCGGCTACCAGTCGCCGAATGAACGTCCGGTGTTTGCAACCATCGGACTGAGAAACCAGGGCTGGACCATCACCAGCAAGTCGTTCAAATTTGCTGACTTCGCCGCATTGGCCGACGTCGATGCCAACGTGCTCGGTGCCAATGTTGAAAAGACGGAAAAGGGCCAGGGCAAGAAGCCGGATGCTTACAAAGACTATCGTGAGATCCTTGATCGCAAAGATATTGACGCCGTGATGATCGCCACACCCGATCACTGGCACACCAGAATCGCTGTCGAAGCCATGCTGGCGGGCAAAGACGTCTACTGCGAAAAGCCGCTCACTCTGACCATCGCAGAAGGTAAGTTGATTGAGAAAATCGTCAAGCAAACGGGCAAAGTGTTTCAGGTCGGCACGATGCAGCGAACGGAATGCGATAACCTGTTTCTCCAGGCGATCGCTTTGGTCAAACATGGTCGCATCGGCAAAGTGACCCGAGTCACTTGCGGGATCAACGGCATGGATGCTTCGCCTGTGATTCCGGTTGTGCCCGTCCCCGAGGGGCTCGACTGGGAATTCTGGCTCGGCCCGGCACCCAAGGTAGACTATCGAGCCCTCCCTGAAATGCGAGAAGGCTACGGCGGGGGAGTTCCGCTACACAGCAATTGTCACTACGCATTCCGCAACTGGCACGAATACTCTGGCGGAAAACTGACCGACTGGGGTGCTCATCACGTCGACATCGCCTGCTGGGCTTTAGGAGCCAGCGATACAGGCCCAAGCAAAGTCACTCCCGTCGAATTCCAGCTGCCTGTTGCGTACAAGGACGGCCATCCGACGGTTCAGGATCAGTACAACGCAGCGACGACGTTCAAGATCAAAGTCGATATGCCAAACAATGTCGAGATGATCATCACCAGCGAAGGCGACAATGGGATCCTCTTCGAGGGTACTGAAGGTCGCTTCTTTGTGAACCGAGGTAAGATTGCTGGCAAGCCTGTTGAGGATCTCAAGACCAGACCATTGCCAGAAGGCGCGATCGAAGAGATCTACGGTGGCAAAGTCAGCGAGAACCATACCGCCAACTTCACCGACGCCATGAAGTCTCGCAAGCAGCCGATTTCCGATGTCTGGACTCACAACCGCATGCTGGAAATCTGTCACCTCAGCAACATCGCCATGCGCTTGAATCGCCCCATCAACTGGGACGCCGCAAAGCGAGAAATCACCGGCGACGATCAGGCAAATTCCTTCCTCGCGAGAGAAAATCGCAAGGGGTATGAGATTAATATGTAGCCCGAGACCCGGCTCAAAAGCGGGATTCGATTGAGTAGCCGGGCTTGGCCGGAACATGGCGGCGAAATCCCCGGATTGTGCGCAGGTGGCCGAAGATCGGTCGGCCCCTGCACGCCTCAATCGTGCTTGAGGAATCGGGTCGCGGTGTGGATTTAATCCCTGCCGCCAACGCCCGGATACGCCGGCCAACGCCCGCCAACGCCCGCCAACGATCAAAAGCCAATTGTTCAGAGCTGCAGTCGGCTCAAACCTACGTACGAGCGAATTTCCGGAGTGTTGATTCAGATGCCTTGCGGAATTCCAGACTCAAGCGGCTCGTCGCTCGGAAGCGACTGTTTGTTCCGGGCGATAGGTGATGTCTGAAGATCGATCGATGTGCTCAACGGCGGAAGAATCTCCAGCAAGTATCCGGCGGCCGATTCCGTCAAGTCGCGACATCTCGGACTGCAGGAAGTTCGCCCACCGCGACAGTTCTTCACGGGCACAATCTTCTGGAATTACCATGGGTGTTCCGGCAATCAACAAGACTTTTGAAAACGGCTTCGGAATAATCATGTCCGTCCAACTGCCGGGGATCGACCAAAACCGATCGGCCTGTAACGTACAAGGCACGACTGGGCGCCCGGAACGCGACGAAATGTAGATGATTCCTTCCTTCATTTCTCTTCGAGGACCGCGCGGCCCATCTGGAGTCATCGCAAGGTGCAGATCCGGCAGGCTCAGGATTTCGCGAACAGCCTCGGTGCCTCCTCGACTAGTACTTCCCCGCACTGGGCGAATCCCCGCCATCATCACCGAGTCTGCCAGATAACCTCCATCGCGATGCTGACTAATCAGCCCGGCTAAGTTATGCGTCTTAAGCGAAAAGGCGGCCAGCACAATTTGATCATGCCACATACAAAACGTAAATCGCTGAATCCCTGATGGCCTTACATAGGGAGTGCCATCAGGAACGACCCGTCGATGTTCGACGCGAACCGTCAGGAACAACGTCCGAAAGCAGACTGTTGCCAACCAGGACAGGATAAGATTCAGCCATCGAGAACGGATCTTCATAGACATCCATGCCCGGAAGAATTCCTTGGAAGCAGTTGGCCCAGGCACTCCCTGTTCGTCAGCTCCATCCGACGTTGGGCCACCCCGAAGTCGCTATTTCACGATTTGGGAGCCGCAGTCTACACACTTTGCTGGCATCGTGTTGAGATCAATTCCATCAGACTGAACTCCAGTCCCAAGGTGATTTTGAACACCGGGTGAAGCAGATTTGAACACCGTCTGATCTTAATTGCGGGGGGTTGGGAAAGTTCCGGAGTGCGGATTCCCGAACTCCAGGCTTGGCAGGGATCAATCCCAGGCTAAAATCCAGCAACTCAATGCGTTGGGTACCCTGCTGATAAAAGTCGTCGGATTGAATTCTTTGCGAGTGTGCAACGATGGCACATTTGTTGCCCTGAGGTAAGACGCTGGTCTTGCCTTCGAAGGATTCGTGGGGCCTTCGGCAAGCTCAGATTACTTTTGGGTTCTTTCGCCTTTTATGTCTTTGATATCTAAGGCGGTTTCTTTCCCCTGTCCGGGGGATAACGGACAAGGCTCGCAGGATCATACGGAGATGATAATTCTGTTCTCCTGATTTCTTCATTTGCGAGCAGTTAAATTGAAAACAGCATTGCCTGCGAAAGTGGTCAATGCTGTTTTCGTTGGATGACATCCAAAGAAGTGCTGTCTCATTCGGGCTCACTGCGACATCTTGCGGCCGCTGGCGTCAGACGCTTTATAAATACTAGGGTAAAGTATTTTGTCCACGCTTAATTATCACATGTCGATTGATTTACTCAGCTAAAAAGTGAACGCAGCCTCCTTTATCGATTCATTTGAATCGACTTTTGTTCATTCATCCCCTTGAGCCACCGTTGTTGTTTGGAAGTGGTCCCGTTTCTCGCGTAGACTGTCACCCGCGCGAAACCGCGATCCGGGCTGCGTTTGCTGCAGCCAATCGCCGTCGTCATCCTCAAAGATTGCAGGAGCCGATTCCAAATGCCGTCAACCACTCGCCGCAGCTTTCTTAAATCCGCCAGTCTCGCCAGTTTGGCAACAGCCGCATCGCCGTACTGGTTTGCACCCAGCTCGATGGCAGCTGCGTTTCGCAGCCCAAATGAGCGCCCCATCCTGGGCTGTATAGGAACTGGCGACCGTTGGAATGCTGCTGTTGGTCCTTCTGCGATGAAGTTTGCGGACTGTGCGGCTGTTTGCGACGTGGACATGGCTCACGTGGAAAAGGGCAAGGCCAAGGCTCTGGAGCTGCAGAGCAAGCCCGGGGCCGAACGAACCGTGGACATGCATGAAGATTATCGCAAGATTCTGGATCGCCCCGACATTGATGTCGTCACGATTGTCACTCCTGACCATTGGCATTCGAAAATTGCGATCGAGGCCATGAAGGCTGGCAAGGACGTGTACTGCGAGAAGCCTTTGACGCTGACCATCGATGAGGGAAAACAGATCCGCAAGGTACTCGAAGAAACGGGTCGCGTTTTTCAGGTGGGTACTCAGCAACGCAGCGAAATGGACCTCAATTTTCTGAATGCGGTGGCCTTGATTCGGGAAGGTCGCATTGGCGAACTAAAGTCGGTCACTGTCGCCATCGGCGGCGCGCCAGCCAGCGGACCGATTGAAGTGGCAGCAGTTCCAAAGGGTCTGAATTGGGATATGTGGCTGGGACAGGCCCCCTTGACCGATTATCGATTCAAGAAGACAGATGGGAAGTACGGAAACTCGCGGTGTCACTATGAATTCCGGTGGTGGTATGAGTATTCCGGTGGCAAAATGACGGACTGGGGTGCCCATCATGTGGATATTGCGGCATGGGCCTTCAATCTGGAAAACACCGGACCAGTTAAAGTTGAGCCGGTGATGATTAAGCACCCGGTGCCATTCGAAAATGGAATGCCGACCGATGCAACTCAATACAACACAGCAACCAACTTCCACGTGACCGCTACGTTTGCCAATGATGCGGTTCTGCATATTCGGGATCGGGCGGACGACCTGGGCTTTGACAATGGGCTGATGCTGGAGGGAACTGACGGTCGGATTTTCGTGAACCGTGGCAAGCTGACAGGCGCTGCTGTCGACAGCATGAAAGAGAATCCGCTGAAGGAAGAAACACTGAAGACCCTTTACAAGGGGAAACAGCCTGGGAACCACATGAAGAATTTCTTCGAGTGTATTCTCGATCGTACTCAACCGATTAGTGACGTTCACAGTCACCACCGTGCGATGACAGTTTGCCATCTTGCCAACATTTCGATTCGTCTGAACCGAACGCTGCGATGGGACCCGGAAAAAGAGCAGATCGTGGGGGATCCGGAAGCCGCATTGTGGCAGACCCGTGAACAGCGGAAGGGCTACGAAATCCAGGTCTGAATCTCACCATCTGCCCTGGTATCTCTGCAAAATTGAGTCTTTGCCGGTCTGACTGGCCTACTTTCATCGGAGCGTTTCATGGAAGAGTTTTTTCCTGAACGAGAGCCCGTGCTGGGTTTATCCAGCATTGTTGATGTCTACGATCGTCACGATCTTTTTGAACTGATCGACAATCCTCGTGTGGTCCAGTTGTCACATCTGGGTGGCGCTGCCGGATTCGCAAACCCTGAAAACGTGGCGCGTTCGACAGGAATCTCCACTCGTCGAATTCTGCGTGCAGGATTAAACGCCGCCGATCTTGGTCTCGCTCTGTGTCGACGTCTGGAGCAGGAGACCGGAACCGCGTTACACGATTTTCCTGTCGTGATGCTGTGCCATTCTCATACTGACCCAACGGCCTGCGATCAGTTGTCGGCCGAACTTTGTCGACGGATGAATCTGCCATCAACAACCATTACGGCATTCAACTTCGGATGCAGCGGATTTCTTAAACTATTGCATGAAGCCGTCCTGCAGTTATCCAGCGATGACACCATCCAACAAATTGCCCTGCTGAACATCGAGACCCCCGAAACGTGGCATGATGCGTCTGATCGCCTGTTCTGCGGAATCGTCGGTGCGGGAGCAACCGCGATGGTTCTTGAACGAGGCAATGGAATCCCTATCTCGACGGTTGTCTCTGACGATTTTCCGGTTCCCGATCATCTTCGACCAAACCCCAATCCACTTTTCAGCCACGACACGACCGACGCGTTTTGTTTTCGGGGTATGCCGGTTCATCGAACTGTCATGCGAATGAATGCGGAGCCTGTGTTCCTGAATGGTATCGAATTAATGCTGGCTGGCCTGCGAAGTGCGGCGGCGACGATTGACGTTCATCCAGGGCAGCGAGTTGTTGTGGTTCCTCACCAGCCCAGCGGAAAACTGCTGAAAGCTCTGGTGGCTGCAGCGCGAACAGAGTTCCCGAAATTTGAGTATCTGAATAACCTCAAGTCCTACGGCAACACAATTTCGTCCTCCGTCCCGACCATCCTGTCGCGGCTTCCAGAGGTACTGGCTGCGAATAACAGTCAGCCGCTTCAGGATGGCGATCATGTGATCCTGTTGGCGGCAGGAATCTGTATGCAGGAAATCAGTAACCACATGTCGGCCGGTCATGCTTGTCTTCAATGGGTCACGTCTCCGCAGACCGATCCCGCCGATCGAAAACAAGAACTTGTGAGGATCAATACGCCCGGAATTTAAGGCGACGATATACGGCAGATCGATAATTGTGGTTGAACCTTCCCACAAAACTGTCGACAATATTCTGTATCGTCAGGATGTCGGTAAGCTGACCGAGGGAATGCTCGCAAAGTGTCGTCTGGACATTCAATATCCGACGGATGCGACTCAGTTGGTAACGGTGATCTGGTTTCAAGGCTCTGGCTTCGCACATCGAAAGTCAGGACTGCGGACCGCAGGAATCCCGATTTAGTCTCACGAAGCCGACGCGAGGTGAGTCAACTTGACGTTCGCTGTCCGGAGCATCAAGATCCGTGGTTGTGACGGACTGCAAAGCGTTGGACAGTATTGCAGTGGATAACGTCAACACGTTTTGTGTTTGGCACGTAAACTATTCGAAGACAAGGTTGGATCACATGAGCGGACCGATTGTTCGGACCGGAACAACACCTGCATTCTGGAAAAACTGGGATCAGGCGTTCAGCGGCAAAGCAACAGGCGGAGCAGTCAAGAAGAAGGCCGGCGGCGGTGAAACGAAAGCCGTCAATGCGTTTGCTGCAAAGAAGGCAACCAAGAAAACTGCGAAGAAGGTTGCCGGGAAGGCTGCGGCTAAGAAGAAAAAGTGAGTCGAACGGACCTGACTTTTAAGAACTCAGACCGACCACAGACCGAATCCTTTGGGAGTCTTCTGTGGTCGAGTTTGTTCATTGCCTTCCTGTTTGCAGCCGTGTCATTTCTGAGTAGTCCGATTCCCGGAGTCAATGAACCGCATTATCTGACGAAAGCTCGAGCTTTTAATGATCCCACGTGGTGCTCGCGGGATTTTTTTCTGACATCCAGCAACGCGCATTTTTGTTTCTTTTGGCTTGTCGGCACGATGACACGAATTCTGTCGCTCGACAGCATTGCGGTCATTGGGCGAGTCACTTCTTCGCTCCTGCTGGCCACGGGATGGACCATGCTGGGCCGTTCGTTGGGGCTCCACGCGGCGTTTCGAATCGGGGCCGCAGGACTTTTTGCGTCCCTCAGCCTTCTCGGTAGCTTCTCAGGCGAATGGCTCCTGGGAGGATTTGAGTCCAAAGTTCCCGCCTGGGGATTCGCACTGATGGCAGTCAGTCTGTGGATTTCCGGTCAGCTAAAAACATGTCCCGGCTGGATGACTGCCGCCGGAGTCGCTGGAGGAATCGCCTGCACACTTCATCCGGTTGTCGGCGGCTGGGTTTCCGCCTGCATTTGCATGGCCAGCTCCTGGAACTTCATGACGACACGTCTCCTCCGAAGTCAGCAGTCGACTCAACTGCTAACCTCGCCTTTTAAAGCCGTGATCGGACTGACCTGCTTTTCAGCAACGACAATTGTCCTGTCGCTCCCCGGTCTGATACCAGCACTTCGACTGGTGCTTGATACCAGCGCTCCTCAAAAAGATCGCGAACTGGCTTCTTTTTTTCAGGTCTTCTGGCGGCTGAAGCATCATCTTGATCCTACGGAACTCCCTGCGCAGCAGTGGTTGTATGCGTTGTTTGTTGGAGGCGGACTGATTGTCTGCCGGAGATGGCTAAAGAATACTGAGAAATCCTCCGTGACCGGCATGGCAATTGTCAATCCGCCCAGAGTGTTACCAGCTTACAACCATCTGATTACGTTTTTTTTTATGTCCTTCCTGGTCGCCTTGGCCGGTGTTGTCATTGGCTGGCATACGAATGTCGCTCAGAAAATGAACGGATGGGAATGGCGCGCTGCACTGTTGAAGTTCTATCCTTTTCGTTGCTTTGATGCATTACTGCCGATCAGCCTGGCTTTGGTGCTTGGAGGACTTGCTCAAACCAGAACGTTATCGACGATTGCGAAAATGGGGCGTCCACGAGTCGCTGTGATCGTTGCCTGCTTCTTGTCCCTGCCTCTGCTTCAGGCCTGGCAAACTCGTGAATCAGTCCCAGCCGGATACACGGTCGATCAATTCTCCGGCTGGCACGAAGCTTGCGACTGGATTCGAAACAATACTCCGCGCGAAGCATTGTTTCTAACCCCTCGTGAATCGTTCGCGTTTAAGTGGTTCGCCGAACGAGCCGAATTCGTGTGCTACAAAGACTGCCCTCAGGACGCCCCAGGAATCCTGACCTGGAACAAACGACTTTGGATGCTGCACGACTGGACCTTGCAGAGTTCATCAGATCTGCGATACGACAATCGTGATCTTGAAACCCTGCGGAAGGAAACAGACTGCGATTACATACTCACAAGAATTCTGGGTCCATTCGAAGCCGAACCACTCTGGCAAGGCCGAGAGTGGAGAATCTATGCGGTACCCCGAACACAGCCCTGACCGGCGATCCTGCGGCCGACTTGCATACTGGTGCTATGTATCTGCAAAGCAACCTTCTATTACGATTCAGCAGATGCGGCAGCAAGAGTTCGTCAGTACTCCGACACGCCTTCCTCACAGACAAGAGCCCTGAATTTTTCTGGTCCGGCAACGTCGATGACAGATAAAACAGTCTCATCAACAGCTGACTACCGCTGCAGCAGCAATGTTCCTTCCAGTGGATTGCTTCCCTTGCGATAGATCTGACACTTCAGGGCATTGGAATTCTGGATCCGGTCCTGCTTCAAAATGAACGACAGATTCACCGGGCCCAGCGTTTCAAATCCATCAAGCCCCAGAAGAATGTCGCCTTCTTTCACAAACTTTGACGCCTGACTATCAGCCTTGATGGCAACAACTCGCAAACCACCGTTGTAGCGAACGGGACCTCGAGCTCCGGCGTAGGATCGTCCTGTGACGTCCAGCTTGTCGGCCTCAGAAAGTACTTCAAGCCGCAACCCCAGAAGTTCCCATGCCCGCACCATGATTTGCACGTCAGGATCAGAAGATTGAGAAACCGTCTTTGTTGGAATTTCCGCGGTCTTGTTCTCTGTGCCGGCGACGACCACATCAGGCTGCTGCGCGGAGGGCTGCGTCGCTGCCGCATTCCTGCCAACGCCGACCGTGAATTGCATTGTTTGCTCTCGACCATCTCGAAACAGTGTGAGATCAACAACTTTACCCCGGGGCAGCGAGAGCAACGAACGTTCAAGATCTGTACAGTCGTTGATGGAAATCCCCCGCACGTTGCGAATAATGTCTCCGGACCTGATTCCACACAGTTCCGCCGCACTTCCGACAGCAACTCGATCGACAACCAGCTTCTTCTCAGTGGCCGACTTGATGTCTGTCGTCGCCAGTCCGTGAGGTATGCCGTCCAGACGTTCAACACTCAGTAGTCGAGCGATCGTCTTTCGGGCATCATCGATGGGAATCGCGAACCCGATTCGCTGAGCCCCCGAACGTATGGCGACATTGATTCCGATAACTTCGCCATTCACATTCAAAAGCGGTCCGCCACTGTTTCCGGGATTAATGCTGGCATCTGTCTGAATCAGGTTTTCGTAAGATTGAGTTTCGTCAACTTCCACATCACGATGCAGTGCACTGATGATGCCGGACGTGACAGTGTGCTCGTAGCCAAATGCATTGCCAACGGCATAGACCGTTTCTGCAAGCATCAGGTCTGACGAAGTGCCCATCCGCATCACGGTCAGATCTTCGGTGGCATTGATTCGAATAATTGCGAGATCATGCTTTCGATCGTATGAGACCGGGCGACCATCAAACGATTCGCCACCGTCCAGAGACACCGTAATAACATCCACATCCTGAATAACATGGTAGTTGGTGACTATGTAGCCACGTTCATCAATGACGACTCCTGTTCCCATTCCCGTCACTTTTCGTGACTTTGGAGAGAAGAATCGAGCTTCTTTGTCTTCCACCGCTTTCTTTTCAGTGTGGATGTTCACGACCGATTTGCGAGACAACTGAACCGCTCGCACCAAGGGTGTTTCACGATTGCTACTGTCTGCAAGAGCAAGGGAAGGAAGCAGGCTGGCAAGTGTAAACACTGCCAGCAGCGAGCTTCGATTAAACAATCCTGACATTCAGAACCTGCACAATCTTTTCAGAAGAATGCTTCTGGTCCAAAGTGCTCCGGGAGTCGGTTCCCCGGATTCTCTGTCGTGGATCGACTTCGCAGGTTTTCCTGCTTGAACTCGCAGTACGGGCAACGCAATCTCTACCCCCGTTTGACATTGTTAATTCAAGAAGACTTTAAGGGCGGGAGGAGGACACGTCCCTAAATAACCCTGGTTTCCTGAACCACGCTCAACTCGCTATAAAGCTCGATACTTTTGGAGCTCTCGCGAGTTGAACACATGTCCCCTGGGAGAATTCCAGCCTCGTCCGTCCAAGACAAACCGGCCATACTTGCCGAGCTGACCATGTTTCTTCCCCTTGTCCTTTTCCTGAACTTGGGTAATTCCGAAATTTCATGACCACCTGGGAGCCCAAATATGAGTCAACAGAGTCCCGCCAACAACATTCTGAAGATCAGTCGCGATTTGATCCGCAAACAAAAATACAGCGAGGCTGCTGAAGTCCTGCAGAACATGCTGGAGCAGAATCCTAAAGACGAAGATGCTCTGGAGCTTCTCGGTTTGGCTCGGTTCTTCGGAAAGCAATTTGAAGCGGCTCGGGACGCATTTGAACAGCTGACAAAGCTTAATTCGGGGCATACTCAGGGTTGGGTCAACCTGGGAGCAGTTCAGAATCGACTGGGTGAATTTCGCAAGGCTATTGAATCACTTCGACGTGCAGTGCAACGCGACCGCAAATGTGCGGAAGCCTATTACAACATGGGAATCGCCCAACGCGGTCTCAACATGAACACGATGGCAATTTCAGCTTACAAAGAAGCTCTCAAGCTGAAACCCGATCTCATCGAAGCTCAACTGAATCTCGGCAATATTTATTTTGATATGAAGAATCTGGGGCTGGCACTCCAATGCTTTCAGGCTGCCGTGAAAGTCGATCCGACCTCAAAAAAGGCCCTGGCCTCACTTGAAAAAACACAGGCGAATCAGAAAAACCTCAGGAAGATCGCATCGCCTTTTGGACGGCTTGTGGACATCGATGAACTGGGAAAACAGCAGGACGCGTCCGGTCCACGAGTTTTAGATAGTCAACAGCGAAAAGCGGAACGAGATCTGGTTAACGAAGTGACAAAGACCGTTCGTGCGGGTGCCAGGGAAATGGTTCCAATGCTGGATGACTCTCTGCACGCCCAACTTCATCGACTGGAACGTATCGTTCTGCAAACAGACGGACGGTTTTCTTCTTCCGAACATGTCGAAGTCTTCTCGAAGACCCTCGGTGACCTTCAACGACTCAAAGCGGTCATTGCGGACGGACTAGGCGAAATCCGTCAGCATCTTGGTTCACAAAAGTGAATGAATCACTACTGTGACAACCGCAGCAACTTGTCGTTCAGGATTCGCCGACATCAGGATTTGCCACGGCCTGCAGCCAGCGAGCGAGATCTCGGTGCAGCAGTAACAGATTCTGGAAGCTTTCCCAGGGCACATCAATGACTCGACTCGAGTCATCTCGATCTGCGGACTCCAGAACAACGTTGTGCAGCTGTTCATGAATGCAGGAAAGCACATCAGCCAGCTGGGCCCGCTGAATCGTTGTCAGTTTTTCGGGCAATGGCGGCCGTTCGCCGAAGAACAGCGGTGACATCAAGTGATCGCTGTTGACGTTGTCACCGAGACTGAATTCCGCATCCGGCATTCCACTGGCCGGAATTTGTCGTCCGGGAGGTCCCTGAAGGGGAAGCAATGCGGCAACGTTCACCCCCAGTTCCCCGGCACGTTCGACAATTTCCTGTTCAGTGCCGAACAGCAGAGTGCACCGCCCCAGTTGAAGGTGATCACCCGGTCGAAGGATACGCAACTGAACCGGATGCCCATTCACGCGACTTCCGTTCGTGCTGTTCAGATCCGTAAAGATGATACGTCCGTGATCTTCCTGCAACTTGGCATGCAGTCGACTGATGCGTTCATCATTGAGCTGCACATCATTCACTTCCTCACGCCCGATTGTCACCGGAGTCTGAAGATTGTGAAAAATATGACCTCGTTCAAGACCCTCAAGAACGGACAACGTAACGCGAGCCATCGGGGCAGATTCTTTGACACGAATTATAAAAAAGTAGCCGAGCTTCCGTAGAGTGTCTCCGAAAACAGTCCGCACAGCAAACATTGGTCTCTTCCGCAGCGAAACTTTTCCGCAAGAGAACCTGGCTGCGATCCAGCGGATCCTGCCGCTCAGCAGCTCCGAACTTCGTCAGTTGCCAATTGAAAATCCATGGTCAGATTCACACGGGAGCAAATCCTCAAAGTGATGGTTCTGCGTCTTGACACTCGACGACTGTCCTTGGCATTCTGATGCCCTCTGTCTGGCACAGCGTCTCGCTGCGCGGCAGAAAAATGGGCCGCCTGGGCCTAAAACGCTGGCGGCAATGGTATTTGATGCATCAGGGAGGATGCCATTTATGTTCATGATTCTGCGTCCGTTACGCCTGCTGCTGCAGGCGTTTGTCATGGAATCGACTCCGCGCCAGATGTCACTGGGACTGGCCCTCGGAGTGCTGGTGGGGCTTGTTCCCAAAGGCAATCTGCTGGCCATTGTTCTGGCAACACTGTTGGCCGCCACGCGAGTGAACCTCGCCATTGCCACGCTTGCGATTGTGCTTTGTACTTTTGCCTCGGGCCTGTGCGATGGACTCTTTGACCAGATCGGTGGATATGTCCTTTCGCTGCCTTCGCTGCAGGGACTGTGGACGGACATGGCGAATACCCCCTTGATGCCATGGACAGACTACAACAATACAATAGTGATGGGCAGCTTCATTTCGGGCCTCATTCTGATCTGGCCCGTGCATCGCCTTAGTCGTCCACTGTTCGAAAAGTACTCCGAAAAATTGGCCCAGCATGCCCGACGATGGCGGTTTGCCAAACTCTTTCTTGGTGCAGAATGGGCTGATCGAATCGCTGCGGTGGATTGATCGGCAAACTGATTCTGCCTCGTTATGCGAGCGATGATTTGTGGTAATACTGTGAGGACTGAATGCGCTGGACTTATCTGATTTCAAGACTCCTGGTGGTCGGACTTGTCTGGGCCTTCGTGGCATTCGGCATGGATCCGCTGCTGCGTTTTTCGGCCGTGCAGACACTTCAGACCGTGACCGGCGCTAAAGCGGATGTAGGAAACCTTTCGACAACATTCTTTCCGCCTTCCGTTTCCATCAGGAATCTTGCGGTCGCCAGCGCGCGGCGACCGGGCTGGAATCTGGTGGAGTTTGACGAAATGGCCCTTCGTCTTGAACCATCGTCTTTGTCACGAAGACGGTTTGTCGTTGAAGAAGGTCGGCTGGATGGTCTTCGTTTTGATACAAAACGAACAGATGACGGGCAACTCGAACAGTCGCCGGAACCAATCAGCGAGGAGCCTTCGTGGATGTCCGAAAAGCTGACGGAACTTGGCACTGAATGGCTGACCAATCTTACTGAAAGTGTTAAGTCGCAGCTCGATCCGAATACCCTCGAGACTTACCGCCTGGGAACTGAAACCTACGAAAAGTGGGACGAGCGATTTGTGGAAATGTCTTCTCGGGCAAAAGCGATGAAACCACGAGTCGATCGGCTTGTTCTGCAATTCAAAAATGCCAAACAAGGCGACACGTTGCAGCAGATTGAACAGTATCTCCAGGTCAGCCAGAAAGCAGAAGAGATCATCATTGAGGTGCAGGGTTTTCGAGATGAACTCAAAGACATCGTCCCGGAAGTGCGGGCCGACTTTCAGACGCTGAATGACGCCCGCGAACGAGATCAGGAAAAAGTAAAGCACACGATTGCTCTTCTTAAACCCGACGCACGGCGAATCTCTCAGGCTCTGCTGGGTGAACCGATGTATCGACAACTGCAGCAGGTTCTGACCTGGGTGGAGTTCGTGCGCGACTATCAGCGTGATCTTAAACAGCAGGTACAACCTCCCAGAAGTGCAGGGCGCGATTTTGAGTTTCTCATGCGGAATCCGGCACCCGACTTTCTGCTGAAAAAACTGTCCCTGACCGGCCTGATCTCCGTCAATAAAGAATCCGTGCCATTCAAGGCCATGATGACGGATATCACAGAAGATCCAAAGTTGCTGGGACGACCCTGCGTGATGCGACTGAATGCCGACGGAAGCCGGCCTTTGCAGCTGCGAGTCACCTACGATGCTACGGGAGAAGTGCCCATCGCTGAGATGCTGGCCGATTTCCGCGACACCAATCCAATGCCACTTCTGGCCGGTAAGCCTAAGGAAGCTTGCCTCCACGCGACACTGAGTGATCTCACCTGGACGACGCAATTGACTCTTGTCGAACAAAAGATCGAGGGCCGCATCGATCTGCATTCTCAAATCGGTAATATGAATTTCGAAGCCGCCGAAGATGTCCGCAAAGAAATTGTGGAAGCAGCAAACGACGCATTTGATGCCGTACGAGTCCTGAACGCTTCGGTGAAACTCAGCGGGACACTGCGAAATCCTGTGATTGACCTTCAGTCGGACGTGGGCGAACAGGTGGCTATGGGAGTTCAGCAGGCGTTTACACATCAGCTTGATAATGCTAAGCAACGACTGATCTCTGAAGTCAACGCTTATGCCGGTGATCAGATCGAAAAACTCACGGGACGATTCAAGGGTGAGTACGACACGCTGTTGGCGGATAACAAAGATCTGCTTGAGCAGATCAACGAGGTCAGAACGATTGTGGCCACTCTTCAATCGGGAAAACTCGACGCGGGAACACTTGTGAAACAGGTCACCAGCTCAAAGCTGATCCCGCAAAAAGATCAGGAAAAAATTCGTAATGTGATGAGTGAAATTGACAACACACTCCAGGGCCGTTCGTTACCTGCCGGACTTCAGAAAAAGTTAAATCTGCCTCCGGGAATCATGGAGTTACCCGGAACAATTCAGTCCATTCAGCAGACGACCGGATACTTCCCGCAAACATCAGAATTACTGCAGGCGCCTGCATTGATTCCCCAGACATCGCGCCTTTTCCACCAAACTGACGGAGTCCTTCAACAAACCGACAACTTCCTGCAGCAGACCGACAGTTTTCTCAATCAGCCGATTGGGATCATGGAGCCCGTTGCTGAGGCAACTTCACCTGAGGCAACTTCACCTGAAGCACTGACGCCAAAGCCTACTATCAAAGCGTTATCGCCTCGATTCGGCATTCCACGACTTCCCGATGGCTTCCGATCTCTGCTGCCAAAATCAAGAGCGGAACGACGCTGATACAGGGCCGCTCCGTATTCATCCGGTAAGGATGCCACGGAGATCGTCTCGCCCCCACGCGCCCGAGACGTTCTCAAACAGATAATTGCAGTTGCCGCAACTCGGCCTTTTTCTGGATGCGTCATGGTCTGACAACGACAAAGATAACAAGTTGCTCGGCACGGAACTCAAGCCGGATGATTTCGCGATGAATGAATTAAAAACCGATCCCTCTGTCTCGCACCGTGCGCTGCCATCGCTGATTGTGCGAAGTCTGGCTATCGTGGTACTGGCATCAACACTGCTGAGCCTCCTCGCTCGACACTGGTGGATTTCAGATTTGATCGCCAACCTGAGAATTCAGCTGCTGCTCAGTCTCATTGGCATCACGGCCGTCTGTTGTGTTGCCAGGCAAAAGAGGACGGCAGTGGTATTGAGTGCTGTATTGCTTTGGCAGATCTCCTGGATTCTGCCGGTGATGAGTCACGCTCCGCGCCCTGCCGCGAATTTTGCATTGAAGGTCTGCACGATCAACGTTCTCACCCAAAACATGCAGTATGATCGTATCATTGCCGCACTGAAGAAGGCAGACCCCGACATCATTGCTGTTCTGGAACTGGGA